>JALYKM010000001.1 GCA_030774785.1 Gemmatimonadota bacterium
CGAAACATCAAGCTCCTCGTTCCCACCCCTGCGACCTGAGCGTGGATTACCATCAGCTCCTGCGTGACTCGCTCACGCGACTCCCCACGGTTGCCGCAACAGTCGACAGCGTTCGCAAGGCAGTGCAGGATCGCGGTGAGCTCGTCATCCTCTACTTCAACTTCGATCGCTATTCCAAGATCGAGGACGTCTACGGCTGGGAAAAGCTCGATAGCGTGCTCGAAACGACCGGCGAGGCGATGCGCGACTTTCTCGCCAAGAGTCCGCTCGCTTCATCGAAGCTCATGGTCGCGTTCCCGAACGACGACGACTTCGTCTTCTTCCACGTGCCGCAGGACGACACGCCGGCGGCGACCGAGGCCGAGATCACCGAGCTGACTGTGGGCCTCAAGGAAGCGGTATCAACTGAGATCGAGCGCGTTCACGGCGAGGACATCGCGGCACTGTTCGACATCTTCGTCGGACGCGCGCTCGTGATCTACAACCCGAAGCTCCGCCTCGAGCGGCAGATCTATCGTGGGATCAGGGAAGCCGCCAACGCCTCGAAGAGTCTGGAACACCGCGAGCAGGCCAGGAAAGTGACCGATCTCCGGGAGACGTTGCGCGACCGCGGGCTCTACATCGAGTACCATCCGATCGTCGTCACCGACACCGAGAAGGTCTTCGGGTACGAGGCGCTTGCGCGCGGCACCATGCGCAGCATGCGCAGCCCCGAGGTTATGTTCGAGATCGCCGCGCAGTCCGATCTGATCTGGGACCTGAGCCGGCTCTGCCGGGAGCGCGCGATCGAAGGGATGGGGAAGCTCCTCAAGGATGGCGAGCTCCTGTTCATGAACGTGGATCCGGCGGATTTCGCCGATCCCTCATTCGACGTGAAGACGCTGAACGTTAGGGATCCGTCGCGCGTCGTGATCGAGATCACCGAGAGAACGGCGATCAAGGACTACCCGAAGTTCCGGGGTCGCCTGAAGGAATTCCGCGACGAGGGATATCGCTTCGCGGTGGACGACGCGGGAAGCGGCTACGCGGGCCTGGGCTCGATCGCGAACCTCGAGCCGGACTTCATCAAGCTCGATATATCGCTCATCAACTGCATCGACCAGAATTTCATCAAGCAGAATCTGGTGGAGACGATGGTCCGGTTCGCGAACGAGCACGGCGCGATGGTCATCGCAGAGGGGGTCGAGCGCAAGGAAGAATACGACATGGTGAAGTCACTCGGCGTCCATCTCGTCCAGGGCTTCTTCGTCCACAAGCCGAGCACGAGTGCGGTGGGGTTGAGAGCGCCGGTGCATCCCCCGCGGGTTTTCACCGAGCAAGCAAAGCCGTGACGAGAGCGAAAGATCGCTCGGCGGCGCCCAAGCCGCTCTGAACCATCGCGCGAGCCGAAGCGCCGGCCGCATCTCGCGCCGGGACCGAGCCGAGCCAGTCGGCCAGTCTGAGCGAAAGATCCGCCGCTCCGGTGACGACAGCCCCGCCACTGGCTTCGATTAGCCTGGCGGCGTCACGACTTTTTTCGTTCCGCGGCCCGTACAACACGGGAACGCCGAATGCCGCGGGCTCGAGCACTGAATGCAGCCCAGCCGACTGGAATCCACCACCGATGTAGGCGACATCAGCGAAAGCATAGAGGTCGCCCAGAATCCCGTAACGATCCACAAGGATGACATCGGCATCCGATGCATCATCGGCCTCTATGCGCGCGAGCTTGAGGGCGCCGGCGCGAGCCCAGCGCTCGATCGAGCGGAGATGCGCATCGGTCGCTTCGTGTGGTGCGACGACGAGCCGCGCATCGGGAATCTTGTCGCGGATCCTGGTCCAGGCCGGAAGAAGATGCGCCTCGTCAGTCGGCCAGGTCGAACCGGCAACCAGTGTCGGCCGAGCGGAACGCAGCGACTGCACGAGGGGGGAGTGCTGCCGCTGCGCGCGCGACCACACCTGGTCGTAGCGAGTGTCACCGGTCACACCGATCCTGTCACTTCGCACGCCCTGCTCGCGCAGGCGCTCGCCGTCTTTCTCGTCGATGGCGCCGACGCGCTCGATCGACCGGTATGCGTCGCCGAGGAGTGCCCGCGCCAATACGCCGCGCCGGGCGGAGGATTCGGGGAGCGTGGCGCTGATCACTCCTACCGGAACTCGCGCGGCTGCAGCGCGCTCGGTGAGCGCCGGCCAGATGTCCAGCTTGCTGAATACCAGCGCATTTGGCCGTAGTGCCGAGATTATTGCGTCGGCGTCATCGAAAGTGTCGAACGGCAGGTAGTCAGAAAAATCCGCAGGCAGGGAGCGGGCAAATCCTTCGGCGCTCGGCGAGAAAAACGTGTACGCGACCTGAACGTCGGGACGTCGTGAGCGAACCAGCTCGATGACGGGCAGAGCCTGGAGGCCCTCGCCGACCGAAGGTGCATGGAACCACACGAGTGGCCGCGACGTATCGCGGGAGCGGGCCGCCCATTGCGTGTATCGCTCCAAAATTCCGCGCCGGGCAGCCAGCCCGCGGCGAAACTTCGAGTCGCCGGCGGGAACAGCGCGGACGAACGCGTGAGTAACGACACCCGCGAGAGCATAGGGAATTCGCAGCAGCGAATTCACGGCGGTCCTTTCTTGGGCTTAAGGAGTAGTCTTCTTGCTCTTGGCGAGCGCGGAGTCTATCGCGCTGCGTAGATTCTCGATCGGCTGCGCGCCGATGAGGATCTTGTCGCCGATCATGAAGCTGGGCGTCGAAGCCGCACCCGCGGCCTGAGCGCGATCGTGGTCCGCCTGGATCCACGCCTTCATCTTTCCCGACTGGACGCACTGCCGCCAGCGTGCGACATCGACACCCGTCGCGCGGGCGAGCGAATCGAAGAATGGAGCGGGCGACGGCAACCCCTCCCATTTAGTCTGACTGGTGAAGAGTGCGTCGTGCATCGCCCAGAACTTTCCTTGCGCGCCGGCGCACATTGCCGACTCAGCGGCGGGCACGGCGTGGATGTGCTGTGCGAGCGGAAAGTTGATATACGCGAGTCGCACCTTGCCGGTTCGCACGAATTCGTCGCGCAGCTTCTGGTACGTCTGCTCGTGCCATTGCTTGCAGTATGGACATTGGAAGTCACTCACTTCGATCACCCAGACGGGTGCCGTCGGACTTCCCTGGATGCGGGCGAGGTCAGCCTTGACGCCGTCCGAATCCTTTGGCGCGGCGGCTGCGGCAAGAACCGCCGCGGTATCGCCGCGGGTAACCGCACCGCTCTCGCCGCCCTTCTTGCTGCCGTTGGCGGGTGCGCACCCGAGAGCAAGCCCTACCAGGAAGAGCGCGCGGACGCGGTTGACTTGAAAGGGAATCATCTGCTAAATAGACCTCCTGCCAAACCATGAAATCAAGGGAGAGTAGATCTTTATCACGGTGCTGATGGGCTTTCCATTGACGGCAACACTGATCGCCGTTCTACGTGCAGTCTCGCTCTTCCTCCTTCAAGGCATCCAGATCCCGGCCCCGACCGGGCTCGTAAACGACTTTGCGCACGTAATCCAGCCTGACGCCGCGCAGCGCATGGAGCGCATCGCGGACGATGTGAGAACGAAGTCGAGGGGCGAGATCGCCATCGTCACGCTTCCCGATATCGGGACGCGCGACGTCCAGGAGATTGCGCTCCAGATTGGACGCCAGTGGAAGGTTGGAAAGATCGGGAAGCCCGGCGACCCAACGCGGAACGCAGGGGCTGTCATCCTCGTCGTTCCCAAGGAAACTAGCAAGGACGGGCGCGGGCATTGTTTCGTAGCTACCGGATACGGTGCCGAGGGATTCATCACCGATGCCGTCGTGGGCACCATCTGCCGCGAGGCGACGCCGGCATTCATTGCGCAGGACTACAGCACGGGCCTCGAGCTCGTCACGCTGAGGACCGCCGAGCGTTTCGCGAGGGAGTTCAATTTCTCGCTGGATACGGCGCTTGCTCCGCCACCGCTGGCGCAACCGAGCTACGAGTACCCGTCGGGTAACACCCGGGGAATTCCGCCTTTCGCGATCTTCATCATCTTCATCGTCGTGCTGTTTCTCCTGAGCAGGGGACGGCGACGGCGGGGAGGGGGCTGCGGCGGCTGCTTCCCCATCTTCCTTCCGACCGGAGGATTCGGCGGATTTGGCAGCGGTGGCCGCAGTGGGTGGGGTGGCGGCGGCGGCTGGGGAGGAGGAGGTGGCGGAGGATTCGGAGGATTCGGCGGTGGGGGCGGATTCGGAGGCGGCGGTGGGGGATCGAGCTGGTGACGGAAATGGAGACGGCTAGGACGAGACAGGCGCTATCACGCATCCGGCGAGGAAGGACTCGGAGCCATGATGAAACTTGAAGAACTTGTAAGGCAGCTTCAGCTCGCGTACGGCGATGGACTGCGTTCGGTGGTGCTCTTCGGCTCCGCAATCGCGGGCGAGCACAACCCGGGGAAATCGGACTACAACGTGCTGGTGATCGTAGACGCGCTCCCTCTGGAGAGACTCCGCGCAGTCGCGGCAGTGTCGAAGGCCTGGGCGGAGGATGGGAATCCGCCACCGCTCACGTTCACGAACAGTGAGTGGCGGTCCTCGGCCGACATCTTTCCGATGGAGTACGCGGATGTCCTGGAGCGGCATCGCGTTCTGTTTGGGAATCCGCCCTTTGACGGAATCCGGGTCTCGCCGTCGGATCTCCGCCTCGAAGTCGAGCAGCAGACGATGGGCAAGCTGCTGCAGCTGCGTCAGGCCACGATGGGAGCGGGAGGGGACTCCAAGCTGCAGCTCGAGGTCCTGGAGAAGAGCCTCAGCACCCTGATGGTGATTTTTCGGGGAATCTCGCGGTTGCACGGTCAGGTACCTTCGCAGGATTACGAGGAGCTCACGCGACTGCTCGCGCAACGCGCGGGTTTTTTGCCCGAGCCTTTCGTCAAGGTGATTCGTCACGTGCGCGGCACGGAGAAGATTGCGCGAGAGAGCGCGGCGGGGATACTGGAAGGGTATCTGGCCGCGATGCAGAGGCTGGTGGCTTATCTGAACGAATTTCGGGGGTAGATTACTGTGTGCTTTGGACGGGCAGCGTGTCGTCAATCACTATCTGAGGATCCAGCAAAATGAAACGTCGCATCGTGCTCGGTCTCGCTCCGCTCGTGCTCGCGGGTTGCGGATACAACCAGATACAGCAGAAGGACGAGCAGGCGGCGCAGGCGAAGCAGCAGATCTCGGTACAGCTGCAGCGTCGCGCCGATCTGGTGCCAAATCTCGTCAATACCGTGAAGGGCTACGCGCAGCATGAGGAGGCGGTGTTCACGCAGGTGGCGCGGGCGCGTGGCGCGCTCACCGGAGCGATTCAGACCGGTGATCCAACGCAGATGTCGGCTGCAAACGCGCAGCTCACCGGTGCGCTGGGGCGGCTGATCGCGGTGGCGGAAGCGTACCCGCAGCTCAAAGCCGATCAAACCTTCCTCAGGCTCCAGGATGAGCTTGCCGGTACGGAGAATCGAATTGCAACGTCGCGCCAGGATTATAACCAGGCGGTAGCGGACTACAACGCGTTCATCCGCAAGTTCCCGCAGGCGATCACAGCGAAGGTGACCGGCGCGACGGCGCGCACCTACTACGAGGCCGCTCCGGGATCCGAGGCGGCGCCGACGGTGGATTTCGGTACGAACAAGACAACAACCCCGGCGCCAACTCCCGCAACTCCGCGTTCCCCGTGAGGGATTAAGGATCCGAGAGCGTAAAAAAATCGCCGGCGTCGTTGGCCGGCGATTTTTTGTAAGCGGCGGCTTAAACAGGATTGTGTCTGCAGCCCCATGCCGTTCCGAGCCTTCCGCTCTTGACACCCGTTGCACCGGCTCGTAAATAGAGAGAGGTCAAATAACCCGCAGAGACCCCACTACTCTGCGCGGGCTTGCTGCGCCTGTGCTGCAAGCTTCACCCATCCAAGCTGGAGACAGGCATGAAAAGAATTCGGTTTTCGCTTTTTCCCCTAGCGCTGCTGGCGCTATTCAGCGCCACCGCGCTGGCCCAGACGCGGCGAATCAGCGGACGCGTCACGTCCGATAATGGGGACCCTCTCGTGTCCGCAAGCGTCAGCGTCGTAGGCACATCGCTTGGTACTTACACGGACGACCAAGGCCGTTTTACCCTGGCCGTGCCCGATGGTCCGGTAACACTGCGCCTGCGGCGCATAGGTTACAGTCAAAAGACAGTCGATGTGCCTCTCGCGACAACCGATGTCGCAGTTTCTCTGGCCCGCGACGTGTTACAGCTCGAAACTCAGGTTGTCACCGGCCAGGCCACCACAGTGTCGAGCCAGCGAGCAGCGACGTCGGTAACAGTCGTCACCGGCGAGCAGCTCAACCGCGTGCCGGCTCAAACCATTGAGAATGCGCTTCAGGGCAAAGTCCCGGGTGCGGTGATCTCGCAAAACTCCGGTGCTCCCGGCGGCGGAATGCAGATCCAGATCCGCGGCACCAATACTATCAACGCCGGGTTTCAGCCTCTCTACGTGATTGACGGCGTCGTCGTCAACAACGGCGCGATCTCGATCGGTACAAACTCGATCACGTTCGCGGGAGGCGGCATCGCTAGCAATCAGGACCAGCAGGTCAACCGGGTGGCAGACCTCAACCCTGCGGACATCGAGGACATCCAGGTTCTGAAGGGCCCCGCAGCAGGAGCCATTTACGGATCGAGCGGCTCGAATGGCGTCATCATCATCACGACGAAGCGCGGGATGACCGGTCGACCAGAGGTCAATCTGATTCAGCGCTTCGGGACCCAGTCACTAGCCAAGAAATGGGATCTGCGCTGCTATTCCCTCGCCGAAGCGCAATCGCTCTTTGCGATCGCGGCTGCCGACTATCACGGGTGCGTCGATTTCCAGGACGAGCTCTATGGGAACAAGTTCACGTCATACGAGACCGATCTCTCCGTCCGCGGTGGGTCGCCGGGAACGACATACTTTCTGTCCGGGCTCGTCAAGCACGACGGTGGCCTGGCTCTGAATAGCGGCTACAACAAGCAGTCCCTCCGTGCGAACCTCACGCAGCAGGTTGGATCACGCGTCAACCTGCGCGGCAACGCCGAGCTCATTCACTCGTTGACTGAGCGCGGCATTTCCGGGAACGACAACACCAACATCAATCCTTACACCATTATGTCCGCGACGCCGACCTTCTTCGAAATGAAGAAAGACGCAAGCGGCATTTATCCGTTCAACTCCTACCCGGGCAACGGCGCCAACTTCCTGCAGGATGCGGATCTGGTTCACACGCCCGAGGATGTGTTCCGCCAGATAGGCGGAGCGCAGGCGAACGTCTCTCTCATAACGAACGAGCGGCAGACGCTCGACTTCCGCCTCCAAGGTGGTATTGATCACTACGACGATAACGCGCGCGTCTACTCACCGCCCGAGCTGTACTACGAGCAGACCAACACAATCAGCCCGTACGCGGGCACTGTCGTCAACACCAAGGGCGTGGTGAGCGTCGCTACGCTGAACGCCGGGCTTACTCACAGGCTGATCGCAAGCGCGTTTACAGCAACGACCTCTGCCGGCGTTCGTCAGGGTCGGTCGCAGTCCGATGTCATCAACAGCGTCGGCAACGGTCTCCTACCGGGAGTGACAAACTTTGCCACGGCCCAGCAGCAAGCCTCCTCGGAAGGCCAGTCGCTGGTGAAGGACTACTCATATTACGGACAAGAAGAGTTCTCGACGCTCGCCGACCGGTTGTTCCTGACCGCTGCAGTCAACGCCGAGCGGTCAAGCAATAACGGCGACACCAAGAAGTTCTACGCCTATCCAAAGTTTTCGGCTTCATACAGACTGCCGTTCTTGCCGCCAGCTACCGACAATGTCAAGCTGCGCCTGGCGTATGGTCGGGCGGGGAACAAACCCAACTTCAACAACAAATTCACCTTCCTAACCACGCTCAACGAGGAGCAGTTTGTCGGCCTCCGTCCCTCAACACTTCGCGGGCTACCGACGATCAAGCCGGAACAAACCACCGAGTTGGAAGGCGGTTTCGACGCTCAGTTCTTCAACGGTCGCGCGGCAATAGACTTTACGCAGTATAGGAAGCAGTCTGACGACCTCATACTGACGGCCGCACTTGCGCCATCAACCGGGTTCACTGCCCAGGTGATCAACGGTGGTCAGCTCGTTAACCACGGCACTGAGATCGGTCTTACAATGCAGCCGATCCAGCGTGGCAGCTTCGACTGGATTTCGCGTACGACCTACGCCAGCAACAAGGGTAGGATTACGCGGCTGCCAGTGCCTAAGTTCGACGCCGCCAATCGCTTCTCGGAGCGGTACGGAATCACACGGATCGAACAGGGTTATTCACCCACCCAGGTCATGGTCTTCTGGGGCTTCGACAGCACGTTCGCAAACGGAGTAAGAGGAAGCACCGGTTGCCCGATTGGTGCACCCGCTTCGACCTGTGGCGCATATGTCAGCCGGGCTCGTCACGAACTGCGCGCGGGCGATTCGAACCCAGACTATCAAATGGGATTCTCGAACGACTTCACGTTCGGACCGCTCAAGCTTGCCACGCTCGTCGACTGGCGGAAGGGAGGAAAGACCGCCAACCTGACGAGGAACTACTTCGACAGCAATCTCCCGGGTGGCAACTGGGCGGACACTGCAGGGACGCGTCAGCGGTATCGGGTAGATTTTCTGGTGAACGGACGCGGGATTTATGTCGAGAATTCCGGATTCGTCAAGATTCGAGAGATTACGCTTTCGTACACGGTCCCGCAGTCCTTGGCGAATACGTTCCTGCGCGGTGGCCGCGATGTGCGTCTGGAGCTTTCCGGTCGAAACCTCAAGACCTGGACGAAGTATACAGGTCTTGATCCTGAGGTCTCGAACTTCGCGAACGTGGCCGTTGGTCGCATCCAGGACGTCACTCCCTATCCGCCGAGTCGCAGCTATTTCTTCAGCATTGCGACCGACTTCTAAACTCACTCATGATCATACAGAGAAGCCCAATGACAAAAATAAAGGTCGCGCTCGTGGTGGCCCTCACGCTGTTCGCGGCGTGCAAGGACTCCACTGGTGTCAATAGTAAAGACGCGCTACCCGCCGATGCGCTGGCGGGCGGAATTACGACGCCACAGGTGTTGCAGAACCTGGCGACGGGCGTGCTGGCCCAGGACCGACTTACGGTCCAGCAATCGTATCTCGTCTGGGCCGACGTCATCGCTCGCGATGTGCTTCGTCTCGACCAATCAGAGTCGCGGTATACGAGCGAGTTCTTCATTAACCCACCGGATGGTTCCGGTTTCCTCGGCGGCGCCCAGTGGACGAACCAATACGTGACCGTCCGCGCCGCCAACAACATAATCATCGGCCTGAAGAACAGTCCGGCCACTGTCGCTGATGCAGGACAGAAGGCGGCTGCAACTGGGTTCATGCGTACGATCAAAGCCATGGAGTACATCCGAATCGCTGAACTTCGCGATTCGCTGGGAATCGTGATTCAGGGCGACGATCCGGGTGTACAGGATCCCATCCGCTGCAAGACGGCGGCGCTTGCCTCGATATCCGCACTGCTCGATACGGCTTACGCGGACCTTCAGGCCGGCAGCAGCCTTCCGTTCACGCTTCCGAGCGGATGGAGGTCAAACGGCGATTACAGTAGCGTCGCCAACCTGATCAAGTTCAACCGCGGGCTGAAAGGGAAAGTCGAGAATCTGCGTGGCTTCGATCGGTCAGCTCCGGCCGCGGCGCGGACAACCGCTTTCCAGAACGCTCTGACCGCGCTGAATATTGCTCTCGCGGGCATGGCGCCGACTGCGGCTGGATTGGCTCAGGGTCCGTACTATCAGTACAACCCGAACCCGCCGGAGTCCTTCGGGAATCCGCTGGTCGACTCCAAGCTTCACCTGAACGATCTATTCGTGCAGGGAGCCCAACCGTTGGACCAGCGTGTCGCGACGCACGTGGTTACGCGGAGCTCAGCGGCAACGGCGCAGGGTTACAGCGCCAACTACGATCTCGACGCTTTCGTCTCGACGGCGACGAATCTGACCCGCCTCGTTCCGATTCTGATGAACGCCGACTTGCTGATTGAGCGGGCCAAGGCGGAGATCGAATTGAACCAGCTCGCCCAGGCAGCGGCGGATTTGAGCATCATTCGAACCGTGCTTGGCGGACTTCCGCTCTACGCTACGTTCGCAACTCAGGCCGAGGCGCGGCTGGCGTTGCTTTACGAGCAGCGCTACACGCTAATCGGAACCGGTCCGCAGCGTTTCGTGACATTGCGTGGCTACGATCTGCTCAAGACCCTTCCGCCGATGAGCTCAACCGATCCATATCCGCAGGCGTGGCCGATTCCGCAGGTCGAGGTGAACGCTCGGAACAACAATATCACCTGCTCGTAGCTTTGAGTCGCAGCATAACTGAAAGCGAGGAATGGCCCGGAAGAGGATTTCCGGGCCGTTCTTTTTTCCCTTCCCGCGGCGTACATTATCGATAGTGGGAACGCGTTAATGATCGTGGAGGCTGTATGAACTACGGCAAAATAGGTCTCGTTGCGGCTTTCGTTGCGGCGACCGGAACTGGGTGCGCGCGGCAGCCGGAAATGAAAAACATTTCCACCTCGCCGAACTCGCTCATTACCGAGGACGAGATTGTTGGTTCACATGCTACGAACGCCTACGAGGCTGTTAGCCGACTGCGCGGCGCCACTTTTCTCGCTGTTCGCGGGAAAAACAGCGTGGACCCCCGTGAGCCGCCGCCCGAGATTCATGTTTATGTCGACGGTGTCGGTTATGGCGGTATCAACTCGCTGCGCAACATTCCGGCGTCGCAAGTCGCAATGATCCGCTTTTACAGAGGCTTTGAAGCTGAGACGAAGTTCGGCAATGGAAATGTCGCCGGCGTGATCGAAGTTCTCACCCACTGACGGCGACGGATAAGTAACTAGAACGTCTTAAGCAGAGACCAGACGGATGCGACAGATCGTTGTCGCCGCGTTGTGGCTGGCGCTGGCCCCGCGAAGTTCCTCATGCGCACAGCCTCTCTCACGGGACGATTCACTTGAAATTTTGGGTTGGGCACAACACGCCCAGTGGGATTTCGAGCGGCACCGGCGATTCGGGTTGCCACCGATGTACACGAATCAAAGCGCTCCGTGCGATGTCATTGGGCGCTTCTGCCTACGACACGGGGGAGTCGCGTTTCAGCGCATTCCCATCGAGCTTCTCGAGCAATCGCGCGAAAATCTCATGCGCGCTCTCGACAGCGCCGCTGCGTTGCTGCCCGGCGACGACTGGATCGCTGGACAAAGGGTCCGGTACCTGGTCGACGCTGGAGACGGCACTGCCGCTCTACGGGCAGCGCGATCCTGCCGGGGGACTGACTGGTGGTGTGCCGCACTGGAGGGAATGGCGCTCCACGTAACCGGAGATTTTGCGGGAGCAGAGCGGGTGTTCGAGAAGGCTCTCTCTAAAATGCTCGCGGAAAAACGCTGCAGCTGGACCGATCTCTCATACCTTCTCGAGGAATCGCTCCGCGCGGCTTACCGACGGTTGGGGTGCGAAGAGCGCGCCGCCTTCGAGCGTCGTGTTTGGCTCCTGGCGGACCCTCTTTTTCTTACTCCCGGCAACGAGCGCCGGACGGAGCATCTCGCGCGTCACGTCTGGGCAGAGAGCGAGCGGGCTGCTGTAAACACCTTCTGGATGTCTTGGGGACCGGATCTGGAGGAAATGGTCGTCAGATTCGGCTGGGCGGAAAAGTGGACCCGCGAGCCGGCGGCGATACTCGAAACCGGGCTGCCAGTGGTGAACGGCCACGAGCACGAACCAAATTACCATTTCCTTCCCGAGCGCGAGCCGCCACAAGACATGAGCGCACTCGACGAGTCTCTGTGGAATATCGGAAAAACCCAACCTAGGGAAGCGTATGCTCCGCGATACGCAGAGGTATTCGCGCGCCTGCAACCACAGGTCGCGCGTTTCAGACGCGGCGACTCAACACTCGTCGTGGCTGCCTATCGGACATGGGATTACGAATTCCTCGCCCAACACAGCTTTTACGGCGCTCTTGCCGTCGTGACCGATGACTCAACGCCTCCACTTGTTGCGCGGTCAACGGAATCCAAAGAGCGAGCCGCCATGCTGGCGATAACACCGGCCCGCGCGGCTGTGCTCAGCGTCGAGACACTGGCGCGGGACAGCACAGTTGCTTCCCGCTGGCGTGCAGTGATGACGAGGCTGGAGTTAAGGCAGGATGCTTTGACGATTTCCGATTTGCTGTTCTACGAGCCGTCATCAACTCTTGCAACGGACGTCTACGAGGCCGCGCACACCGCGTATGGGAATGTGCTCTATCGTGACAAAAAGGTCGGGCTGTATTGGGAACTCTACGGGCAAACTTCTCGTGATAGCCTGCTGGCCGTGTCTCTCACTCTTTCTCCGATAACAGATAATCTGTTCAAACGAGCGATCCAGGCTCTAGGCATTGGCTACCGTCCGGCGCCGATCAAAGTCAGATGGCGAGAAAACGGAAGCACTGGATTCCGGTCGTCGAGGTCGCTCATGGTCGATGTTTCGCTCATTCCACCGGGCACTTACGAAGTGACGTTACAGGTCGGCGACAGAGAGGAGACGGTCACCCGGCGGCTGTTGGAGATAAGGTGAGGCGTGCGAGTGATCCCGCTTGCACAGCGTGCGGATCGAAGCAAAGCGGTGAATATGAAACCCGGTTTGGCAGGTGCCAAGCCGGTTTTGTTTTCGGGTTTGCTTTATGCGGGCCCGTGGAGGTAAGTACGGTGAGTGCGAAAGTGTTCCACGGAGGTTGCTGTGACCAGGCGGCGCGGGCTCGTCGGACTTGCTATCATGAGGAAAGGCATCCTTAATCGAGGAAGTCGATATGACTCCAGCTCGTTGGCTCTCACCACTCTTTTTCGCCGCACTGTCAGTGTGTAGTGCTCCGCGATTGGCGCCGGAACGGATTCCAAATTCGCAACTGATCCGCGAGGATGAGATCGTCGCATCGCTCGGCACCACCGCGTACGAGTTCATTCACAACCTGCGACCAAACTTCCTCAGCTACCGGGGCGAGACCAGTTTCGACAGGAGAACTTCGAGGCCCTACCCCAACGTCTATGTCGACGACCAGGCGTTCGGGCCCATTTTAATCCTTCACAGCATTCCCGCTGCCGACGTCTCAACAATAAGGCTATACAGATCCTGGGAAGCAATGACGCGGTACGGCACCGGAAACGGGGGTGGCGTGATTGCGATAAGCACGAGACGTTAGCTCAGAGCACGGGCCCTGTTTCAGCTTTCGGGAATAGCGGGGATCCCTTTTCCACCTTCCAGCCGGTCGGATCGAGCCGCTCCAGCCCGCTGAATCTGATTTCTCCCGGCGATCCTGGAGCGCCGAGCGACTTCCACAGCTCCTCTGATTTTGTCGGCATGAAGGGCCATAGATAAACTGCCTGCCGCGCGAGCTGTCTCACCAGAGAGGCGAGCGTGCTCTCCAGCACCGCGCGATTGGCCGGATCCTTGGCGAGCTTCCACGGCGCCTGGCGGTCGACGTACTCGTTCGCCCGCGCGACCGTCTGCCATACGGCCCTGAGCGCGTCGTGCAGCAGAAATCCCTTCGGACCGAATGACGAGTGGTAGGTCTCGAGATCAGCCTCGTCGGCCTTGTCGATCTCGTTGCGCTCACCCCTTGGGACGACTCCGCCGCAGTAGCGCTCGACCATTGAGATGGTACGGCTGGCCAGATTTCCAAAGGCGTTCGCGAGATCCGCGTTGTAACGCTCTTCGAATCTTTCCCACGAGAAATTGCCGTCGCCGTCGAACGGCACCTCGCGCAGCAGGAAGTATCTGAAGGCATCGGCCCCGTAGCGGCCGACCGCTTCGCGCAGATCGAGATTGCCACCGGCCGACTTGCTGACACGCGTACCTCCGACGAGGACGAACCCGTGAACCCAGATGCGCTTCGGCACAGCCAGCCCCGCGGCCATCAGCATCGCCGGCCAGATCACCGCATGAAAGCGGGTGATGTCCTTCCCGATGACATGTAAATCCGCCGGCCACAGCTTCTCGAAATCAGGATTGGGGAATCCAGTTGCGGTGAGGTAATTCGGCAACGCGTCGAACCAGACGTAGGTCGTCTGCACATCGCCGCCGCTTCCCTTGCGCGGGAAGGGAACTCCCCACGAGAAACGGCTGCGGCTGGCAGAGATATCCTCGAGCCCAGAGTCGATGAGTGAAAGTATCTCGTTGCGACGCGACTTCGGCTGCAGGAAATCCTCGCTCGACACGAGCTTTCTCAACCGGTCGGCGTACGCGCTCAGCCGGAAGAACCAGTTCTTCTCCTCTACCCACTCCAACGTGCGGGTGGGGTGGAGGATACACTTTCCGTCGGCGATCTCGTTGTCCTGCTTGAAGGACTCGCAGCCGACACAGTACCAGCCGGCGTAGGACTTCTCGTAGAAATCGCTGGGCGAGTTCTCGAAGATCTGCTCGATCAGTCTTTTCACTCCCGTCTTGTGGGCGGGGTGGGTGGTGCGAATGAATTGATCGTACGAGATCCCGAGCAGCCCCCAGATCTCCTCAGTGCTCTCGGCGACGGCATCGACCAGCTCCTGCGGAGAAACTTTTCGCTCGGCAGCGGTCTGCGCGACCTTCTGTCCGTGCTCGTCCATTCCGACGAGGAAGTGCACCTCGTCCCCCAACAGGCGGTGGTAGCGGGCTATGGCGTCGGCGCCGATTTTCTCGAATGCGTGACCCTGATGGGGGTCAGCGGTGGCGTAATCGATTGCGCAGGTGAGGAAGTACTTGGCCAACTATGAGGTTCCCGACGGAGTGTCGTCGCCGCCGCGGCCTCGACGGCCGCCGCGCCGCCCGCGCCGCCGCTTGCCCGAGCCTTCGCCGCCCTGCGTAGTGCCGTTTCCAGCCGGCGCGTGCTCGGAGACGATGTTGGCACGCAGCGTTGGCAGCTGGTGCTCCGCAGTATACATCAACTCGGGCGATATCTCTTCGGGGTGAATGCCTTCCGTCGCCATCTCTTCTTCATCATCGTTCGAGACGGCATCCATGACTCCGGCGTGCTGCTCGGCTTCCTGCTTGAACTCGGCCAGCCCGATTGAGCGCAACTCGCCTTCGACTCCGCGAAGCGTCACCCGCTCGTGGAAGATGTCGATGCTCACCACTTTCTCTTCACCGAGCTTGGTCGTTACGATTTTCCCTTCCTTCGGGAAGCGCTTGCGGCTCTGGACGTAGAACTCGTGCTCGTAACGGAGGCAGCACATCAGGCGCCCGCACGCTCCCGAGATCTGCGATGGGTTGAGTGACAGCCTCTGGTCTTTCGCGACGCCGAGGTTCACCGGTCTCAGCTCCGGGAGCCATGACGCCGAGCAGTATTGACGTCCGCAGCGGCCGATTCCATCGAGACGTTTTGCCTCGTCGCGGACACCGATCTGCTTCAGCTCGATGCGCGTGCGGAAGAGTGAGGCCAGGTCGCGCACCAGGTTGCGGAAATCGACACGCTTGTCTGCAGTGAAATAGAGCGTGAGCTTCTTGCGATCCCACTGCCACTCGGCGTCCGATAACTTCATGCCGAGGTTGTTGGCGCGAACGCGCTCCATCGCCTTGCGACGCGCTTCCTCATTGAGCTTCTCCAGGTCCTTCGAGAGACCGCGATCCTTTTCGGTCGCGAGGCGCAAGGCTTTGCGCTCCGGCAAGGACGTGCCGCAGCCATGAGAGCAGCCGCCGTTTCTCTTCTGCGCGAGCTCACCCAGAGCGTGGATGTAGCCGAGGTCTTCGCCACGCTCGACGTCGACGATCACCGCCGCATTGAGCGGCGGTGGATCGGGGTAATCCCAGAGAAAGAACTCCTTACGGTTGCCCTTGAAGGCGACTTCGACGAGGTGAGCCAAGCGTTACTCCGTCCACGCGCCGAGGCGGAGGAACTTCTGACGCCGACGCCGGACCAGCTTCTCGGGGCGCATCTTGCGCAGCTCCTCGAGATGGCGATTCACGGATTCCTGCAGCGACTTCGCCGCGGCTTCGTGATCGGCGTGCGCGCCACCCTTGGGCTCAGGAATGACCTCGTCGATCACCTTGAGCTCGAGTAGCTCCGGCGCCGTGATGCGCAGCGCGGCCGCCGCCTTCTCGCGCATCTCGGGACTCTTCGCGTCCTTCCAGAGGATCGCCGCGCAGCCCTCGACGGAAATCACGGAGTAGACGGCGTTCTCCATCATCAGAACACGATCGGCGACTCCGAGGGCCAGCGCGCCACCCGATCCGCCCTCGCCAATCACGGTAGCTATGATGGGGACGGTGAGCTGGCTCATCTCGTAGAGATTCCGCGCAATCGCCTCCGACTGGCCGCGCTCCTCGGCGCCCAGCCCGGCCCACGCACCCTGAGTGTCGATGAAGGTTAGAACCGGGACGTGAAATTTCTCGGCGAGCTTCATCAGGCGCAGCGCCTTGCGGTATCCCTCGGGGTGGGGCATGCCAAAGTTCCGCTTCAGCTGCTCCTTCGTATCGCGCCCGCGCTGGTGGCCGATCGCCATCACCGTGTCGTCTTCGAGTCGCGCCCAGCCGCCGATGATCGCAGCGTCGTCGCGGAAGGCGCGATCACCATGCAGCTCAATGAAGTCGGTGAAGGCGAGGCGAATGTAGTCGGCCGTGAAAGGACGCTTTGGATTGCGGGCGACCTGAACCCTCTGAAACGGCGTAAGATTCTTGTAGACCTCTTCCCGCAGGTCGGAGAGCTTTCGCTCGAGCGGCTCGATTGCTTCGGCGACGCTCACCTGGCTTTCGCCCCCCGTCTTCTTGATCTCGTCGATCTGCCGCTCCAGCTCGGCGATCGGCTTCTCGAACTCAAGCTGTGTCGCTGATGCCACCGGTCAGCTCCCCCGTTGAAGTCGAACGGAAGACTCGCCCAGAATATTACGCAACGCGCTCAGCGCTGCGCCATCCGCTGCCAACGTCAGCGATCGGGAGCGAAGGCGCGCCTGCACTCCTGTCCCATCGCTCCAGCGCAACTCGAGCGGCGCCGAGCCCGGATACGTCTCGGCGATAGCCCGCACATCGGACATCACGTCACCCGAGTATGCCCCTTTCGCCAGGTCGATCGCAACGGTCACCTGTCCATTGGTGCGCATCTCCGCGAGCTTCGTTGCCGACTCCACGATGAAAGCGGGGTTGTCACCACCCTCGTCGCGTCGTGAGTATGCGCCCTTGAGAAGCATTGGTACATCTGTCCGGATCTGATCGTTGAGTGTCGCCCATTTCTCCGGGAAGATGAGAACCTCGGCCGACCCCGAGAAATCCTCGATCGTGAGTCGCGCGAACTCGGAGCCGGACTTCTTGCTCATCTGCCGCTTGACGTTGGTGACGACGACTGCGAGGGTCATCAGCTCCGGGCGCCACTTGCCCAGGTCACTGACAAAATGCGTGGCGAAGATCTCCGCTTCGGTGCGGAATCTCTCGAGTGGATGACCCGAGATGTAGAAGCCGAGTATCTCTTTTTCTTTCGCCAGGCGCTCGGATTCGGTCCACGACTGGACGTTGGGGAGCGCGTGCGACGTCTGCGACTGCTGCGTCTCGCCCGCGGGGGGGCCAAACAGCGACACCTGGCCGGTGATCATGTCTTCCTGCTTGAGCGAGGCCTCGCGGATCGCCAGATCGAGCGCGGCCGAGAGCTGCGCGCGGTTTGCTCCGAGCGAATCCATCGCTCCGGCGTGAACGAGCGCCTCGAGCACGCGTTTGTTGCATACGCGAAGATCGATTCTCTCGCAGAGCTCGAACAGCGACCGGAAAGGCCCGTCTTTCTTCCGCGCGTTGATGATCGAGTCGATGGCCGTGCGTCCGACGTTTCGAATGCCGCCAAGACCGAAGCGGATCTTCGTCTCGCCAATCACAGTGAACTTGTAGCCGGACTCGTTGACATCGGGCGGGAGGATCTCGAGCCCCGGTTCCTTCGCACCGGGCGCGTGAAGCTGCCGCGCCTCGTTGATGTACTTGACGACGTTGTCGGTGTCGCCGATTTGCGACGACAGGAGGGCCGCCATGAAGTCGGCGGGGAAGTGCGTCTTGAGCCAGGCGGTGTGGTACGAGATGATCGAATAGGCGACCGAATGCGACTTGTTGAATCCGTAGCGGCCGAAGGTCTCGATCTGGCTGGCGATCTCCTGGATGATGACGGAATCGTACCCGCGCGCGACGGACTTCTCGACGAATTTGCCCAGCTCCTCGCGAATCAGCTCGGCGTTTTTCTTACCGACGGCTTTGCGCAGCACGTCCGCTTCGGCGAGCGAGATGCCCGCCAGCGTCTGGGCGATGCGCATCACCTGCTCCTGGTAGGTGATGACGCCGTAGGTGGTCTCGAGAATGGGCTTGAGCTCGGGGAGGATGTACGACACCGGCTCCTCGCCGCGCTTCCGGCGCATGTACACCCTGTGCATTCCCGCGTCGAGCGGACCCGGACGCATCAAGGCGTTCGATGCGACGAGGTCATCGAAGCGGTCGGCGCGGATGCTCTTGAGCATGTCGGTCGCGAGCGGCGACTCGAACTGGAACACGCCGGCGGTCTTTCCAGCGCGCAACATGCGGTAGGTGTCGACGTCATCGAGAGGGAGCGAATCGAGATCCGGAGCGGAGCCAGTGCGCTCACGGATGCCGTGGACCGCATCGGCGATGACGGTGAGAGTCGTGAGACCCAGGAAATCCATCTTGAGCATGCCCGCCTTCTCCAGGGCGTTCATGTCGTACTGGGTGACGACGATGGATTCCTCGCTACCGTTGCCAGACCCCGCTCCCTTCGAAGGCTGCGTGCAGACAGGCACGTACTCGTCCAGCGGACCCGGCGCGATCACTACACCAGCGGCGTGCACACCCGCGTGGCGTGACAGTCCTTCGAGCTTCATCGCGTAATCGAGGAGCTGCCGATACCTCTCTTTCTTCTCCTTGACCTCGCGCGGGTCGTCCTTGCGCGTGGTGTAGAACTCGCGCACCTCTGGGATCCGTTCGATCGCTTCCTTCACGGTGAGCGAGAAGTTCGGATGGTTCGGAATCAGCTTCGCGAGGTAGTCCGTCTCGGAGGGAGTGAATCCGAGAGTCCGGCCCACGTCCTTGATCGCCGCGCGGGACTTGAGGGTGCCGAAGGTGATGATCTGGCCGACTGAATCGCGACCATACTTCTGGCGGACGTATTCGATCACTTCGCCGCGGCGCTCAAAGCAGAAGTCGACGTCGATGTCGGGCATCGACACGCGCTCCGGATTCAGGAAGCGCTCGAAGAGCAGGTCGAACTTGAGCGGGCAGACATCGGTGATGCGGAGCGCGTAGGCGACGAGCGACCCGGCAGCGGAGCCGCGACCCGGGCCGACGGGAATTCCCTTCTCGCGCGCGGCCTTGATGAAATCCGCCACGATGAGGAAGTAGCCGGCGTAGCCCGTGCTCGTAATGACGCCGAGCTCGTAGTCGAGGCGCTCGCGCACGTCGGCAGGAACCGGAGCGCCGTAGCGCTCAACGGCTCCTGCTTCGGCGAGGCGCACCAACAGCTCGTTCTCTGTCTCGACTCCGGAGGGGAGCGGAAACGACGGGACCTTGTACTGCTTCGAGAAAGTAATGGCGGTTTCATCCGCAATGCGCAGGGTGTTCTCGAGCACGTCCTTCCGACCCGGGAACGCTTCCGCAATCTCGGGAGCGCTCTTGAAGTAGAGGCCCTCGTCGTAGTGCATCCGATTGGTGTCGGAAAAATCCTTGCCGAGGCCGATGCAGAGGAGAATGTCGTGCGCGTCGTGGTCGTCGCGGGTGAGGAAGTGAGCGTCGTTGGTCGCCAGCACCGGGAGATTCAGCTCCTCAGCGAGCTGGAAGACGCGCCGGTTGAGCGTGTCCTGGTTCTCGGAGTCGTGGGCCTGGACCTCGAGGTAGTAGCGGTCGCGGAAGACATCGGCGTACCAGGAAGCGGCGGCGCGAGCCTGATCGTACTCGTCGGAGAGAAGGTGGTGTGCGATCTCGCCCGCCATGCACGCGGATGAGACGACGATGCCTTCGTTGTACTTGGCGAGCAGCTCCCGGTCCATGCGCGGCTTGGCGTAGAAGCCTTCCGTGTAGGCGAGGGAAGAGAGCTTGACTAGATTCCTGTACCCGGTGGCGTTCTGGGCGAGGAGGACGAGGTGATAGTAGGGTTTGCCGCGGTCGCCGCCGACGCGGTCGCGGGCGCGTCTGTCGCCCGGCGCGACATAGGCTTCCATGCCGATGATCGGCTTGAGGCCTGCCTTCTTCGCCTTTTCCTGGAAGTCCCAGGCCCCGTGAAGGTTACCGTGATCGGTTATGGCGAGGGCTGGCTGCTCAAACTCGAGCGCCTTCGTTATGAGATCATCGATGCGGTTGGCGCCGTCGAGAAGGGAGTATTCGGAATGGCAGTGGAGGTGGACGAAGGACACATGATAAGAATATGCGACGCGGTTTCCTCGCGATAGCGGTTGGGCTAGCGGTTTTGGCGCTAATCTCTGCTCCGACAGCCTGTTACCTCAGTCGGGGGGCATGGGAAGAAGCGAAGATTCTGAGCCGGCGACAGCCGATTTCGGAGCTGGTTGCGGATCCGCGGACTCCCAAAGGCGCGCGCGAGAAGCTGAAAGTCGTTTTGGCCGCTCGTCAGTACGCAAAAGACAGCCTCCGGCTCAGAACTAAAGACAGTTTCACGACATATTCACGCCTAGATCACGACACACTTGTCCTGGTGGTGTCCGCGGCATACCGTGACACCCTGAAGCCCTATACCTGGTGGTTTCCAATCGTCGGGCGAGTGCCGTACAAAGGCTACTTCGACTTCGACGCGGCGCGACGGGCGGCGAAAGATTTGGCGGCGGATGGGTTGGATGTCTACGTCCGCCCGTCCGATGCATTCAGCACTCTCGGATTTTTCAACGATCCGCTGCTCAACACCACGCTCAAGGGTGACTCGCTCGGCCTCGCCAACACGGTGATCCACGAGCTCACGCACAACACTTTCTACGCCTCCGGGCAGGCGCCCTTCAACGAGTCCTTCGCGATGTTTGTTGGAGCGCGCGGAGCCGCGGCGTTTTTCAGATCGCGGGGGCAGGAAGCAGCGGCGGCGAAACTCGACGCGCAGTGGGAAGACGACAAGCTACTGGCGAGATTCTGGAGCAGAGTGATCAAGTCGCTCGACTCGGCCTACGCCGCGCATCCGGAGAGCAGGGAAGCGAGGATCGCGGCGCGAGACTCCGTTTACATCCGAGCGCGGGTCGCGCTCGTTCGAGAGATTGCGCCGCAATTCAAGACGATCAATCCTCGTTACGCGAAGCGTGTCCCGCTCGATAATGCTTCGCTGCTCGCGCGACGCGTGTACGCGAGCGATCTCGATGTGTTTGATCAGGTCTTCGAGAAGGAGGGGCGGGATCTCAAGCGGACGATCGGACGCGTGATCGGACTGGCAAAGTCAAAGCCCAAAGCACCTTTCACCGCACTGCGAGGCTGGGTCGACGGTTTACGCGCAGTCTCATTTTTCCCGGATTGAACGTTCCGCCGCCGACCAAGCGATCTTGGCACGGCTGCTTGCACGTCCAATTCCCCACAAATAGCTTGACCTAAAGCCATTGCTCGCAGGGGCAGAGCTCGCTCGACCTGCAACATTTCGGGTGGCTTAGGAGGCGCAGTGACTCGACTTGCATTTCGGCAATTCTGTGCCGTTGCACATGCGTGCATGCTTGGGGGAAGCGTTTTTTTATTCCCGCCCCAGGCGAGAGCGCAGGCGTTGGCTGTGCTGAGCGGTTCCGTGACGGACTCATCGGGGAGTGCGGTGTCGGGGGCCGTCATAACCGTGTCCGGCAGTTCGCTGCAGGCAACCAGTGATGATCGTGGGGAATTTCGCATCGCCGGTCTGACCCCTGGCCTCGTCGAGCTGCGGATCCGGCGACTGGGATTCGTTCCAAGCAGTCAGCGGATCCAGATGACTCCGCGGGATGCCTCCAACCGAATCCACTTTACTCTCCCGCTCCTGCCCAACAATCTCAAGCCGGTACTGGTCGAGGCGAAGCGAGTACAGTACGGAGGCCGTCTCGCCGGTTACTACGAGCGGTTGGAGCGACGGTCGAGCGGCGTGTTCATCGATCGCGTCGAGATCGATCGAAAGAATTATCGATCATTGACTCAACTGCTCTCGCAATCTCCGGGCATCAGTTCGCTCAGGATACGCGCTGGGGGAGGGAGCGTGCGGATGCGGGGGAGAAGCTGCCGGCCGCTCGTGTGGCTGGACGGAGTGCCCATGCCGGCGGGCGAGGTCGACCTCGACGCATTTCCGGTAAGCACCATTCAGGGCATAGAGCTTTACCTCGGGTCCACCACGGCGCCGATGGACTATACGGCGCTCGAAGGCCAGTCCAACTGCGGGACGATTCTGCTATGGTCGAGAGGCCCCGATACCGAACCTGCAAAACTCCCCACCCGCACCAGCGAAGAGCTTGAGCGCCTGGCGAGCTCACTTGCGATTTATACATCGGACCAGGTGGACAGCCAGGCGCGGCTCCGGAGTCCAGAACGCCTGGAAGTAGGTTACCCTCCCTCGCTCTTCGCAGCAGGTGTCGAAGGCTCGGTCACAGCGGAATTTGTCGTCGACAGCAGGGGCACCATCGAACCCGAGACATTCAACATCGTCTCCTCTACGCACCCGCTGTTCGTGGACGCTGTGAGCCGGGCTCTCGAACGTGCGACCTATTCCCCGGCGATCAAGGAGGGTCGGGCTGTGCGCCAACTCGTCCACCAGCCGTTCGAATTCATTCGCCGTTCGAAGAAGACCCAGGGCTCGGTAAACGATTGACAGCCTATAGGTTGCGGCATACGATTAGCTAACGGGTCTCTGGCACGAGTTTGGAAGCCAGTCAGGTCGGCCCCCACTGGTGCGCGCCTTCTCACCGGTGTTTGAAGAGAATTCCCATGCTCGTGCCCACCGTGAATGGGCGAGCCTCCTTTTTTTTAAACCCACCACGGCATTTCAATGCTGGGGCTTCTCAGCGCCTGACGACAGGAGGTGCATCGGAACGGACTTCATCTATCTGTGGTCTTCGACGCAGTACAAGCAGGTGTCATTATGCGCGCTGGACCTTTGCCCAGCGCAGATCTTCGAACTGATACGGAGAAAAGATCATGAATAAGCTAGTGAGACTGGTTCTCGCCGCGCTTGCCATCGCAGTTCTTCCCGCTGCGGTTGCCGCTCAAAGCGACGGAACGATCAATGGACAGGTGGTTGACCAAACTACACGGAGTCCGGTGCAGGACGCGCAGATAAGTGTGGTCGGAACGCAGCGGGGAGCGCTGACCGATCAGCAGGGCCGATTTACCATTACCAGCATTCCGGCCGGCACCTACGATTTGCGGGTGAGACGAATCGGCTACGCCCCGACGATTCAGCGAGTTATCGTAGCATCTGGCGTGGTGGCGTCGGCTGATTTTGCGCTCAATACCTCTGCCACCCGACTGGAAGAAGTCGTCGTAAACGCCATCACCGGTCAGGCGCAGCGGCGGTTGGAGTCAGGCACCAACAACGGGCTCATCGATGTCGGCAACCTGAATAAGGGCCCCGTTACGCAGATGTCCGACGTCCTTCAAGGCCGCATCGCCGGCGTAACGCTCCAGAACGCCGCCGGCACTCAGGGAGCGTCCCAGAAAATTCGAATTCGCGGGGCCAACAGCCTTTCACTTTCGAACGAGCCCCTTCTTTACGTCGACGGGATACGGGTTTCGAACGGCAAGGGCGGCATTGCGCTCGGCGGTCAGGATTACTCGCGGCTCAATGACATCAACCCCGAGGAGATCGAGAAGGTAGAGATCCTAAAGGGTCCGGCCGCGTCAGCCATCTACGGCAGCGCCGCCGCGGTCGGGGTGATACTTATCACCACGAAGCGCGGACGCGCGGGCGAACCGGTATGGCGAGCATACGCCGAGACCGGCCGCATGAAGGACAACAACAACTACCCGCTCAACTATGTGGCCTTGAGATCCTACGGCACCGGCACCGGCGATGACTACTACGTCCCTGACGGCGGCTATCTCAATACTCGCTTCATCAATGGAGCGACGGCGCCGTACGACGTCTGCCCAAACTACCGGGCTGCGCTCGCGCCGGGAACAACGAATGCCTGCACTCAGGACATCCTGCTCTCTTTCGACCAGTTCCGCGATCCCCGCACCACGCCGTTTCAAAATGGCGCCCGGGCGAAGCTTGGGTTGAACATATCGGGAGGCAGCGAGGCCCTGACCTACTACCTCTCTGGCGATGAGGAGCAGGAGAATGGAGTACTTCGTCCGAACAACCTCGATCGACTGAGCCTGCGCACCAATCTCAACGCGCGGATCGGCCGCAACGCCACGGCTGCTATCACCGCCGCGTACATCTCCAGCAACACCGAGCGGATCTCGAATGACAACAGCATCTTCAGCCCGCTTATCAACGCGTTGCTCGGCACCGCCCAGTACATTCCAGGGATGGAGTCCGACACGGCCGGCACGGCAGGCGCCCGGCCCGGCCGGCACGGCAGGCGCCCGGCCCGGCTCGTACTTCGGGTACAACACCAATGACCAGAGAAAGGTCAGGGCCAAGCAAGCCGTCGACAGATTCATTATCGGGGCGAATACCAACTACGCTCCGATCTCGTGGCTGAAGCTGAATGGAAACGCTGGTCTGGATTATTACGGCCGCTTCGATCCTCAAACCATCAACCCGAATGAGCTGCCACTTGCTCTTTCGTATATCGTCGGATTCCGGGACGCAACTCGCAGCCGGAACTATCAATGGACGTCGAACGGGTCCGCGACTGCGACCTTTTCGCCAACCGCGAGCCTCGTTTCCAACACCACGGTTGGTGGAAGCTTCCAGCGCGCGCTATTCGAGACCCTGAACTGCTTTGGTATTGGCATTCCGGCAGGGACGGCATCCTGCGCGGCGACGACGAGCCAGTTCGCCGTCAACGAAACCTACGCCGATGAAAAGACGCTGGGAGTTTTTGGGCGTCAGGAGTTTGCATTTGCCGACCGGCTGTTCCTGTCCGGAAGCATTCGAGGAGACAACAATAGCGGCTTGCTGACCGATGAGAAGGGACTCACCTGGTACCCATCGTTCAACGCGTCGTGGCTGGTCAGTCGCGAGGGCTTCATGCGCAACCTCGGCTTCCTGAGCCAGTTGCGGCTCCGCACTGGATGGGGCCAGGCTGGTCTGCGTCCCGGCTTCGGCGACGCCGACACATTCTTCGGAGCGCGTGCGCTCCAGCAGGGCGGAGCCGAGATTCCGGCCCTCATTCTCACCCGTACCGGTAACGCGGCGCTCAAAGTCGAGCGGACCACAGAATTCGAGGGCGGCTTCGATGCTGGATTCTTTGGCGATCGAATCTCCACTGAGTTCACCGCGTTCAGGCGTCGCTCCGAGGACGCACTGATCTCACGCAACCTCGCGCCTTCGGCAGGCCTGTCCGCCAGCGTTTTCCAGAACCTTGGAAGTATTCGCAACTGGGGGACTGAGTTCGGCTTGAACGCGAACGTGGTGGATGCGTCGAATTTCCGTCTCGACGCCAGGCTGACGACCACAACCCTTCACAACCGCATCGAGGAGCTGGGGGAAGGCATCGCGCCGATCACGCTCAACCGTGGCGCCCAAGCGCACCGGGAAGGCTTCCCGACCGGCGCCTACTATGCGCGCCCGCTCAAGTACAATGACGCGGACGGCAACGGATTGCTGTCGGCGGCGGAGGTGACTGTTGACACATCGCGATTCCTCATCGTCCCGAGCACAACGGCGGGAAAGCTGCTCGACACGCTGAATGTCGCCTACCTCGGTCCGGTTCTCCCCACGAATACGCGGGGAATTTCGTTCGAAGTGACGCTGTTCAAGAACATCACTCTGTCGACACTCTTTGAACACAGAGGTGGCAACAAGCAGTTGAACTACACCGAGTACTTCCGCTGCCAGACCCAGAACGCAAACCCGTATTACGGACAGTGTGCCGCTCTATCGGACCCGAAGGCGTCGTTGGCGTCTCAGGCCGCCTTCATTGGGGCCTCACTGGCCGGGTTCGGATCGACGCCTTACGGCTATATCGAGGACGCTTCATTCACCAAGTGGCGCGAGCTGTCGATCAGGTTCGGAATTCCGGAATCGATGGGCAACCGGATGCGCACTTTGAAGGGCGGATCGGTGTCGCTTTCCGGTCGTAACCTCAAGACATGGACTAACTACACCGGGCTCGATCCGGAGATCAACGAGACCGGTGGGGGCGCGAACTTCACACAGGGTGAGTTCAACACCCAGCCGCCGGTGCGCGTCTTTACGCTACGCTTCGACTTCAAACTTTAATTCACCGACGAGATAACGATGAACTATTTACTTAGAGGGAAGGGTCTGCGGACCCTTCCCGGCCTGATGCTGATGGTCGCGCTGGCCATCCCCATCGCCGGGTGCAACACCGATAAGCTCGTGCGAGTGGACGACCCGTCGGGGGTCACTCCCGAAGGGTTCAACAACCCGTCGGCAATTCCCGCGGTCGTCGCTGGCGCGTACCGCCAGTTCGTCGGAGGTTACGACGGATTTGGAGACGATGCTTTCCTCAGCTCGTCAGCCGTTCTGACCGACGAGTTCTATTATGGGGACACCTTTACCACTCGTAACGCCGCCGATCACCGCAATCTGCAGCCGACGGTGCTCGGAAACATCTCGGACGCCGCCTACTCCAGGCTCCAGCAGGCGCGGACAAATGCCAGGCGCGCATTCGCCACTGTAACAGGCGCATCGACGGCGGAAACCGCGACCGCCGACGATGCTACCAAGGCACAGCTTAGAACGATCGAAGCTTATACCTATGTGACGCTGAGTGAGGGTTGGTGCGGCGACGTTCCATTCAGCATGTTGCCCGATACCGGTGCCATCGATCCAACGCTGATTCAATACGGCCGCGGCCTCACAACGCTGGAGATGAATGACACGGCAATCGCGAGGTACAACCAAGCTCTGGCCCTGAACCCGGCTAACAACCTTACCGCCGTAGGGGAAGGCAGGGCGTTGCTGAACGAAGGCCGTTACGCCGAGGCTGCCGCGTTGGTGCAGAACGTGCCGACCACTTACGTGTTCCTGATCGAGCACTCCGTCAACCAGGCCGCTGAAAACAATCCCTCGTTCGCATTGCAGGATAACGGCCGTTACGGAGTGTCGAATCTCGAGGGAGGTCTGACTAGCACGGGGGCGGCGCTTCGGCCCGACCTTGCTACGCCTCCATTGACCGCCCCGAGCGCGGAAGGTCTCCCCTTCCGCGGTCTTCGCGATCCGAGAGTTCCATGGCAACCCCGGTCAAGCACCTTTTGCTTCAGCTCATCGGTCCGGTGCTTCATCGATAATAACTACCCAACCCTCGACGCCGACGTGCCGCTTGCGTCTGGAGTCGAAGCGCGCCTCATCGAGGCGGAGGCGGCGCTCCAGGCCGACCAGCCGGACGTGATGCTTGCGAAGCTCAATGCACTGCGGGCGAGCGTCATCCCGTTACTGGCAGCGTTGTATCCAAGCCAGAAGCAGACCTTCCGCGATGCGTCAGGGGCAATCGTGCTGGCACCGCTTACGGATCCGATCACTCTGACGATGACAGCAGCGGAGATGTTTGCTGCACGCCGGGATCTGTTGTTCAGGGAGCGGGCGCTGTGGCTTTACAATACAGGACACCGGATCGGGGATCTGCGACGTCTCGTCCGGAATTATGGGCTGCCCTCGAATCAGGTTTTCCCGAGTGGCCTACACTTCCGGGGCGGTAGCTACGGGAACGACGTGGCGTATCCCGTTCCGTTCAACGAGCAGAATAACCCGCAGTTCGTGCCCGCGGCCTGTATTACAACGACGGCCTGATACCTATTGGCGGACAGTTAGTAAAATCCGCGGGGTGCCCACAAGGGCGCCCCGCGGTTTTTTTTTCTCCTGAGGATCTGACTGTGCCCGGTACGGCCGCTCAGCCGCCGAACCGTGAGCGCAGCAGCGCCCGGAGATCAATCAGCGGCTGCTTCGCCACTTCCTCTGTCGCCGGCGCATTGTCGGTGCCCAGGGCGACGCGCTGCATGTTGTCGCGAACGCCGCGATCTATGAATCGGCAAAGCTGATCCAGCGAGTAGTCGGCGCCTCTCCGCGAAGAGTAGGCGTTGAGAGGGTAGGTCACACTCAAATGATTCCGCGCCCGGGTGAGAGCCACGTACATCAGTCGCCGCTCTTCCTCCGTCTCCTCGTCGTTGTTGAGACAGCGCGCCGAAGGAAACCAACCGTCGACAGCCCAGATAACGAACACGGCGTCCCACTCCTTGCCCTTGGCTGAGTGGGCCGTGCTGAGGATGAGGCAATCGTTCTCCTCTCGGCTACCTCCCGCGAGATCCTGCGTTGCCTGCGGAGGCTCCAGTGCGAGCGCCGACAGAAACGCGGCGCGATCGGGATATCCCGCGGCAATCGTCTGGAGCTGATCGAGATCCGCAAGACGGGGCTCGACGCGATCGTACCGCTCTCGAAGAATGTTGTCGTACAGAAGTCGCACCCGCGCGATGTCGGCGGAGACCTGTGCCTCGTCTTGCAGCGGCCCGTTGCGCAGCCCATCGAGCAAGTTGACCAGCGCCGCGTGCGCCGCTCTCGCTCGTGGTGGCGGACTGTAGCGTCCGAACGCCGCCGATTCCCAGGCGGCCGCAATCATTGAATCGATCGCCGCGCGCGCCGTCGCGTCACCGATCCCCGGAAGCAGCATCAGCAAGCGGTACCAGCTCACCTCGTCGCGCGGATTTTCCAGAATGCGGAGAAACGCCAGAACATCCTTGACATGCGCGGCCTCGAGAAACTTGAGCCCGCCCCATTTCTCGAATGGAATCTTCCGGTTTGTCAGCTCGATCTCCAGGTCCGCCGACATGTACCCGGCGCGAAACAGCACCGCGATCTCGCGCAGCGGCGTTCCCTCTTCGTGGAGCTCGAGGATGCGATCCACGACGAATTGCGTCTGTTGCTGCTCGTCGCGGGCGGCGACCAGCCACGGCGTCTCACCACCCGTCCTCTCTGTCCACAGATTCTTGGTGAAACGCTCCGCCGCCCGCGAGATCAGCGTGTTGGTGACGCTCAGGATCGGCTGCGTCGACCGGTAGTTCTGCTCCAGCGTTACCGTAGTCGCGCCCTCGAACTGCTTCGGGAAATCGAGGATGTTCCTGAAGTTGGCGCCGCGGAACGAGTAGATGCTCTGCGCGTCGTCGCCCACCACCGTGATGTTGCTGTGACCGCTGCACATCCCGCGAAGGATCCGGGCCTGCAGAACATTGGTGTCCTGGTACTCGTCCACGAGGATGTGGTCGTACATTCCCGATATCTTCTTCGCCAGCTCGGGTGCGGCCTCGAGCAGAAGGGCCCAGAACAGCAGCAGATCGTCGTAATCGACGAGATTCCGCTCCTGCTTCCTGCGCGTGTAGTCGGCGTAGATCTTCGCGAAATCCTCGAGGTAGTCGACGAATTGCGGGTAACTGTCGCGAACTATGTCCTCGATGGAAATGCCGGTGTTGAGATGCCTGGAGTATACGTACTGCAGTGTCTCCTTCTTCGGGAAGCGTTTCACCTTGGCGGCGTATCCAAGCTGGGCACGCGAGAGCTGCATCAGATCGGCGGAGTCGCCCTGATCCATGATCGTGAAGTCTTTGGGCAATCCGGCCGCCTGTCCGTAGCGCCGCAGCAGCCTGTGCGCGGTCGCGTGGAAGGTTCCGCCATGCACCCGCTTGCTGTTGCTGCCCACGAGTCTCTCGGCTCTAGACAACATCTCCTGTGCCGCCCTGCGCGTGAACGTCAACAACAGTATCCGCTCGGCTGGCACTCCGCGCTCGATCAGATGCGCGACCCGATAAACGAGCGTCCGTGTCTTCCCGCTGCCGGCTCCGGCGATGATGAGTAGCGGACCATCACCGTGGGTCGCCGCCGCCGCCTGCTGCGGATTCAGCTCGGAGGAGAAATCCCGCGGAGACGCCGCCGAATCCGCTCGCGCCCGCGGCGGATACACCTTCAGGGTCTCCGTCACGCTACGCTCTCGAGCAGCGCCAAGCGCGAAGTAACTACTGTCGTGAGATCGAACGCGGCAGCGAACTTTGCGGCTACTCTCTCCCTTACGTCCTGGGCCGAAACCTCTCCTGCGCCCAGCTCGCGGGCGATCGAAGTCATGACGACTCCACTGATCCCGCAGGGGACAATGAGATCGAAGTACGAGAGATCGGTGGTGACGTTGAGGGCGAACCCGTGCCAGGTGACCCAGTCCCGCGCGTGCACTCCGATCGAGGCGATCTTTTTTCCCCTCGTCCACACCCCGGTGTAACTGGTGTTGCGCTCACCTGGAATCGCATAGTCAGCGAGCGTGTGGATGAGCGCCTCTTCAATCCTTCTCAGGTACCAGTGCAGGTCCTGACGATGCCGCTTGAGGTCGACGATCGGATAACCCACGAGCTGCCCTGGCCCGTGAAACGTCACGTCTCCACCACGCTCCACCTCGAACAGCTCCACGCCCTGGGTCTGCAGAAACTCCGGCGAAGCTACCAGGTGCTTTTCCTTCGATGACCTTCCAAGCGTGACTACGGGAGGGTGCTCTACAAGAAGCAATACGTCCTGCGAAATGGCGCCCGAGATTCTGTCCCGCGCGATGCTCCGCTGCAGCTCGAGCGCTTCCCCGAAGGGCATTCGCCCCAATGGAACGGTCCATAACTCTCGCTCAGCCACTGCGCATCACCAAAATCACGCGTCCAGAACCTTGCCGAGTGAGTCGAGTGCGGCCTGGGCGACAGCTTCGGAGAGGGTGGGGT
>JALYKM010000002.1 GCA_030774785.1 Gemmatimonadota bacterium
AGCGCACGATCAGGAAATCGCTGACCTTCAGGATCGGCGACGTCTTCCGCCGCTCCGAGATGCTCCGCAGCCAGCGGGCGCTCTACGAATCGAATCTCTTCCGGCGAGCCGCCATCGAGCCGCGTCCCCCGATCGACATCGCGACACCCGACTCCGCAAAGGTGATCGTCGTCACCGTGCAGGAGGCACCTGACCGGGAGGCACGCCTGAGCGCCGGATTCAACACGGTCGATTTCGTCCAGCTCGAAGGACGCTTCACTCACTACAATTTTATGGGCAGTGCCCGGCGGCTCAATATCCAGGGAGCGGTTGGAAACCTTCTCGCCAGGTCGCTCAACGGACGCGGCATCTTCCGCAATGCTTCCGTGCCGCAGACCAGCAGCCTGGCGCGGTACTTCGTTCCGACGTACAACGCGAGCATCGACCTCAGGCAACCGTGGTTCTTGTCGCCGCACAACGAGCTGGCCTTGAGTCTCTTCTCGCACCGCCGCAGTGCGCCGGGCATCTATGTCGATCGCGGCTACGGAACAAGCATCACCTTCACGCGCGAGCTCACCGAGAGAGCGCCGGCCAGCGCCAACTATCGCTTCGAGATCAGCAAGGTCGACGCGGGCGACGTGTATTTCTGCATCAACTACGGCGTCTGCGACCAACCCACGCTCGAAGCCCTGCGCGGAAACCAGAAGCTCTCGCCATTCACGATCACTTCGGCGATAGACCGCACCAACGATCCGTTCTCTCCCAACAAGGGGTTCCGTGCGAACGGGAGCGTCGAGCACGCGTCGACGTTTACGGTCTCTGATTTCCGCTACAATCGCGCGACCGCCGACGGAGCTGCGTTCTATCAGATCAAGCGCCGCGGTTCCATCGGAGCGCATGTGCGCGTTGGCTGGGTCAGCCCACTCGGCAGCTCGGACCAGGCGCTGGGCATAGCCGGGACTGTAGGCGGAAACGTTCTTCACCCGAGGAAGCGCTTCTACGCGGGAGGGTCGCATTCGGTGCGCGGCTTCGGCGAGAACCAGCTCGGTCCCCGTGTACTGACCGTGCCGATCGGGAACCTTCAGCGGAATGACAGCCTCAACGTGGCGTGCACGAGCGGAACCGATGTGACGACGTGTGACCCGGGCGTCCTCAAGGACCGCGATTTTGAGCCACGGCCGCTGGGTGGAAACTTCGTGATGGAAGGTAGTGTTGAGGCACGCTTCCCCGTGTGGCGGGAGCTGTTTGGGGCGGCTTTCGTTGACGCCGGTATGGTGAGGCAGAAGTCCAATCCGGACCTTCCCAAGCGCAGGGCGGCCATAACCCCCGGATTTGGGGTCCGCTACCGCTCACCCGTAGGCCCCATTCGTGCCGATATAGGGATCAACCCCGGGACTACCGAGTCCCTGCCCGTTGTAACCGAGAGTATCGTGAATGGACAGAGGACGCTCGTCACACTCCAGCAGCGCCGCATCTACTCCCCCGCGAGCGGTGGTGGCATCCTCAAGAGGATGGTCCTTCATCTGTCCATCGGCGAAGCGTTCTAATGCGTAGGTGGTGGGTGCGCCTCCTCGCAGCGGTTGCGGTGGTGGCTTTGCTGCTGCTGGCCGCCAGCTACCTGCTCACCAATAGCAACTGGGGTCGCGAGCGCATTCGGCGCTACGTCCTGGGAGTGCTTCAGAGAAACAGCCACGGCATCGTCCACATAGGCAGCGTTTCCGGAAACCTCCTGCGCGGGTTCACCATGCACGATGTCGTGATCACCGACAGTGCGCGCGCTCCGTTCATCAAATCGGATGAGATCTGGGCCCGGTACAGCCTCGGCACGCTGCGCGGCAAGAAGATCGAGCTCTACGAAGTGAAACTTGTCCGCCCGGTCATCGTGATCGACAAGCATCCGGGAGGAGAGTGGAATTACGATCGGATCTTTCCCCGCGACACGGTAACGCGTGCTGGGGTGAAAAAGCCCGGTTGGGGGACCTGGATCCGCTTCAGCAACGTCACCATGATCGACGGAGATCTCACCGTACGATCGCCGTGGGAGCCTGGCAACGGCACTCTCGCCCAGCGCGCCGACGCGGTTCGACGTGCCCTCGGGCCGGAGGGCAGGCTCAAGATTCTGCAGGTCGAAAAGGGGTATCAGAAAGAGTCGAGCTTTCACCGCATCAACGGATTGTTTCCGCTCGTCCGGCTCGAGGACCCGGGATACAGGAGTCGCCTGATTGATGTTGCGGCGCTGAAGATGATCGCCGAGCCTTTCCGCCCGCCCGTGGCCGACGTGCGAGGTCTGACCGGAACATTCGAGTTCACGGGTGATTCGGTGTGGTGGAAAGGGGCGCGCGCGACGTTTCCTGCCACGCGGGTCAGCGGCGATGGACGCTACTACATGGAATCGGGCAACCTTCATCTGCGGCTCCACGGCGGCCCGGTGCGGCCTGCCGACATTCGCTGGGCGATGACTCGGCTCCCCGAGCAGGGATCCGGGAAACTCGACTTCGGGCTGGATTGGGTTGGCGGCAAGAGCGTGTACGTGGCGCAGAACATGGACGTGACGCTCGTGAGATCACACGTCACCGGACAGATCGAGGCGACCGTGACCGACACGGTCGCCTACCGAAACGCGAATCTGCGCTTCGCCAATCTCGAGACGCGGTTGCTGACGCAGATCTTCCCGGCGATGAAGTTTCC
>JALYKM010000003.1 GCA_030774785.1 Gemmatimonadota bacterium
GAGACGCTCGCGCCAGGAAGCGGACGCACGCTGAACGGCGCGACAATTGTCTGCCCGTGACGGTTCTGGAGGTAATCGAGATACACCTTGTCGCCGCGCTTCGTCACGTGGCGGGTGATCGTCGCGACGTCATTCAGCTCGCGAAGCATGCACCGCGCGAGTAGCTCGCCGAGCATCCGCGACTGCTCGTAGGTGCACTGCCGTCCGAGCGGCAGGAGAATGTGCAAGCCGGTCTTCCCCGTCGTCTTTACGTAATTCGGAAGTCCAACGGATTCACAGACGCGATGCAGCACGATCGCCGTGCGGATCACGTCGGAGAACGGCGCCTCCTTCGGATCGAGATCGATCACGCACCAGTCGGGCTGCTCCAGTGATCCGTCGCGACTCGCCCAGATGTGCAGCGGGATCGATCCCATGTTGGCGAGGTACAGCAGTGACTCCTCGTCGTCGCAGACGAAGTAGCGGATCTCGCGCTGGGTTTCCTCGCTCCAGATCGGAATCGTGCGCATCCACTCCGGGGCGAACACCGGCGCATCCTTCTGATAGAATGACTTCCCATCGATCCCGTCCGGGAATCGAGTCAGTACAACCGGTCGATTCTCCAGATAGGGAAGAATCCACCGCGATACGGCGCGGTAGTACTCGATGAGATCGCCCTTCGAGTACTTCTCCGCCGGCCAGTAAATCTTTTTCAGGTTCGTGAAAGCGATGGTCTTCAGAACAGGCGCTTTGGCCGGGGGCAGCGGCGGCTCGTGCGATGTATCGCCGGTGCCATCGCTCGAAGCGGACTGTGCCACGGACGCGTTGCCCTGCTCCGGCGAGCTCCACCCCTGCCGCTCACATTCGTGCGCGCCCTTGTCGTTCCTCAAGCGCACAAACGCGGCGTGACGAAGCAGACCATCAGGCGTGAACTCGCGAAAGCGCACCTCGCACACCTGCACGGCATCAACCCAGATCGTGGTACTCGTCTCTGGAATCTGCTCGCTCCCGAGCGGCTCGCTTCCCGGACCGTACACAGGTCCCGCGCACAACGGATCGCGGCGCACGATCGGGTCGAGCAATTCGTTGAGCGCTGTCAGCAGAGCATCGTTGAATCCGGTTCCCACTCGTCCAGCGTAGACGAGCGTTCCATCCACCCAGTCAGCGAGCTGCAGCGCGCCGAGGTGCGAACGACTTCCCTTCGGCTTGGTGAAGCCGACGATCACGAAGTCGCCCGTGCGCTCTGCCTTGATCTTGAGCCATTTATCGGAGCGTCCTTTCCTGTAGGGATAATCGGACTTCTTCGCCACCATTCCCTCGAGCCCCAGCGCGGTAACTTGCTCGAGAAACGCTTCGCCCTCGCGCTCGATGTGATCGAGGTACCGCAACGCGCCGAGCGCGGGAACGACGTCCTTGAGGAGCTCCTTGCGCCGCAGGAGTGGGAGCGGACGCACGTCGAAATCCTCGAACGCGAGAAGATCAAACGCGTAAAAGGTCGCCGGCAGCTCCACCGCCGCTTGCCGAATCTCCAGCGGCGACGATAGACGACCGCGCTGCTGCAGTCGCGAAAAGCTCGGGAGTCCCTTCGCGTCGCACACCACCACCTCGCCGTCGATGATGCAGTCGTCGAACGGAAGCGACTTGACGGCACGCGCGATCTCCGGAAAGACGTTCGTATAGTCGTTGCCGTTCCGGGTGAGAAGCAGCGCTTCGCCCTTGGACTTGCTCGCAATCAGTCTATAACCATCGAGCTTGAGCTCGAATACCCAGTCATCGCGAGTGAAAGCTTCATCCGCGGTCTCGCAGTGCATCGCTTCCACCGATCTCGCATCGACGCGAGCACGCACTGCGCGCACTTCCCCTTCGAGCGCCTTCCGGATCTGCTCGGCCGGACCTTCGCCGGACTTTATCTCGTCGACGGTGAGCCCCGACAGCACCGACTCCTCGGAAAACTCATCGGCCTCTCCGGGCGACTTCATCCAGGAGTCGCGCTCCTTGATCAGGAGCCAATCCCTCTCGCTCTTCTTGATCTTCACCAGCGTCCATTTTCCGTGGAGCTTGTAGCCCTTGAGCTCGAACAGCAGCTTTCCTTTCTCCAATCCCTCACGCCAGGGCTCGAGCGGGACCCACTCACCACGGTCCCACACAATCACTCCTCCCGCGCCGTAATTGCCCGCCGGGATCACGCCTTCAAAATCGCCGTACTCGATCGGATGGTCTTCGACTTTGACGGCGAGTCGCTTCTCGGCCTGGTCGTACGATGGTCCTTTCGGAACCGCCCACGAGCGCAGAACGCCGTCCATCTCCAGACGCAGATCGAAGTGGAGATTGCGCGCGGCGTGCTTGTGCACGACGAATAGATTCCCAGGAACGGGCGAAACCGGCCCGAACGGCTCAGGTGTCCGATCGGGAGACCGCTTGGCGCGGTAGGTACTGAGATTGTCGCCCGTTGGCGCGGAGTTACCTCTTGCGTCCATCCGTATCCTGCGTAAGAGTAAAGCTGTACGAGTTATCCACCCAAGAAATCTTTTTGACGCAACGGCGCCCGGCTAGTGCCAGCGCCTTCCTTTTACCCCCAAGGCCATGCCCGCTCGATCCATTGGTACCGCCACGATCTCCTTCGGCCTCGTGTCCGTCCCCGTCAACATCTATTCGTCATCCGAATCCAAGACGAGCGTGTCGTTCAACATGCTACACAAGAAGTGCGGCACGCGTCTCAAGCAGCAGTACACCTGTCCAAAGGACAACGAGGTGGTGACGCGCGACGAGACGGTCAAGGGATACGAGTTCGCGAAGGACCAGTATGTCATTCTCACGCCGGAGGAGCTGAAGGCGCTGGAGGAGAAGGCGACGAGCACCATCGACGTCATCGAGTTCGTCCCGC
>JALYKM010000004.1 GCA_030774785.1 Gemmatimonadota bacterium
TTGATGCCGGGAAGCGCGTCCGCCAACGGAGTGCCCGGAAGCGCGCAACCCGGCATCGGGTCGTGTGGGAGCGGATCAGCGGGGAGGGCTGCGGTCACGTCAGTCGCCGAGTATACCGGGGTTCAGAATGTTGTGCGGGTCGTACGCTTTCCTGATACCCTGTGACAACGGATCCGCTACGACGCTAGGCGACACCTGCGCCCAGACCTCGGCGGGGAGCTTTTCGAAGATGACTTCGCTGGATCCACCACCATCGGTCCTGAAATCATCCGATGCGCCGATTGACGGCGTGCCCGCCTCCCCGTTTTCTCGATTCCCGCCGACGACTATCCGCATCACGCCGCGACGCGGGTCGATGTAAGTGTAGATACCTGGAAGATCGTCGGTGAGAATCTTTGCGGAAGCGCCGAGAAACCGGACCGGCAAGCTCGCGATTCTCACTACGCTGTCAGCGTTGCCATCCAACTCACGGAGCGCGGTCCAGACGCGCGATTCGACTTCCTCCGGCCGCCCGATCTGAGACAACGCGCTCAGCTGTGCACCGACAACGGCATCGTTACCGCCAAGACGAATGAGACACGCTGCATGCTCGCCGAGCCCAAGCGCGCGTGCCGCGGAGACGCCGACCAACTGAAGCGCGTAAGGGCTGAGTGACGCGTACGCTGCCTGAGCCAGCGCTTTCGCCTGCTCTCCCGTTGCTCTCAACGAAATGACGAAAGTTCGATCCGCTCGCGGCCGCGCGTAGAGCCTGAGTGTGACCTCGGTAATGACGCCGAGCGTTCCCCATGAGCCCGTGAGAAGGCGCGACAAATCGAAGCCAGCGACGTTCTTCACGACTTTGCCCCCGGCGCGCACGACGTCGCCGCGGCCATTCACGAACTCGAGGCCGAGCAACAGGTCGCGCGGCAATCCAAAGCTTGATGCGAGGGGTCCGGCGGACGCCGTCGCTATCGTCGCCCCGATCGTTCCGTCGCTCGAGCCGTACGGATCGAGCGGGAGCCACTGATCGTGCTCGCGAGTCGCGCGCTCGATCTCAGCCAAGGTCGTTCCCGCCCGCACGGTGAGTGTGAGATCACCGGGGACGTAGCTCACGACGCCGGTGTCATCACCAAGCGAGAGGGTTTTGCTGGCCCGCACCGGCCGTCCTGCGTCGAGCCAGTTGGACCTGCCTGAAATCCTCAGCGGGGTGCGTGTCGCTCCGCTCTCTCGGATTGCCGAGGCCACGGTCTGGGTGCTCACTGGGCCGACGGCCGCGCGGGCTCCGCCGAGAGGGGTTGAGGCTCGCGGGTTGCCGTTTGTAAGCGCGCAGATGGAACCGAGTGCCACTCCTTGCAGGCGTGAACGGGAATCACCTTGCCCGGATTGGACCGCCGCTCGGGGTCGAACACGCTGCGCAACTCGCACATTGCGTTGAGCGAAGTGTCGGAGAAGATGGATTCCATGTATCCCATCTTGTCGAGACCGACTCCGTGCTCGCCCGTGATGCTGCCGCCGGCATCGATGCACGCGCGCATTATCTCCGTCATCGCCTTGTGCACCCGCTCGCTTTCCGCCGGATCGTCCGCGCTGTAGGCGATGTTGGGATGGAGGTTGCCATCGCCCGCGTGGAACACGTTGCAGACGACAACCCCGTATCTCTCGCTGATCGCGTGGATCGTCTCCAGAATCTCCGGAAGTCGGGTGCGGGGAATGACCGCATCCTGGACGATCAGATGCGGAGCGAGACGCCCCATCGCGCCGAACGCCTTCTTTCTACCTTGCCACAGCTTCAGTCGCTCGACGTTGTCACGCGCGACTTTCACGTTTCGCGCGCCACCCTCGAGGCAGATCTGCCGCACGGCCTCGAGATCGGCGTTTACACCAGCCTCCAGTCCATCGAGCTCGATGAGCAGAATCGCCTCCGCATCCTTCGGATAGCCGGCGGCGTAGATCGATGATTCCACCACGCGAATGGTGGGGCCGTCCATGAACTCGAGCGCGGCCGGGACGATTCCGGAGGCGATGATGGCGGATGTGACCCGCGCCGCTTCGTTTACTGACATGAAATCGGCAAGCAGCGTCCGGACCGTCTGCGGCCTCGGCGTGAGCTTGACCGTGATGTCGAGGGCGAGGCCGAAGCAGCCCTCTGATCCAATGAATGCTCCCCGCAGATCGTAGCCATCGCGCTCGCCGATGTTGCTGCCAAGCTCGACGACCTCGCCGCTCGGCAAAACGACGGTCAGCGCCAGCACGTGGTTGAGAGTGACGCCGTATTTGAGGCAGTGCGGACCGCCGGCATTCTCGGCGACGTTGCCGCCGATCGTGCACGCGGCCTCACTCGATGGATCGGGAGCGTACAACAGCCCGTGAGGCGCAACGTATTTGTTGAGGCGAAGGTTGACTACTCCTGGCTCCACTGTCGCTCGACGATTTTCGACGTCGAGCGAGATGATCTCCTTCAGGCGATGGAGTCCGACGACGATTATGTCGTCCGCAAGCGCGCCACCCGAGAGTCCGGTGCCGGCCCCGCGTGGGACAAATGACAGACCTTCGTCGGCCAGGAGCCTGACGACAGCGACTGTTTGGTCGCGCGTTCCGGGAAAAACCGCGAGCCTCGGCTGCCGCCGGTACCCTGGAAGTCCGTCAGAGTTGTAAACCAGCAACTCACTCTGCCGACTAAGGACGTGCCGCTCGCCTACGATTTCGGCCAGACGATCTGCGACCGTCGACGCGTTCGGCTGGCTCGGCAGGGTCATCCGTGAAATCTAGCTATTGGTCTCCTTCAGGCGGCGCCACGACAAGTCGGAGAGCGTCACGCTCGATGTGGTAATCGAGCGGGGTTTGGAATCGCTTCAACTCGCCGTCCAGGCCGATGGTCGCCGTTGGTCGCGTGAGATCGATCCTGCAACTGTCGACTAGAAAGCCATCGAATTCCGGAAGTTTTTCGGCCTGCTCCCTGCCTTTGGTGATTCCTGCGATCGCCAGAGCGAAGAGGCGGGCTGGCTTGCGTCCCTTAACGATCATCACGTGAAGTCCTCGCTTCCCATCCTTCACGCGATTTCCCAGGATCGGCAGTTTGAGCTCACGCTCGCCAACGCCGATGAAAACCAGTGATGATCGATATGTCTTCTTCTCTCCCCCTGCCTCGAGGGTCACGGAGAAGGTGCGGATCTCCGACAGCATCCTGGTGAAAGCGATCACGCTGGCGATCGAATACCCGAAGCGTTTCTCTAGCATTTCTCGCTCACGAACGAAGGTCACGTACGCTCCAAGGGAGCTTGTGTTCAGGAACACGCGGTCGTTGACGTAAGCGATGTCTGCTCCGACAACCCGCCCATCGCCGGCGACGAGCGCCGCTTTCCCGAGATCCGTCGGAATGCCATGATCCTTGGCGAAGTGGTTGAGCGTCCCGCCGGGGATGATAGCGAGCTCCATGTCGGTTTTCGCGACGAGAGCGGCCGCTGTCGCGATCGTGCCGTCGCCTCCAGCAACGAGTATGCGCTTCGTCCCGTCATCGATAGCCTGCTTGAGACACTTCTCGATCTCCGTGGGCTGGACAGCCTCCAGCTCGAGTCCGGCCTTGGCCAGCGCCTCGCGAGCGGCCTCAGCGTTGCCGCATGCCGCGTTCAGGAAAGCCTTCGGCTTGGGACTGGTCCGGACCGGCTGACTGGCTGCCATCAGATTGTATGAGTAGCGAGGAGGAGGGGCAAAGCGCGAGAAGGCGAGGGCGTCTCGTTCCTTATACAAAAAAGACGCCGGCCACTGAATGGCCGACGTCCTTCAGCTAGTGATCGCGCAAAGTATCGGACTATGAGGCTGCTTCAGCTCCAGAATCCGGCTAGCGCCGAGCCGTCCGGCGACTCGCGAAGCTTCTCGAACGCGCGCTCGCGGATCTGTCTGATTCGCTCGCGAGTGACACCCATCAGTGCGCCAATCTTCTCGAGGGTCATCGCGTCCGAGCCCTGCTCGAGACCGTAGTAGAGGTGCAGAATCTTGCGCTCGCGCGGGGTGAGGTACGTCCGGAACACGCGGTCAATGAACTCGCGCATGAGATGGAAGTCAGTGACGTCCTCGATCTCACCGCCATCCACGCCGGCGAAGCGCTCACCCAGGGTGCAAGCTTCGCGATCGGACCTGTCGATCGGGGCGTCGAGCGAGATCTCGGTCGCCGACATCTGCTTGGCGGAACGAACCGCATCGGGCGTCTCTTCGAGCAGGCGGCCGATCTCGTTATCGGTGGGATCGCGCTTCAGGACCTGCGAGAGAACGGTCTGGGCCCGGGCCAGCTTGATCAGCTGCGAATTCTGGTTGAGCGGAATTCGAACGCTGCGGGTCTGTTCGGCCAACGCCTTCAGCACTGCCTGACGAACCCACCACACGGCGTAGGAGATGAACTTGACGCCCTGGTCGGGATCGAACTTTCTGACCGCCTTCAGCAGGCCTTCGTTACCGATCGCTACCAGCTCGCCGAGGTCGAGGCCGTGACCCTGATACTTCTTTACGTATGAGATTACGAATCGAAGATTGGCCGTGACCAGCCGCTCTGCCGCTTTTTCATCGCCTGCCTGCGCACGACGCGCAAGGCGTCGCTCTTCTTCAGCGTCCGTGATCAGTGGAAGCTTTTGTATGTCCTGGAGGTACTGGTCGAATGCTGTGGAAGGGGAGGAACGGAAGAAGCCTTTGGATCTACTCTCGCCCGTTGACTGCATAATCCCCTTGGTAGCGACACCGCTTGAGGCGAGCCTGGGTGGCGCGCCCGGTAAATCTGCTGGACGCGCAC
>JALYKM010000005.1 GCA_030774785.1 Gemmatimonadota bacterium
GCGCGAACGGAATCGATTTCGCCGACGCCGATGTTCTCGTCGAAGCGCATGTCGTAGCGGACGAAATCCTGAAAGATCACTCCAATCGCGTGCCGGAGACTGCCGAGGTCGTATTCCCTGAGATCGACTCCGTCGAGAATAATCCTTCCTTCGGTTGGATCGTACAGCCGCGCCAACAGCTTCGTGATGGTGGTCTTGCCGGCGCCGTTCTCTCCAACGAGCGCAACACGCTCTCTCGGCCTGAGCACGAGGTCGACGTTGCGCACGGCCCACCGCTCGCTTCCCGGGTATCGGAATCCGACGTTCTCGAAGACGAAGCCGGATCGGATCTCTGCTGGAACGGGCCGCGCGTTCGGCGGCGATTCGATCGTCGGCCGCATGTCGAGGAATACGAACAGATCGCGGAGGTAAAGCGCCTGCTCGTAGACGCTGCTCGCTGAAAGCAGGATGCTCTGAATGACGTCGCGTCCGCGCGCGAACGAAGCGGCGAGGAACGTCAGCGTTCCTATCGTGATCTCCCCCCGAACAGCCTGTAGCAGAACGATCACGTAGGCCGCGTAGTAGCCAATGGTTCCGAGAATCGACAGCAGCGTGCTCACTGTTCCGCGCCGGACCGAGAGCGATCTATTCTCCTCGTAGAACTTCTGCGACAGCGCTCGGTAGCGCTCCGTAAGCCAGGGCGCGAGGCCGAACATCTGGACCTCTTTCGCCGTCTTGTCGCTCGCCCCTACGTAGCGCAGGTAGTCGAGCTGTCGCCGCTCGGGCGTCCAGCGAAACAGGAGCGAGTATCCCAGAGATGCGAAGTGCGTCTCGCCGAGGAAGCTCGGGATCACTGCGATCACGAGGAGAAGCAGCAGCCACGGATTGAAGGCGATGAGCGCGCCCGCCAGGGTGAGCAGTGTCAGCGCATCCTGGGACATTGACAGGAGGAGCGTGAGAAGCGCGATCCGTCCCACGGTCTGACGGCGGGCGCGCTCCAGGTGGTCGTAGAATTCGGGATCCTCGAACTGCGCCAGATCGAGCGTGGCGGCGTGCTCCATCAGGCGAACGCTCATCACGTTCGAGAACAAATCTCCGAGGAGGCTCTCGATCAGAGACGAGGCTCGAGCTAGAACTTCTCCAACGAGAACGATCGCAAGCTCGAGGGCAAGGTACTTCCAAACCTGATCGAGGCCTCCCTGACCGGCTTTTGCCGCGATCACCGAATCGAGGATCAGCTTCCCAACCCAGAAGGTCGCGACCGGAATCACGGAGCGCAGAACCCGCAGCACGATCATGGCCGCGGCGTAGCCCCGGTGGGTCCGCCAGATCAGTCGGAAGAGGGCTGGGACGTAGGGAAGCGCGGCCAGCCTCTCTTTCCATCCAGCCGGCTTTTCTGACCGGCGGCGGCCCAGCGGCGCGGGCAGGAAAACAGGGTGACTCATCTCTCCACTTCGAAACCCTCGGCCACCCAGGCGTCGTAGCCTCCGGCAAGGTTCGACACGCCGCCGACGCCTCTCGCCCGAAGGAAGCTCGCAGCGATGGACGACCTGCCACCGCCCTTGCAGTGCAGCACGATCGGAACGGACGCGTCGAGCTCGCCCACTCTCTCGGGTAACGCCGCCAGCGGTATATGAATCGCTCCCGGAAGATGTCCCCGCCTCCATTCGTCGGGAGCGCGCACATCGACGACCTGCACTTTTTTCATTCCCAGGATGTTGCGGAGGTGGTCGGGATCCAGCTGGGGAACCTGCTCGGGTTGCCCGTGCCGCGATTGCCAGTCATGCAGAACGTCCGAGCGGAAAAATCCGGCAACGCGTCTCAATCCGATCTTCGATAGGTCGGCGACGACAATCTTCACCGCCTCGTCGCTTTCTCCCTCGATGATCAGATAAAAATCGCGATCCTCCGGCGCCAGGGCGCCGGTCCAGTTGAGGAACGACTTTCCGAGAGGGATGTTCAGAGTACCGGGCACATGTCCGGCGGCAAACTTTTCCGCGGCTCGCGTGTCGATCACGAGCGCATTTTCGCTCAAAGCGGCCTCGAGCTCCCGAAGACCGAGTTGCTTCGGAAAGGGACGTGTCGCCGGCAGCTCGGCGGCCCGATTGACGCGCTTCATCACGGCGAAGTACCGCGGCGGCACCGGCTGGTCTTCGAGGGCCTTTGCCACGAACTCCTTCTCGTTCATGTCGGCGAACGCCCAGTTGAACAGTTTCTCGTAACCCAGGGTCGACTGAGGCATCGAGCCGAGCGACTTGCCGCAGGCAGAGCCGGCTCCGTGACCCGGCCAGATCTGCAAATGATCCGGTTGCGCCGAGAACTTCCTGATAGATCGCAACAGCTCTCCAGCCGACATCGCCATGCTGCCCTTCGCTCCCGCCGCCCGCTCGAGAAGGTCAGGCCGGCCTACGTCGCCAACGAAGACGAAGTCACCGGTGAGAGCGCCGACTGGATCCTCGCCGCGCTCGAGATCGGAGACAAAAAAAGTAAGGTGCTCGGGCGTATGTCCCGGAGTGTGAGCGGCGCGCAGGCGAACTCTTCCCACAAGAATTTCAGAGCCGTCTCGGAGCGGATTTGCTGCTTTCATTGCGGCATCCGCATAACCCCACTCCTCCTCGCCCTCCGCGGAGAGATGGAGCGACGCGCCGGTGGCCTTGGCGAGAGCGCGGGCGCCGGAGACGAAGTCGGCGTGTATGTGTGTCTCTGTGACGTGTGCGATTCGCGCGCGCTGCGCTCCCGCCGCTCGCGTGTATTGCGACACGTCGAGGTTTGGATCGATGATGATTGCCTCACGCGTCTTCTCGCAGACAATCATGTAGCTCGCCTGCGCCAGGTTTTCGTCGTAAAATCGCTTGAAGAACATTCGATGAGCGATGCGTGCGTCGGGAAGCGTTGCTGGATGAGTGGACAGTAGTTAGCGTCATACTGACTGATCAACTGACTCAGTGCGGAATATATCATGAGCGTGGACACCGGAGCCGGGCGCGACACGACCGAGCTGACTCGAGAAGAGCTCATTCGCTACAGCCGCCACATTCTCCTGCCGCAGGTCGGAGAAGACGGCCAGCGCGTGCTCAAGAAGTCACGCGTCCTCCTGGTCGGAGCCGGAGGTCTCGGTTCGCCGGTTGCGCTCTACCTTTCGGCGGCTGGCGTAGGCACTCTGGGGCTCGTCGACTTCGACGCGGTCGATCTGTCCAACCTTCAGCGACAGATCCTGCACGGCTCGTCCGGAATCGGTAGCCCGAAGATCGAGTCCGCGCGCGATCGCCTTCGCGATATAAACCCGAACGTGCACGTCGAACCGTACGAGACGAGACTCACGGCCGGCAACGCGCTCGATATTGCCCGCGACTACGATCTCATCATCGATGGAACGGACAACTTCGCAACGCGATACCTGGTCAACGACACGTCGGTCCTGCTCGGAATTCCTAACGTTTACGGGAGCGTCTATCGGTTCGAGGGCCAGGCATCCGTATTCGGCGCGCCGGACGGTCCGTGCTACCGCTGTCTCTTTCGCGAGCCGCCGCCGCCCGATCTCATCCCCAGCTGCGCCGAGGCCGGCGTGCTCGGTGTAGTACCGGGTCTCGTCGGAACCATCCAGGCCACCGAGGCGATCAAGATCCTTCTCGGCCTCGGCGATACCCTCGTCGGCAGATTGCTCCTGGTCGACGCGATGAAGATGGCGTTCCGAACACTCGAGATCCGCAGGGATCCGGAGTGCCCCGCCTGTGGCACGCGCGAAATCACCGAGCTGATGGACTATGACGAGCTGTGCGGCGGGGTCATTTCGAGCGAGAAATCGACTACCGCCGTCAAGGAGATCCAGCCATCCCAGCTCGCGCAGCGTCTGCAACGCGGCGAGAAGCTCGAGATCATCGATGTGCGCGAGCCCTACGAATGGGAGATCGGACACATCCCCGGCGCCCGCCTGGTCCCGCTCGACCGGATTGCTGAGGAGATCCCGCGGCTCGACAAGCGACGTGAGACGATTCTGTACTGCAAAGTCGGCGCGCGAAGCATGCACGCGGCGCAGCAGCTCGCGAGTGCCGGCGTCGTCGAGGTTCGCAACCTTGCCGGCGGCATCCTTCGCTGGATCGACGAGGTCGATCCGACGATGCCGAGGTACTAGTTGATTCCAGCGGATCCGATCGAGCGATTCCGCAGCGTTTACGCTCTCGCCGAGAAGATCGATCGCTCCATCATTCCCGATCCGAGCGCAATGGCACTCGGGACGGTCGAGGAGGGCGGGCAGCCCGCCGTGAGAGTCGTCCTGCTGAAATCGTTCGACGAGCGGGGGTTCGTTTTCTACACGAATTACGGGGGAAGAAAGGGAAGGCACCTCCTCGCGCATCCCCGGGCCGCACTCTGCTTCTACTGGTCTCCCATCGACATCCAGATCAGAATCGAGGGAACGGTGACGAAAGTTGCAGACGAAGAGGCCGACGCCTACTTCGCAACACG
>JALYKM010000006.1 GCA_030774785.1 Gemmatimonadota bacterium
GAGATGGAAGTGTGGGCACTCGAGGCTTACGGCGCTGCACATACGCTGCAGGAGATTCTCACCGTCAAGTCGGACGATGTGAACGGACGCAGCAGGGTTTACGAGGCGATCGTGAAGGGACAGAACCTTCCCGAGCCCGGAATTCCGGAGTCCTTCAACGTGCTCGTTCAGGAGCTGAAGGCGCTCGGAATCCACGTCAGCATGGGAGCGAACGCAACCAGCGGCTACGGCCTCGGAAACATCGGCTCCAGAAACGGTAACGGGAGCGAGGTATAACTGATGATTGATTTTCGCAGCACGCGCGAGACGCGCGCGTCTTCATTCGATTACATCCAAGTCCGCATCGCTTCCCCCGAGGAGATGCGCGGCCCGAAGGATTCCAAGGAGCGGGAGCGGCTGGAGATGGCCGGCCTCCGCACCTGGTGGTCGTGGGGCGAGGTTCTCAAGCCCGAGACGATCAACTACCGCTCGTTCAAGCCCGAGAAAGACGGCTTGTTCTGCGAGCGCATCTTCGGTCCCGTCAAGGACTGGGAATGCCACTGCGGCAAGTACAAGCGCATCCGTTATCGTGGTGTGATCTGCGATCGCTGCGGCGTCGAAGTCACCCTGAGCCGTGTCCGTCGCGAGCGCATGGGCCACATCGAGCTCGCCGTACCCGTCGCGCACATCTGGTTCTTCAAGACGCTGCCCAGCCCGATGGGCAATCTCGTCGACCTGACGCTCCGTGATCTCGAGAAGGTCATCTACTACTCGAATTACGTCGTCATCGACGCGGGCAAGCAGGAATCGGTGCCCGAGAACATGGCGATCCCCGACAGCCCGGGCCGGCCGATCGAGGACAATTCTCTGCTGACGGAAGACGAGTATTTCTACCTTCGGCAGAAGGCGAAGGAAGAAGGTGACAACGCGTTCTTCGCCGACATCGGCGCGCCCGCTGTTCGCGAGCTCCTGAAGCGCATCGACGTCGACAAGGTCGCCGAAGAGCTCCGCGCCGGCCTCGTCGACGAAGGCTCGCAGCATCGCAAGAAGCAAATGCTGAAGCGGCTCAAGGTCGTTGACGCCTTCCGCAACTCCGGCGATTCGGGCCAGGAGCGCAACAAGGCCGAGTGGCTGATCATGGACGTCATTCCGGTGATTCCGCCGGATCTGCGTCCCCTCGTTCCGCTCGACGGCGGCCGCTTCGCCACCTCCGATCTGAACGATCTCTATCGCCGCGTCATCAACCGCAACAACCGGTTGATGAAGCTGATCTCGCACCGTGCGCCTGAAGTCATTCTCCGCAATGAGAAGAGAATGCTCCAGGAAGCGGTGGATGCTTTGTTCGACAACGGTCGCCGCTCCAAGGCGATTCGTGGTCGCGGCAAGCGTCCGCTCAAGTCGCTGTCCGATATGCTCAAGGGCAAGCAGGGCCGCTTCCGTCAGAACCTGCTCGGAAAGCGCGTCGACTACTCCGGACGTTCGGTCATCGTCGTCGGTCCCGAGCTCAAGCTGCACCAGTGCGGCCTGCCGAAGGCAATGGCGCTCGAGCTCTTCAAGCCGTTCATCATTCACAAGCTCGTCGAGAAGGGAATCGCCGAGACGGTGAAGCGCGCCAAGAAGATCGTGGAGAAGGAGTCTCCGGAGGTGTACGAGATCCTCGAAGAGATCATTCGCGATCACCCGGTGCTGCTGAACCGCGCGCCGACCCTTCACAGACTCGGCATCCAGGCTTTCGAGCCCGTGCTGGTCGAAGGAAAGGCCATCAGAATTCACCCGCTCGTCTGCGCGGCGTTCAATGCTGACTTCGACGGCGACCAGATGGCCGTGCACGTTCCGCTTTCGTTCGAGGCTCAGCTCGAGTGCCGTCTGCTCATGCTGTCGTCGAACAACATCCTCAAGCCGTCGGACGGACGTCCGGTCGCCGAGCCCAGCCAGGACATCGTGCTCGGCTGCTACTTTGCGACCAAGGCTCCCCCGGGCTTCGAGAAGGTGTCGAAGAACGCGAAGTCGTACACCAACGTCGCTGAGGTGGAGCTGGCGCTATCGCAGGATCGCGTCACGTTCCACACGCCGATCCGGTACTTCGTGCAGGACGTCGAAGGCAACCGGTGGGTCGACACGACCGTTGGACGTGTGCTCTTCAACGCCATCATCCCGAAGGAGATCGCTTTCCAGAACCGGGAGATGAAGAAAAAGGCGCTAGGTGAGCTGGTGTTCGAGTCTTACCGCAGGAGCGGGCTACAGGGTACCGTGCCGTTCCTCGATCGTCTCAAGGAGTTCGGATTCCGCTACGCCACGCGCGGCGGTATCTCGATCGGAATCGAAGACCTCCACATCCCCGCTGAGAAGGAGACTCTGCTCAGCGAGGCAGAGGAGCGCGTCAACAGATTCCAGAAAGCGTACCAGACCGGCAACATTACGAACGGCGAGCGCTACAACAAGGTGATCGACACCTGGACGCACGCCAACAACGATGTCGCCGATGCGATGGTGCGCGCGATGAGAGAGTCGGCGGATGGCTTCAACCCGGTGTTCATGATGTTCGACTCCGGCTCCCGTGGATCGCGCGACCAGATCCGTCAGCTCGCCGGCATGCGCGGACTGATGGCGAAGCCGCAGAAGAAACTGACCGGCGGCATCGGCGAGATCATCGAAAGCCCGATCAAGTCGAACTTCCGTGAAGGCCTGTCCGTGCTCGAGTACTTCATCTCGACCCACGGCGCACGTAAGGGTCTGGCCGACACCGCGCTAAAGACCGCGGACGCCGGCTACCTCACCCGCCGCCTCGTCGACGTCGCACAGGATGTGACGATCACCGAAGAGGATTGCGGAACCATACTCGGCCTCGAAGTCGGAGCGCTGAAGGAAGGCGAGGACATCATCGAGCCGCTGGCCGAGCGTATCGTCGGCACCGTGGCCGCTGAAGACATCTATGATGTTCACGAGATCGACGAGTCGGGCCAGCGCACTCTGCTGGTCGAGGCTGGTCAGCTCATCGACGAGGACATGTCTCGCGGTATCGAGGAGTCGGGACTCGAGACGGTGAAGATCCGCAGCGTTCTCACCTGTGTGGCGAAGCGCGGGCTTTGCCAGATGTGCTACGGCCGCAACCTCGCGACCATGGCGATGGTCGACAAGGGCGAAGCGGTCGGCATCATCGCCGCGCAGTCCATCGGCGAGCCGGGCACTCAGCTCACGCTCCGCACCTTCCACATCGGTGGAACGGCGGCCCGTATCGCCGAGCAGACGGCGCGCAAGTCGAAGGTCGCGGGAACGATCGAGTATGGCGACAGACTCGTCAGCGTCAGCAACGCCGAGCGGCATCAGATCGTCACTTCGTACGAGGGTGAGCTCACGATCAAGACTTCGGGCGAGCGCAACGCCAGCGTCGGCGCGCGCCTGCAAGTGCCGCTTGGCGCCACGCTGATGGTGAAGGACGGTGAGGAGGTGAAGAAGGACCAGATCATCTTCACCTGGGATCCGTACACGAACCCGATCATCTCCGACGTGGAGGGAACTCTCCGCTTCGTCGACCTGATTCCGGGCGAGTCGGTGTCCGAGGAGCTCGACGAGCTCACTGGTCTCCGTCAGACCGTCGTCATCGAGGACAAGGAGAAGAAGCTTCACCCGCACATTGAGATCGTCGAGACCAAGGGCGGGAAGGAAAAGCGCCTGAGAGATTTCGTGATCCCCGTGGGTGCTCAGCTGACGGTCGAGGATGGCAAGAAGATCAGTGCGGGAACGATCATCGCGAAGATTTCACGAGAAGCGTACAAGACTCGGGACATCACGGGCGGTCTCCCGCGTGTGGCGGAGCTGTTCGAGGCGCGTCGTCCGAAGGATCCCGCCACGATCTCCGAGATCGATGGTGAGGTGAGATTCGGCGACATCAAGCGCGGCAAGCGCGAGATCAGGGTGGTGCCGAAGGACACGCCGGCGGATGCAGAGGATCCGGGTCAGCTGTACGAGATCGCGGCCGGCAAGCACCTTCGCGTGCACGCCGGTGACTGGGTGAGAGCGGGCGACCGTCTCTCCGAAGGTCCGGTGAATCCGCACGACATTCTGCGCATCAAGGGACCGCGCGCGGTACAGGAGTATCTGCTCAACGAAGTGCAGGAGGTTTACCGCCTGCAGGGCGTGAAGATCAACGACAAGCACATTGGCGTGATCGTGCGGCAGATGCTTCAGAAGGTCCGAGTGCTGGAGAGTGGAGAGACGGAATTCCTCGAGGGCGAGCACGTCGACAAGCAGACCTTCAGGGAAGCGAACGACAAGGCCAAGAAGAAGAAGGAAGCACCGGCAGTCTCGGAGCCGCTCCTTCTCGGAATAACCAAGGCCAGTCTCACGACCCAGTCGTTCATCTCTGCGGCGAGCTTCCAGGAGACGACGCGAGTTCTCACCGACGCCGCGATCCGCGGCGCGCGGGACGAGCTGCTCGGACTCAAGGAGAACATCATCATCGGTCACCTGATCCCGGCCGGTACGGGCATGTACCGCTACCAGGAAGTGGAGATCGAGGGAACGCCGGTGCCGCCAGCGCAGGAGCTCCCACTCGAGCCGACGATCGCCGAGATACTGGCGAGCGATTCGGAGTCGGACTTCGCACTGCCGGAGGCTGTTCCGGTTCCGGAGGAGATCTAGCGGAATCGTGCCAGCCCTCTGAGCCGGCTTGAGGGCTGATCTACCGACCCAACTCGCCGGCGGATTGCGTAGCAGATGCAACTCTGACAACATCCCCGTGACGGAGTCGATCCGTCCGGGGATGTTCAGCATCGTTCACTTACCATAAAGATGGATCTCTACATCTTCACCGTGGTTCTCGGAGCCGCCGGGATGGCCGCCATGGCGTTCCTCGGGTTCACGAGCAGTCACGGCGGGGGACATCACAGCCACGATACGAGCGGTCACGAGATGCACGGCATCGGTGGGACGCACGGACACGCGGTCACGCCTTCGCACGATCTCGCGCACGGCCATGCCGCGCCGCACGCACACGCCGCGCCGCACGCACACCCGGACGATTGGAAATCCAGCGCTTGGTCGTGGCTCTCTCCACGCGTGTTGTTCAACTTTCTGGTTGGGTTCGGCGCCACCGGGTTGATCGTGGAGCGACTGGTCGGGCCGGTGCTGGCACTGCCGATCGCGATCGTTGGTGGAGTCGCATTCGAGGCCCTGATCGTTCGACCGCTCTTCAACTCTCTCTTTCGCTTCGAGTCCAGTCCCGCCCAGACGCTCGAATCGGCGCTCATGTCGGAAGGGCGAGCCGTGACCGGCTTTGATTCCAACGGGAACGGATTGGTGTCGCTCGAGCTGGGCGGCGAAGTAGTCCAGGTACTTGGGGTTCAGACCAACAGCGAGCGCGCCGCTGGCGTTCGCATTCGCGCCGGTGATATCGTCCGGATAGAAGATATAGATAGCAAGCGGAATCGCTGCACGGTTTCACGCATCGGCCTTGGCGAGGCCTAACCGAATCACTGGCTGCACGAGGCCAAAGGATTATCACAGATGACACAAATGCTGATCATTGTCGCCGCCGTACTCGTTGGCGTGCTCGGAGTAATACCGCTCATCGTCTCGTCGTTTCTGCGAAACGTCGACGCGGGAACGATCAGAATGGTGAGCTGGCTCCAGGGGAGCACGGTCATCTATCGCGGGCCCGGCAAGTCGAAGGAAGTGCCGCTGCTCACGACCGGGACGACGCTCTCCAGCAAGGCGATCAACGTCGACCTCGACATCACCGACCAGACCGCGGATCTCGACCGCAACGGCACTCCGCAGCCGATCAAGGTGCGGATTCTCGCCAGCGCGATCGTCTCCGTCGGCGACACCGACACGCTGATCAAGACAGCGGCGAACCGCTTCTTCTCCAAGGAGACTGCGGATCAGGAGAACATCCTCATCGATCTTCTCTCCAGCTCCGCCCGGCGCGCCATCAATCTGCTCACGCACGATCAGCTCTTCTCGGCCAAGACCGCGCCCCCGCTCTACTCCGGCGCAGTCCACCGACCAGAGCTCGCTGCTGGCACGAGCCAGCGTACCGACCTTCAGGTCGCTGCGGATCAATCAATGGCGATGACTCGCGGAGCTGAGGCTGCGCTCCAGGGAATGGAGGACGACGACGATCCGCTCGCGGTGATCATCCGCAAAGCGTGCTCGCGGGAGCTGACCGACCTCGGGCTGACCTTCAACTCGCTCAACATCAAGGTCGTGCAGTCAGAGGTGGCGGAGTCGCGACGCCGGCAGTCGGCGGCTGAAGCGCAGGCAAACGCCGACATCGTTACGGCGCAGCAGGCTCGGCGCGCCAAGGATGCGCAGCTGGAAGCGGAGCGCGTGATCTCGGACAAGCAGCGGGAGCTGGAGCAGACGAGGGCCTCCAACGCAGCGCTCATCGCCGAGGCGGAAGCAAAGAAGCAGACCGCACTGGGGATTCAGCGAGTAGCCGAGCTCGAGGCGACGCAGATTGCGCAGGCGCGCGCCGACGCCGAGAAGATGCGCATCGACGCTGAAGCTCGCGCCAAAGCCGAGGCGATTCGCATCACGACGGTTGCGCAGGCGAATGCGGAAAGCATCCAGAAGGTGAATGAAGCGATCAAGGCCGGAGGCGAGAGCTACTTCCGGTATCGGCAGATCGAAATGATTCCGGAGATCGCTCCCGTGATCGCGGAAGCGCTGGCGAAGGCCAAGCTGGTGACGATCTCGGGTGATTCCGCCGAGGGAGGCGCGGCCCAATCGGCTACGAGCAACATCACGAGCGTGATTCAGACGGTGCTGGCGGCTCAGCTCGTCTCGAGCAGCGGGATGTTGCAGCAGGATCGCGAGGCGCCGATAGACACTGCAAAGGAGAATGGGAGGCAGTCGGCGGCTACTTCGCCGCCAGCGCCGCAACCCCCGGCCACGGCGGCCAAGACCGGCTTCCGATAAGCCAGTCGCAGTCACCAGGATTCAATTGGGCGGCTCAGACGCTGAATGTCCGGGCCGCCCAATTTCCTTTTATCGGCGAAAACCAGTCCTTCGTTGGGTTTAGGGTTGAACACCGGAAACTCTTGCGCCGTTAGCGGCACGCGTTATACTAGCGCTTAGTACCTGCATCGTGCCTGAACACCCGTCCAGCCCGAGCATGCCGATCGCGCCGCATATGCCCTTTGCTCCGGCACATAGAATTTTCGATTCGAGAGACTGCCAGGCTGAGATTCAGTTCAGCGCTGGCCGATTTCTCATTGGAAGTATTTCTCAGCCTTTCACCTAGACCATTCGAGGAGGCGAACCAACTCAAAAGGCATGCGAAAGCGCAACAAGGCGTCGCGGCGAAAATAGTGCTGCAAGCCCAGACAATCTTGCATTGGAGCAACACAACATGCGTATGAAGCGTACTCTCAACACCGCGTTCGTAGCCCTGAGCTCGTTAGTCGTTCTCGCCCCTCTTTCAGCATGGGCGCAGGCAACCATTACAGGGAGAGTGGTATCGGAGCAGGGTCGTGTACTGGCGAACACCAACGTCCTGATCCCCGAATTGAACATCTCCGTGGGAACGAACAGCGAGGGCCGTTACACAATAGTGATTCCTGCCGACCGCGCAACCGGTCGGTCGGTGACGCTCCGGGCGCGTCACATCGGCTTTATACCGGATGCCAAGCCGATCGCACTCACCGCCGGTGCTCAGACCGCGGATTTCTCGCTTCGAGAAGATGTCAACCGCCTCGCAGAGGTCGTCATCACGGGGGTTACGGGCGCGACCGAGCAGACCAAGGTGCCGTTCTCCGTGAGCACGGTGAACGCTGAGGACCTGGCAAAGGTGCCTGCCAGCAGTGCGCTGACAGCGCTCGCTGGAAAGGTACCGGGAGCGAACATCCTCTCGGAGTCGGGCCGTCCCGGCGCCAGTCCATCCGTGATGCTACGCGCGCCGACATCCATCTCGACAAACGCCGTAGGCGCTTCGCCGGTTTACATAATTGACGGCGTAACGCTCAGTGACCAGCTCGCCAATACTGGCGGTGGCGGCCTTCCCAGCATCAACGTCAATGACATTGAGAGCATCGAGGTCGTGAAAGGTGCGGCGGCTTCCTCGATCTACGGTGCCCGAGCGGCACGCGGCGTGATCTCGATCACCACCAAACGCGGCAAGAACATGGCCGAGGGATTCCGTTGGGGAACCCGCACCGAGTATGGCACGAGCGATATCGAGCACAAGTTTTCGATCGCTCAAACGACCGCCCTCCGGCTCGATGAGACCGGAACCCGGTTCTGCATCAACGTCAGCGGCTTCGCGCAGAACTCGTGCGCGCGCAGTATCAACTACGGGTCGGAGGTCGACCGGATCAACAATAACCCGGGTGTCAACGCACTTTCCCCATCCACTTTCCCGATCGATCCGGGCTCGACGCTATCGAGGACAACACCGGGTGACCCACTCCGGAACATGTTCCAGAACGAGCTCTGGCCGGGGACGAACTGGGACGCCGTCGAGCAGTTCGCTCAGCCAAAGCCGTTCTGGCAGCAAAACGTTGATCTAAGCGGGAGGGCTGGCAACACCTCCTACTACGCGAGCGGCAACGTGTTCAATCAGGGCGGCTCGATCCAGTTTCTGGACGGTTTCCAGCGTCAAAGCGCCCGCCTCAACGTCGACCATGCCATCCATGACTGGACGTTTGCCTTAAGCACTTATTATGCTCGCGACAAAAAGGACGGGTTCGACCAGGAGGACGGCGGTGGTGCTTTCTTCCGTCTCACCCGTGCGCCGCCGATAGCCAATCTCGACCAGCGGGATCAGTTCGGCCGGCTGTACATCCGCACTAACCTGCAAGGTGGCGGTTCGCAAAACTACAATCCGCTGTACTACCTCGAGAATCAGCGTCTGACCGACAGGACAAGCCGATTCATCGGCGGTGCCAACGCACAGTGGCGGCCGCTCGAGTGGGCGCAGATGGATTTCAACTTCTCCTATGACGGCGCGAACACGGCGGCTGACCTTTTCCGCGACAAAGGCTTCCGCGATACTCAAGGCGCGGAGAAGGTCCTCAACAGAGGATTCCTGCGGAAGCAGAACGAGGAACAGCAGCAGTATAACACGAGCACCAACCTCGTCCTGACGAAGACGTTGTTCGGGGACTTCAACACTCGTACGACGTTCCGGTATCTCTACGAGCAGGCCAAGTACGATTACCGCCGCTCTCAGGGAGGTACTCTGGCAGCCGTCGGCATTCCGAACCTAAACAATCCCAGCACCGACTTTTCCCTCACCTCTACGGTCCAGGAAACCAAGAGCATTGGCTACTTCGGTGGGATCGGCTTCGACTGGAAGGATCGTTACGTCTTCGATGGCCTCGTTCGCCGGGACGGCAGCTCACTTTTTGGCCGCGCAAACCGGTGGAGCACCTTCGGCCGCGCAGCTGTAGCGTGGCGCTTGTCGCAGGAGCCCTGGTGGTTCGCACCCAAGGTGAACGAGTTGAAGCTGCGCGCCGCGGTCGGAACGGCGGGAAACAGGCCGCCGTTCTTTGCTCAGTATGAGACGTTCTCACTGACTTCGGGGACGATCGGAGGCCAGGCGACGTTCGGCAACAGAGAGCTCAAGCCCGAAACGGTGCGCGAGACAGAGTTCGGCATCGACGCCGAGCTCTTCAACCGTATCGGTCTTGGCTTCACGGTGTCGAAGACCCAGGCGAAGGATCAGATCCTGGCCGTGCCGGTGGCCGCTTTCTTCGGTCCCTCGCTGCAGTATTCCAACGCTGGACAACTTGACGGCCAGACCGTGGAGCTGTCGCTGAACATCCCAATTATCAACCGCAGTGATCTCGGGTATTCAGTGCGCGGCAGCTATGACCGCTCGTACGCGATAATCAAGAAGCTGAACGTTCCGCCATTTACGTTCGGTTCGGCAGCTCAGGGCACGGACAAGCTTTTCCTCGCGAAGGAGGGTGAGCGGTACGGGACGTTCTACGGCCGGAAATACGCCAGCAGCTGCAGCGATCTTCCGAGTGTACTGGCGGCGTCCTGCGGCCCAGGACTCGATTTCCAGAGGAACAGCGACGGGTACATCGTATGGATTGGAGCGGGCAATTCGCCGGGCGAAGGAATCACGAAAAACCTGTGGCAAGCCAAGCTGCCGTTGAACTCGCCATACTATACCACGCGCAACGCGGGCGACAACACGAAGATCCACCCCAGTGTGGACGTCAGCTGGGGCATGCCAATCGTCATCCGCGATAGCGTTGGGATCGCGCGGCTTCTCCCAATGGGTAACGCGTTGCCCAAATACCGTTGGGGCATCCAGCAAACGTTCAGGTTCAAGAATTTCACCGCCTACGCTCTGCTTGATGCGGCAATTGGTCGGAGCGTTTACAACCAGGGCCGTGGCTGGGCATTCCTCGATTTCCTGTCCAAGGATGATGATCAAAGCGGCAAGACTGTAGAGGAGGCGAAGCCGCTCGGCTATTACTATCGCGCCGGTCAGCCTGACAACACCGGTATCGGCGGGTTATACGACATTCTGGGTCCGAACTCCAGAATGGTGGAGGACGCCAGCTACAGGAAGCTGAGAGAGGCCAGCGTCGCCTACCACCTCGGCGCCTTCGGTGGTGTTAACGGCGACTGGACCGTCAGCCTCGTTGGACGCAATCTGAAGACGTGGACGAAGTATACGGGCTTCGACCCCGAGGTTGGCTTCGGTGCCGTCAGCGGTAGCGGTGGCTCAGGAGCCGGCGGAGGAGTCAACTCGTCGGGCTCAGCCGTGATCAACGCGGTTGATGCGTTCACGTTCCCGAACACCCGTACCTGGACTTTCTCGCTTTCTACAAGCTTCTAAACAGCACGTGCCATTGGCGCGGAGTATAGGCTCCGTGCCAACGGCACTGCTACCTGAGGATTCCAAATGCGAAAGCTCAGTTTTTTGACAGTTGGCATCGCCGTCGCACTCGTTGCCTGTAAAGCAGACCTCGGCGTGCCCAACACAAACAACCCGGACATCGACCGCGCACTCGCGCGGCCGGGGGACGTAGAGTCGTTCATTTTGGGCTCGTACGGCCAGATGCAGCAGGCTGCATTCGGCGTGAACGGCTCGATAATGCCATCGCTGCTGACGATGTCGTTTGAGAACGCGTCGGGCCTCGCGAACTGGGGGATGGGGCCGCGCAGTGCCATGCCGCGCGCCGCGATCGCCAACAGTCGCGGCAACCCCTACGAAGCCGAGAACCTCGTTCAGTACGCGAGACTGCCGCGGGCGGCCCGCGTCGCGGCAAATGGAGTCGTCGCGCTTCGCAAACCAGGCTTCACGATCGGATCGGTGGCATCGGATCAGCGAGCGATGGCGTTCGCCTATCTCGTAATGGGCGCGGCCAACGGCAACCTCGCTCTCGTTTACGACTCTGTCTCCGTAGTCACTCCTGAAGACGACATCTCACAGGGGGCGCCAGCGGATCTCCTTGGATACGCGCAAGGAATGGTAATCGCGCTCCAGCAACTCGATTCGGCTATCGTAATCTCGGGGCGTTCTCCCGGTTACACCCTTCCCACCTCTGCCATAAACACCAGTGCAGCTACTGGCTACACCTCCGCCCAAGTCATACAGATTGCGCGCGGATGGAAGGCGCGGCTCCGCGCTGGAGTTGCCCGTACTCCGGTCGAACGCGCCGCGGTCGATTGGCCCGCGGTAATTGCGGATGCCGGGGCGGCTCTGCCGGGCGATCTCAACATCACAATGTCGAACGCCACTGGCACGGTGTGGACCATCGCCACTGCCCAGCATGAGGTATACGACACCTGGACACAGCAGACGCCGATGATCATCGGGATGGCTGATAGCGTGCGCGCAGGTGGGGCTGCGTGCGCTGGCGGGGATTGCTACGACGCGTGGCTGGCGACGCCGATCAACTCGCGGTACCGGATCCTTATCAGGACGGCTGACCAGCGTTTCCCTCCTGGCGACACCAGAGACGCACAACGGACCAGCTCGGGCGCAGGAAACTTTCCCTCGCCTCCACGAGCGAACCTGTACTTCAGAAACCGCCGACCGACGGATCCGACGGGCGAGGCGTTCGCCGTCTCATTCTACGATTTCTATCGTTACCAGGACTTCTGGAACACGTTCAACGGCCCAATGCCTGTAATGTTGCGGGCCGAGATGGACCTCCTCATGGCGGAGGGCTACATCCGGACGGGTGATTTTGGGAACGCGATGACAAAGATCAACATCACTCGCGTAGCCAACGGCAAACTGCCGCCCCTTGTAGGGATCACTTCATTGACTGATCCGATTGGCACATCGGGCTCCTGCGTTCCGCGCGTTCCGCAGCCTCCCAACTTTACGACTGCCGCCTGCGGCAACATCATGGAAGCCATGAAGTGGGAGAAGCGGATGGAGACCATCCTGACCCACCTCGGCGCCTGGTTTATCGATAGCCGTGGGTGGGGCGACCTTCCCGAAGGCACACCGTTGCATTTCCCGGTGCCGTTCCAAGAGATGGATGCGCGCGCTAAGCCGTCCTACAACCTCGGCGGAGTGGGCGGCGTCGGGGGGTCAGCGTTTGGCACGTACGGCTACTGAGGGCCGGTTCGTTGGGATCTTTGACACGCTTCGGATCTTTCACGGTTCACCGCGCGATTCGCGCGATGGGCCGGACTGCAGTCGTCACCGCGTATCGGTTTCTCGCGGCGGTAGGTATCGCGTCAGTGCTGGTTTCGAGCACTGGTTGTTACACCTATCCCGCACGGACCGCTTCCGAGGTGAATCCGCCGGCGTTGGTATCCGTGGACGTCACCGACGCCGGACGGGTAGGACTCTCGGATCAGATGGGAACCGAAGTGAAGCGGATCGAAGGACAGGTGGTACAACGGTCTGATTCCGCTCTTCGCTTGATGGTGACCGAGGTCAGCTTTCTGAACGGAACCTCGAACAAGTGGCAAGGGCAGGAAGTCACAATCCGGCCGCTGGATGTCAAGGCGCTGTCTCAGCGCACCTATTCACGACCGCGAACGGTGCTTGCCACAATCGCATTAGGTGGTTTGATCGCGCTCGCAATCGCTACCAAAGGTTTCACCAGTCTCTTCAGCGGTGATCCCAGTACGGACGGAAAAGGCGGCGGTCCGCCGCCGGATCAGTGATACACAGTTTCTCTATGAGGAGTGATCTGATGCGATTCAACCGTATGTTGCTGGCAACCTTCTCTGTTCTCGTTGTTGCGGCCTGCAGCAGTGACCCGGTTTCGAGAGAAGTCTCACCCGAGCCTTTCACTTCGATTCGTTGGGTCAACGCTGTGCCCGATACCGTCGCCATGGACTACAGGATCGTGGATGTTCCCTCCAACGCGTCGGAGCCGAACCTTCCATTCCGTTCGTCAAGCGGGAATTGGCGCAATCTTCCTCCAGGCGCGCATCAGATCAAGGTGTTCTTCACCAACACGACGGCGGCGGGTACTAACGTCTCGATTGTGTCGCAGGTGTTCGTGGATACGACTTTGACTTTCGATGAAGGAAAGAAGTACACGATCGTGCATTACGGCTTCGCCAAGGCGGGAGCAACGCCGAAACAGCGCCTGATAGTCATCGAGGATACTCCTCCGGTGCCCGCCGCGGGGCAGATCGGGTTGCGGGCGATCAACGCCGCACCAGCCCTCGGTACGGTGGACGTTTATGCGATCGCCGCCGCAGTCACGGGCGGAGCCACCAGCGGGGGAGCGATCTTACCCAACATCGCGCCAGGAGCAGTCACCGACTGGTTCGGCTTGCCTGCGCGGCCAGCACCTACGCCGCCTGCGACGTCGACTGATAGCTACAGAGTTGCCGTAACAGTGCCGAGCTCCAATATTGCGCTTGTAGATGTGCTCGCACCGGTTGGTGCACCAGCCGTCCCGTCGACCACAGTCGCCGGCGTCGTCAGCCAACCGCTGGACGCAATCGCCGGAACGCAACAGGCGTTGTCCGCGTTGACGGCCGTTGTTTTCGGGCCCCAGGTTTCCTATACGTTGACCACGCCGACCGGTGCCACCGTAACGATTCCGGCGACAACCACCGGTGGGGTGACCGTCCTGCTCGATAAGCATCCTCCGCGCATTAGTCCTTAGGCTGAAGGCGGGACCAACGTATGTAAGGCGGCCCGCCGGTGGATTGGCGGGCCGGTTTTCTTTATTGGTACTGGTGCGCCGATGAGCGCGCACTAACTTGTTAAAGATCCTCTCCTTCGGGAGGAATGAATGCGCGTGTTCTGGTTGCGTTCCATACTTTTCGCCGCACCCGCTTACATGGGCGTGTCGTCGATAGTGCATGGCCAGGCGCAAAGTACACCCAGCTTCGCGCTAATCGGAACCGTCATCGACACGCTCGGCGTACCGGTTCCGTTCGCTCAGGTAGTCATGTTCGACGGCCAGCAGGCCGCGGTTGTGGACGACGATGGGCGCTTCCGTCTTGATCGCCTGCCAGTGGCGAGAACCCGCTTTGCAGTGCGCCGAATCGGGTATGAGCCGGTGTACTTTCAGCTCGAAGTACCAGTTGCGGCCACGGTGGAAGTGGAGGTTCGGATGCGACAAAACGTCCCGACACTCACTACAGTGGAGGTCACGGACGACTTTCGCACTCCGCTGCAGAAAGAAGGATTCTACGAGCGAATGGCGGCCGGTCACGGCCTCTTTGTCACGCCGGAGATGGTCGCGGCGATTCGACCGGTGCGCGCGAGCGATGCACTTCAGAGTATCCCCAACGTCGTAGTGCACCGACGCGGGTCGCGTACCCGCATCACAGGGGCGAGCCAGCAGTGCGAGTATGCTCTGGTCGTGGACAAGATCCGAGTTGGGCAGCCAGGCTCGCCAGTACGTACAACGACGCCGGACGACGCCGTGTCTGGCACGGACATCTATGCCATCGAGGTGTACCCTCGTAACCGCGGGCTCCCGGCCCAATTCCTTGGCATGACTCAAGAGGATGGCTGCGGCACTATCGTGATCTGGACCAAGGGAATGCTTCCTCGCTAGGCGGGATTAAGGCGAGTGGGCACGAGCACAGGCAGGATCATGTCAATCAGAGGGTCGGAGATGAGGGGTTTGCTTCAGACGTTAGTCGCTCTCGTTGTCATCAGTGGCACACTCGGTTGTTCCTCATCCTCAGGAGCCACGCCGAAGACATCGGCTACACCGAAGGCGGATCCGGATCTCATCAGCACCGCTGAAATCGACTCCCAAAGCTTTCGAGACGCCTATGATGTCGTTCAGAGGCTGAGGCCGACATGGTTTACCAGAAAGAGCGGGAGCTCCTCGGCGAGGAGGATGGGAGTCTCGGGCTCGGGACTGGTGGTGTATCTCGACAACGCCCGCATGGGAGGAGTCGATGCGCTTCGTCAGCTAAACACGAGCGCAATCGAGTCGTTGCGATTCATGGACGCGGCGACGGCGACGGCCACGCTGCCCGGGCTCGGCTCCAGCGTCATCGCGGGCGCCATAGTTGTTCGGACCCGACGGGGATTCTGACGCCGAGGTCTTGCTGAAACAATGAAAGGCGCGCACCCTCTGCAACTTGCGGAGGGTGCGTTTTGATCTGGATAATCGCCTCGATTGTCATCGTCGTCGTAATCGCCAGCCGCGTTTTCCAGCGGCGCGCCAATCGCATTGCCCTACGAGCGGTCCGACGTTCGCATTCCCGCATCGATCGGTTCAAGCTCACCAAGAAACCATTCATTCGTGAGACGCTGCTCGCCGACGAAGCAATTGCCTTCGCCGTGAAGGAGCATGCCGCCGAGAATTCGGTGGACGAGGCGACGACGTGGCGGCGCGTCGACGGCTACATCGACGAGATCGTCCCATTCTTCAACATCCTCACCTACTACAAGTTCGGTCTCGCCGTGAGCCGGGTGCTGCTGAACTTCTTCTACAAGATCTCAGCCGAGCACGCGACCGGTCCCTTGGCGACTCCGGTGCCGCGCGACGCGATCGTGATCTATCTCATGAATCACAGATCCAACGCCGACTACGTGCTCGTCGGCTACGTACTGTCCGGCCAGGTTGCGATCTCGTACGCGGTCGGGGAATGGGCGCGCACGTTTCCGCTCGAGTACATCTTCAAGTCGTTCGGCGCCTACTTCATCCGCCGCAAGTACCGGGAGAAGCTGTACCACACGGTGCTCGAGCGGTACGTGCAGCTCATCACCAGAAACGGCGTCACCCAGGGAATTTTCCTCGAGGGCGGGCTCAGTCGCGACGGCAAGCTCGGCAAAGCCAAGATCGGCTTGCTCGATTACGTGCTCGGCGTCGCGCACGATCCCGCGCTGCGAAACCGACTTTACGTGGTGCCGGTGGCGATCAACTACGACCGCGTACTGGAAGATCGCTCGCTCCTGCGCGAGCTCGACGCACGCGAAGGCCGCAAGCGTCCACCACGATACGTGCAGCTGGGCGAACTGCTGCGCTACGTGTGGTGGAACATGGCGCGCCTCGTGGTCCGGAAGTGGAGGCGCTATGGACGCGCGGCGGTCGTCATCGGGGAACCGTTCTCGCTCGGCGCATGGTTCGACCGCGAGGATCGGGAGACCGGAGGGTTGTTCGCCCTCGAGCGGACCGATCGCCTCGCCCGCGTTCAGCTGCTGGCCGATTCGGTGCTCGAGCGAATCGCGGCGATCGTCCCCGTAACTCCGGTCACGCTGGCGTGTGCGGCGATCCAGAGCTTCGACGGAGATTTCATTGCCCACGAGCAACTGCTCGCGCGCATGATGGAGATGCGGGATGTGCTCACCGAGCTCAATGCGCGCGTCATTCACCGCGAAGGCAGTGTCGAGGAAATCTTCGACCGTGCCTGGCGCATGCTACAGATGCGGCGGATCCTCGTCAGGGTTGGCGCTGGATACTCCGTTCTTCCCGGCAACCGTCCGCTCGTCAGCTACTACGCCAACAGCATCAGCCATCTGCTCGGACCGTTCGCGGAAGGAGTCCGGGAGCGTGACAGACTGCCGGCACTTGAGGCCGGCGTCACCGGTTAGTCGGCGACAACGTGAATCGATTGGCCGCCAATGCGAGCGAGCGGTTGTCTCAGTGTGTTCTGCTCGCGGAGGTACCGATCCTCGTCCACACTAAGACCACGCCGCACCGCGCGTTGTACATGCTCGAATTGAACTCCGGAGGAATTTGGGAGGCACCGCTGTAGACCTCTACCGCGGCAACCTCTCCGGGGGAGATGAAGTGGTTGATGGCGATGTCGCCCACGCTGGGGAAGGGCACTCCGTTCACGTAGAACAGAACCTGGCACGCGCGGCCACCATTTGTGCCCTGATTTCGTGAGGTTTGCACCGAATACGTCGGCCCGAAAGAACCATCCAATGGCTCGATTTGCATTCCCGGAACACGCCGGAGCACGTCAGTGAAAAGGCGCGCCTCCATTCGATCGATGTCCGCTCGAGTAAAGAACGTGCCCGAACCCCGTGCTCGTCTTTCGGCAAATCGCCGCATCTCCGGCAGAATGAGCGTGTCACCAGTTACCTTTACCGTTTGCAGGGGAACCAGGATGGCGGTGAGCGTCACTTCCACGCGCGCGTCTTTTCCCGATTCGATTTGGACCGGTATCAGAATGGTTGCGTAGCCAAGTAACTTCACCTCTACGCTCTGGCTCCCTAGCGGGAGCGCGCTGATGCGGAACGTGCCATCCGTATCGGCGATGGCGGCCAGGGCCGTGCCCACTACGCTGATACGCGCTTGGGATAGCGGCTTTTTCTCCGCCGTACTAACGGTCCCTTTTAGCGTTCCGGATTCCTGCGCGCCGACGCGAGCTGCAGTGAACAACGTGAGGGCGAGAGCTCCGGCGACGGCGAAAATGAACGGCCCGGCTTCGAGAAATCTCAACGGCCTCCTACTGGTGAGGGCCGCAAGCGAAGGCAGGAAATGTTTGCGTTGACGGGGCGTGTGCATCGTCACCTCTTCGATGCCTGGGAACCTTGACTCGCCGAAAGGCTATTTGCGCAAATCGAGGCTTTTGCAAGGTATCGATGAGCGCACCCTAAAGCCAGAAGCTCCCCTCTCATCCCAGTCTCCGGAAAAGCTCAATGCACTCGAGCGCTTGCAGTTTGCGTTTCCCGTTCGTAAACTACTCAGATAGCATCGCCCTGAAGGTGGGTGCTGACGAGCATCCCTCTACCAGGACATGCGTGAAGCATTGCTGCGCGCATTTATTTTTCTGTGTGGCGCTCGGGCAAGTTTCCGAGCGCAAAACTAAGGAGGAAAGATGAGGACAGTGCGAAAGTTAGTGTACGCGTTACTGCCAACCCTTTTGCTGGTGCCTGCGGCGCTTCGGGCGCAAGGCGCTGTTGTCTCCGGGAGGGTCCTTGGCGCGAGTGGTGAGCCGCTTCCGGCCGCGACCGTATACATCCAGGGATATGGCACTGGGGCTACGACTGATGCGGATGGGCGCTATTCGTTTCCCGTACCCTCTGCCCGTGTTCAGGGACAGACCGCCACGCTCACGGCTCGACGGATCGGCTATACCAGCCAAAACGCTCAGATCACGCTGAGGACCGGGAACATCGCGAGGGATTTCACGCTTGCCCTGAATCCCTTTCAGCTCGGTGAAGTCGTCGTAACCGGCGCCGGCACTACTAGCTCGGTGGAAAAACTGGGCAACGTGCGAAACAGCGTCGACTCGACTCTCATTCGCAAGAGCAACGAGACGAACATTGTCAACGCTCTGGCAGCGAAGGCGCCGAACGTGGTTGTCTCATCGCAATCGGGTGAGCCTGGTGCCTCTTCCTATATCCAGATCAGAGGAAACCGCACCATTCAGTCAACTGGTCAGCCACTCTTCGTCGTCGATGGGGTACCGGTCGACAACACGACCTACTCCACCACGGCAAACACTGGCGGAACCGTAGCGCCCAATCGCGCAGCGGACGTCAACCCCAATGACATCGAATCGGTCGAGATCCTGAAGGGCTCGGCTGCTGCGGCCATTTACGGTGCGGCTGCAGGTCAGGGCGTGGTGATGATCACCACCAAGTCGGGCCATGCCGGCGCGACGAAGTACTCTCTGCAGAGCAACTACTCGGTCGACCATGTGACCCACGCTGTCCCTCTGCAGACGACTTACGGCCAGGGATTCGGTGAAGTCGGTGTCACCTGCCTCGCACGTGGTTGCCGACTTCGCTCGACGAGCTGGGGTCCAAAGCTCGCGGCGGGCACTCCGATTTACGATCACTTCGGCGAGCTGTTCCGCAACGGAACCACCGCCGACAACACACTGACGGCTTCGGGCGGCAATGACCGCACGCTGTTCTACATCTCGGGAACGCGCACCAGCCAGCGCGGAATCATAGAGGGCCCGAGTAATCATTATGATCGCACGTCGGTTCGCCTGAAGGCTTCGCACCGGATCACCGACCGCTTCAACGTCGGTGGCAGCGTCTCTTACGTGGACTCTCGTGGTGCGTTCATTCAGAAAGGCTCGAACATCAGCGGCCTGCTGCTTGGCGCGCTTCGCACGCCACCGGAGTTCAACAACAAGAACTGGCTCGATACGATCACAGCCGGTGGGGCAGCCCTCCATCGCTCCTATCGTTATCCCCGACCGACAGCAACTTCGGAGAGCAACCCAGTCGGCCGGGGCTACGACAACCCCTTCTTCGTCCTCAATAGAGACGTAGCGAACGGGGCGGTCGGGCGCACCTTCGGCAACCTGAACGCGGATTATTCACCGAACGACTGGTTTACGATTCGCGAGACGCTCGGTGCGGATTACTACGCAGACGAGAGACTCGAAGCTCTACCCCTCACCAGCAGCACGTTCCCGCAGGGTCAGGTGAACCGGCTCGATCTGATAAATCTGATCGTCGACCACAACCTGATCGCGACGGCGACCAGGACATTCAGCCCGAACCTCGGTGGGTCGCTGACGTTAGGCAACAACCTGCAGAGCAGACACTACAAGCAGCTCTTCGATCAGGGCTCGGTGCTCATCGCTCCGACCCCGTACCAGCTCGACAACACGATTCCAGCAAACCTGCAGAGTGACGAATTCGAGAGCCTGGTACACACTCAGTCGTACTTTGGCCAGGCGACACTGGACCTCTTTAGTCAGCTCTTCCTTACTGCCGGAATGCGCAACGATGGATCGTCGACGTTCGGTGCGAGCCAGAAGAGGCACTGGTTCCCGAAAGCCAGTGCTGCCTGGAACTTCACGCAGGTAACGGGTGATGTTCGAGGCCTGTTCCCCACAGGGAAGCTGCGTCTTGCCTACGGCGAGACCGGGCAGATCCCGCCCGTCTACTCGACGATCGGTGGCCTCGTCACGGGAGCTTTCATAGACGGCTGGGTTAGCGACGGCCTGAGCACCAGCCAGAACGGTATTGGCGGTCTCACCACCAGCTCGCTCAAGCCACAGCCCAACCTCGGCCCCGAGATTTCAAAAGAGCTCGAGGGAGGAATTGATCTCGCGTTGTGGCGCAACATCGCAGACCTCGGCATCACCCTTTACAACTCGAAGACCGAAGGCGTGATCCTTCTGACGCCGCTCGCGCCTTCGACCGGGTTCACGCAGCAGGCTTCCAACGCTGCACGCATTCGGAATACCGGGACTGAGATCACGCTCAACCTACGTCCAATTCAGAATCCAGTGTTCGGCTGGGACGTCGGACTGCAGTGGGGCAAGAACAACAACAAGGTGCTTGACCTTGCCGGCTCGGAGTATATCGATGTCGCCAACGGCAGCTTCGAGGGCGCATCGGGAGCGGCATGGAAGGGTTCGCGTGTCGGCGTTCTTCGCGGCTTTGACTTCGCGCGCTGCGGCCGCGGCCTCGTGATTGACGGCGTGGATATCGACGCTTCTTGCGGAGCGGGCGCTGCGACGGGGGCGCTCTATCTCGACGCCAGTGGATTCCCCCTCACTGACCCGACCAACAGAATCATCTCCGATCCTCAGCCGAAGTGGACGGGGAGCGTGCGAAGCTCCATCCAGCTCTGGAAGAATCTGACCTTCTCTGGTCTGGTCGACATTCGTCGTGGTGGTCAGATCTGGAACGGCACGAAGGGAGCTTTGACATACTTCGGCAAAGCGAAGGTCACCGAAAACCGCTACACGACTGTGACCTTCGGCAAGGACTACATGCCGGCCCGCCCCGGAGCATCGGGCGTGGTAGCTGGTCCAGGCAAGGACGTACCAGTATTCCTCGACGAAGGCTGGTACACCGACCTCGGCAGCGGCTTCGGCCAGGTGTCGGCGCAGTTCATCGAAGACGGAAGCTTTGCGAAGCTCCGCGAGCTTTCTCTCTCGTACAACCTCAGGACCGCTTGGCTGAACCGGGGCCTCGGTTTCGAGAGCGTCGATCTGCGTGTCGCGGGGCGTAACTTGCACACATGGACGAAGTACACAGGTATCGATCCGGAGACCAACCTTGCCGGTGCAGAAGTGCTCGTGCGCGGCATCGACTATTTCAATAATCCGCAGACGCGGTCAGTCGTTTTCTCAATCGGCCTGAACCGCTAACCGGACGGAGATCATATAAAATGCGAAAATCAACGAAGATTTTGGTCGCAGGCTTCGTCCTGACGTCGGTCGTCACGGGGTGTGGCGACTTTCTAAGCGGTCCGAAGTTGACGACAGATCCGAACAAGCAGCAGGAAACGCGAACTCCGGATCAGTATTTCGTGCCGATTCAGGCCAACACCTGGTTTCTGAACGAGGGCCAAATGGCACGGCTCGCCGCTGTCTGGCATCAGCAGATGGCGGGGGTGCAGCGGCAGTTCAGCTCATATGACGTTTACACCGTCGGAGAGGCAGACCTTGAAGGCGAGTGGGCGAGCTTTTACACCGGTGGAGGGATCATCGACGCCCGGAAACTCCAGGATCAGGTCGCGAAGCTCGGCGATCGCAGGTATCTGGGTATCGCCAAGATCTACGAAGCGTGGCTGATCGGAACGATGGCCGATGTGTGGGGCGATGTCCCGTATACCGAGGCGGTCAAAGACGTTGCCACGCCGAAGCTCGACAAGCAGATGGACATTTATGCGAGCGTCGAGACTTTGCTGGCGTCCGCGATCACTGACCTGAGTGCGGGGGTCGGCGCTGGGCCGGGAGCCGCTGATCTTGTATACGGCGGCAATGCCTCGAAGTGGATTGACTTCGCGCACACGTTGCGGGCGAGATACTACCTGCATCAGGCTGAGGTCGATCCGAGCAGCTACGCGCGAGCTCTCGCCGAGGCGCAGCTCGGCATCAAGAAGGGGAACGATTATCTAGCGTTCCACAGCTCGTTGCCGGCCGAATCCAACCAGTGGTATCAGTTCCAGGTCGTGGATCGGTCTGGATACATGCTGGCTGGCGAGGCGTTGGTTGATACGCTGAAGAATCGAAACGACCCGCGCCTAGCCCAGTATTTCAGCCCCAACGGCGCCGGTCAATATGTCGGCTCCAAGCCTGGTGAGTACAACGACGGTACGGCCTCGGATCTAAGCGCCACGAGGTTGGATCCGGCGTTCAGACAGCCTCTGGTGACGTGGAGAGAGAATCAGCTGATCATCGCTGAGGCCGCCTCGAAAACCGGAAACGATGGCCTGGCCCTCACCGCGCTCAACGCGGTACGGGCTGATGTCGGATTGGCACCACTCGCTGCCGCCGGAACGGCCCTGTATGCGGCGATCATGACCGAGAAGTGGATCGAGGACTTCCAGAAGATCGAAGTGTTCCAGGACTATAACAGATCGTGCTATCCGCGCCTCATACCGGCTCCTGGAGCGACCGCCATTCCGGGGCGGTTCCTCTATCCGATCAATGAGCGGAATTCAAATCCCAACATCCCCGCTCCTTCGCAGCAGCCGGTGCGCAATCAGAATGATCCGAACGCCTGTCCCTAGGCTAACGGCGCGTTCGTAGTGAAGTAAGCTCAGGACGGAACTTCCAGCCCGGCGTCGAACTTCGGCGCCGGGCTGTGCGTCTGAGTTCTGTTTGATGACCGTATTCGGGAGTGTTGATGTTCCGATTTCGAAGAGCAATCGGCGTGATTACACTTACAACCACGCTGGCCTGCTATACCTCGCTCCCTGTGGAGTCGTTTCCTCCGGCCGTAGGCAACGATCTGGTGGCGATGCTGACGGATACCGGGTCGGCGGAAATGGCCAGTGTGGTGGGGCCGAAGGTGACAGGCCTGTCTGGTCGCTATATGGGCCTCGCGGGTGATACTTTGCTCCTAAGCGTGAAGACCGTCATAAAACGGGACGGCAACGAGGAGTTTTGGCGGGGAGAGCGGGTGGGAGTCCGACGCTCAAATGTCGCGACGCTGAACAGGCGACAATTCTCACCGGTAAGATCGAGCGCAATAGTCGGCGGCGTCGTTGCTGCTCTTGTAGCTATTACATCGCTCGTGTATTCCGGACACGCGGGTTCAGGCAGCAAGAAGCCTCCTCCGACGCAGTGAGAAAGCCACTAAGGCTCCTTCTTTTGTGCCAGCAATTCGGTAACACGTTCAACGATTAACCGTTCCAGGTCGCCCCTCGATGAGCATCGAACGGTAATCCCTCCATCACTTGCCGCTGTGGCGTTGACGAGCGTCCGCACTCTAGCCTCGGCCGCGCCGATGGAGTCGACCTGAGTCTGAAGGTGTAGCCGTACGTTGTAGGAGTCGGCGTTTGGCCCCATCAGAGTCGAGCCGCAATTGACGAAGTACGACAGGGACCTGTTCGCAAACGCTCGACGGGCAGATACGACACCGACGAGAAAGCGATGCGTGGAATCGTAGATCTCGAGGGGAATCGCGAGATCAGCATACACGCGCGGGATGGCTTGCCAGACAGCAGCGGCAGGAAACTGGAGAGCTGAGCGTACTTCGGAACCATCGGCCGTGAATGCGATATCGTAGTCAACGTGCTGAGATTCAACGTGTACACGGTCGACGCGCGGGGCGGGAGTTGCGATCCCGCCTGGGGGCCGACCGCAAGCGACGATGACGAGCAGCAGCGAGACGGATGTCCGTCCTGACGAGTAATCTTTCTTCGTTTCCATGGCTTGAGTACCCAAGTGGACTTAAAGAGGGAGAAAAATAGGCGTAAAGGTTTTGCGATCCCTGAAAATCTTGGCGGCAGCCCTACCAGACGCCGACGGTCGAGCGATTGAGGCTGCTCTCGATCGTGAACCGCACCGCGGATTCCCACGCAACGAGATCTCCCTCGATGTGAAGCTATCGGTGCCTCCGATTCTGCGCGCGGCCAGACGGATCACTCCCATCTGTCCCTGAAGCTTGGCAGGTATCTCGATCGACAAATCGTGCGCCGCAGCGACTTGCGTGACCCGCGTTTGGACTCCGTCGTGCACGATGTACAGCACGACATCGGCCCAGTTGCGATTCTCCACTTCGAGGACGACCTTGTCAGGTGGTATCCACGACGAAGGCGCTTCTTCGCTCGAATTGTGTCGGCCGGCACAAGCTGAGAGAAGGGAGGCCATAAGGAAATACGAGGCGACAATAGTCCGGCGGGCGATCATGCTTTCTCCCACTCAAACGTCGCGGCGCCATGTCGCTGCGGATATGGCAATGTGCTGCACGGACTACGCCGCGTCGAGAGGATGAGCGGCGAGCGGCGGCGTTGCGCGAGCAACGATTTTTCATGGGCGCTGAGTGTTGAACACGGATGATAATGTCACCCTGAGCCACGAATAGAAATGTCACTCTTTAGACTGTTCCCTCTCGACAGGAGGGGACTTGGAGAGGACGCCGTTGAGCGAGAGAGAGTTGCGCCGGGGCGAGGTGATCTCGCGAGTGGTTTCTGGGGAGCTTACGTCGGTCGATGCTTCAGAGCTGCTTGGCTTGAGCACGAGGCAGGTGAAGCGCGTTCTGAAGCCATATCGCGCGGGAGGTGTGAGAGCGCTCGTGCACCGGAATTTCGGCAGGGCATCTAACAGGGCTCGCCCCACTGAAGAGCGCGAGCGAGTGCTGGAGCTCGTAGCTCGCGAATACGGTGGAAGTGCCACTTCGGGGCCGGGGCAGCGCTTCGGGCCCACGCTCGTAGCCGAGCATCTCTTGGAAGATCAGGGGCTGGTGTTAGCTGTCTCCACCTTGACCGACTGGATGCGCTCGATCGGTCTCTGGACGAGAAGGCGCAAGAGGCGGCCGCACCGCCTTAGGCGTGAAAGAAAGGCCCACTTTGCGGAGTTGGTGCAGCTCGATGGGAGCTTTCACGATTGGCTGGAAGGTCGGGGCCCCCGAGGCTGCTTGATGACGATGACTGATGATGCCATGGGGACGGTGCTGGCCAGGCTCGGCAAGGAAGAGACGCTCTGGGCCGCTATCGCTGTGTTGAGAGGCTGGATCAAGAAGTACGGAGTGCCGCGCGCGCTCTACACCGACTGGAAGAATCTCTACCACTTGAGTGCTGCGAAGAACTCAGCTCTCTCGACGAGCCAGTTCGGCCGCATTTGCCGGAGGCTCGGCATCGAGCTGATCGCCGCTTCATCTCCGCAGGCCAAGGGCAGAGTGGAGCGTACGCACGGCACCAGTCAGGACCGGCTCGTCAAGAAGCTGCGCCTCAGGGGGATCTCGACGTTCGAGGGAGTGAACGACTATCTCGAGGAGAGTTATCTCAGCGCTCACAACGCTCGATTTGCGAGGAGAGCGGCGAGCTCGGCGGACTATCACTTGCGACTCGACCCGAGGCTCGATAACGGTAATCTCTGGTGCCGTGAGGAGACCCGGTCGGTGAGCAGCGACGGTGTCATCGCATACAAGAATCGCCGGCTCTCGCTCACTCTCAGGCGCGACATGCCACCAAGAGCGCGTGTGCTGGTGCGGGAAAATGAAGAGGGAGCTCTGCGCGTCATCTACAAAACGCCCGGCACGGCTGAATACGAGCTCACCTGGAAGGACTATCTCGAGCCAAAACCCCTCTACAGAGCGAAAGGCGTGGGATCGAGAGCAGAGCCTCATCGACCCCGCGCCGAACATCCGTGGAGAAGAACGAACATGATCTTTTCAATCAAACCCTAGGGTGACATTTCTATCCGTGTAATTAGGGTGACATTTCTATCCGTGGTTGACAGTGCTGACACGCTCCGT
>JALYKM010000007.1 GCA_030774785.1 Gemmatimonadota bacterium
GCAATGCGCGCCTGCAGGTAGCTCTCGCCTCTGTACTCGTCGCGCTCGAGCCTGAACGCGATATCGACCTTGCTGCCGGGCTGGAATTCAGCCGCGCGAGACGCAAAGCCCCAGCCGATTGCCTCCAGCGAGCCCGTGCCGGTGTCGAGCACGAGCTTGAGACCATCATGCCCGATCAACCGCGGTGGCCGTGCGATCGTCACGTTTCGAGCAAGCAGCACGGGGGAAGGATTCCCAATTCCGAATGGCTCGAAGTGGCGGAACAGCGATTCGAGTCGTTGGTCCATGCCTTCGATGCTCACCTCGAGATCGACGCGTATCTCCGGCACCAGATCGTCAGCGGTGAGGAGCGATCGGGCGACTTCATTGAATCGCGCCGCGAACTCTCCGACCTGGTCGCGTGCGACCGTGACGCCGGCGGCAGCGCGATGTCCTCCGAAGCGCAGCAGAAAATCCCGGGACTGTCCCAACGCGCCGTGAAGATCGAATTTGGAGATCGATCGTCCGGACCCTTTCCCCTGCTCTCCCGACAGCGCGATCAGAATCGTCGGTCTCCCAAACTCCTCGACGAGCCGCGACGCGACGATTCCGATGACTCCCGGATGCCAGGCCTCGTCAGCCAAAACGATGCCGAAGACTTCGTCGAGATCGAGCTGCAGCACTCTCTCGCGTGCCTGCTCGAGCGTCGCGTGATCCAGCTCCTGCCTCTTGTAGTTCAGCTCCTCGAGCTCGCGGGCGATCGCGTTCGCTTGGTGCTCATCCCCGCTGAGCAGCAGCTCGACACCGCGAATGGCATGTCCCAACCGGCCCGCCGCGTTGAGCCTCGGCGCCAGTATGAATCCAATGCGGCCGGCGGTCAGCTGCTTCCCATCGAGACCAGCGGCTCTGATCAGAGCGCGCATGCCAATGTTTCGGGTCTCGGTAAGCATTTTGAGTCCGTACCGGACAAAAACCCTGTTCTCTCCGCGAAGCGGGGCCACATCCGCGACCGTGGCGAGCGCAACGAGGTCCATCATCGCCCAGATGAAGTTTTCGCTTTTCCCCAGCGCACGAGTCAGCGCGAGCGCGAGCTTGAACGCGACGCCAACCGCGGCAAGGTCCTTGTCCGGGTAGCCGCAGCCGCTTCGTTTTGGATTCAATACGGACAGGCAGTCGGGAAGCTCGCCGCCAGGCAGGTGGTGGTCGGTGACGATCACATCGATTCCTGCGCGACAAAGGCGGGCCACGGGCGATACCGCGCTGGTGCCGCAATCGCAGGTGACCACGACTCTCGCTCCCGCCGCAATGGCTGCATCTACGCCAGCATCGCCGAGATCGTAGCCGTCCTCGATCCTCCGGGGAATGAAAGGCATCGCTTTTCCGCCCAATCCGCGGATCGCGCGCGTTAGCAGAGTCGTCGAGCAAATTCCGTCCACGTCGTAGTCACCGTGGATGAAGACGAGCTCCTCGTCGCGCACCGCGCGCGCGAGCCGGTCGACGGCCTTGTCCATCGAGAGGAACGTGAATGGATCATGCAGTCTGTCCAGCCGCGGACGCAGAAAGAGCTTTGCATCCTCAGCGCTCACGTATCCGCGAATGAGCAGCAGCCTGCACACGATCTCCGGCAGCGAGAGTGCGGCGGCGAGCGCCTGCACGGCCTCCTCATCGGGAGGCTTGGGCAAAATCCAGCGCGCAGCCGCGACCGAGTTCAAGCTCCCTCCGCATACAGAAGGACTCCACACGCTTCACACACCTCGATCTGACCGCTTCCCGCCATGATATTCCGGCGCTGGAGTGGAATCGCGGTGTCGCAGTTTCCGCACGACCCGCCGCGCAGGGCGTAGAGGGCCATCGTCCTCTTCCCTCTGATCCGGTCGTACTTGCCGAGCATCGGACGGGAAACCGAGCCGGCCCTGCCATCACGGTCTCGCCGCGCGGCTTCGAGCTCCGACTGGAGCGATGATCTCTTCGCCTCGATTTCCGGCCGGGCCGCTTTCTGCTGCTGGTCGAGGTCGGCCAACGCCTGCCTCGAGCTCGCGACGGCGCCACTCATGTCGGTGATCCGCCTTCCGAGGATCGCGATCTCGCTCTCGTCCTCGGCCATCAGCCTGCGAGTCGATTCGACCTGCGCGGTGGCGGCAGTCGCTTCGCGCATCCGTTTCACGTCATCCAGTTGATGGAGATTTCGCTCTTGCATCTGCTTGTGCTGGGCTAGTCTCGCCTGTAGCTCCCCCCGCTTCTTCTCCTCCGCGGCGAGTGCAATCTCTGCCCGCGCCAGCGCCGCGAGTACCTGATCCCGCCGCGTGTCGAACTCCACCAGCTTTGGATCGAGCGCGCGTATCTGACTCTCGATCTCGCGGATCTTCAGATCATCCTCTTGCAACGCCAGCAACGCTTCAACTTCCTGTTGCATCCCACCTCCAGGTGGTCATCTCGCCCCCGACCGTCTGAACTTCTTGTAGTAGTTCCTTCCAGTCGCCTTCAACTCCTTTCTGATCTCATCCTTTTCGGCGATCAACTTGTCCTTTTGCGCGCCTTCGGCCAACGGAATGATGCGATCCAGCTCCGCGGCGCGCCGATCCAGATCACGCGCGCGCAAAGTGGCGAGACTGTCGCTGATCGTCCGCTCGGGATCGATCTGGTACGAGCCTTCCGAAAGGATTTCCTCAACGGTACCGACGCAGTCTTCGTCCAGGTGCGCCGTAACTTCCTCGATAGTTGCCTCCGGTCCGACAGCGACCAGAGCCAGATAAATCGCACGATATTGGGGTTCGCGGAAGCTCTCGTCTCCCAGCCTTTCGGTGATCTGCTCAACGCGTGAGCGGAGGAATAGCATCGCCCTAATGAGCTCCCGCTCGGCCGATGCGCCCCGTTCGGAGTGTTGTGCGCGTCTCTCGCCTCGGCGCACGCGTGCAGCCGGCGATAATCTCGGTGCGGCTGCCTTTGCCGTGCTCGGCTCAGGCGGTGCGGACTTTCCACTGAGCTCGCGCTCCAGGACCTCGCGGGCCACCCCGCTCACTTCACTCGCGCGCGTGATGTACAAGTCGCGCATGATCTCGTCCGAAGTAGCGCGAACACTCGGCCACAGTCGGTCCAGCGCTCTCCGCTTCTTGTGAAGCTCGGCGAACATTCCGGCGCGCTCGAGCAGCTGGATCTTGCGCTCGAATACGTCGATCGCGTCTCTGAGTCGCGCCGTCAGCGCAGGCGCGCCGTGAGTTTTGACGAAGGTATCCGGATCCTCTCCTTCCGGCAGCGTCACGACTCTGGCGGACACGCCCTGTCTCAGCAGCTCGTCGCCCGATCGGAAAGTCGCCTGTAGTCCCGCCTTGTCGCTGTCGTAGAGAAGAAAGACATTCTTCGTCAGCTTTCGCAGCATCGCGGCCTGGGCGTCGGTGAGCGCGGTACCGAGCGGCGCGACTACGGTGGTGACACCGGCGGCCACGAGGCGTACGACATCGAAGTAGCCCTCGACGACCAGCACCTGGTCTTCGCGCCGCACATCGTTTTTCGCCCAGTTGAGTCCGTAAAGCGTCTTGCCTTTGGAAAATACCGCTGACTCCGGGGAATTGAGGTACTTCGGCTCTCCCGGCGAGATCAACCGCCCACCGAAGCCAATGTTGCGGCCCGCCGAGTCCAGGATCGGAAACATGAGACGACCTCTGAATCGCGGACGCGGCTCGCTTCCATCGTCTCCCTGCACGAGCAATCCCGTATCGACGAGACGGGCTTCGTCGAAGCCAAGCGTGTTCATGTAATTCCGGAGCAAGCCGATCTCGCGCGGAGCGAAGCCAATTCCAAACTGATCGGCGACCTCGCGTGAGATGTCCCGCTGCGCGAGATACTCCCGAGCCTGTTCTCCGAGCGGGTCGTCCCAGAGAATCTTCTGGAAATACGCGGCCGCCGTCGCGTTTACTTCCCAGAGCGGCTCGCGCGGATCGGGTCCTTCGCGGCGCGATTGGACTTCGCGCACTTCGATGCCGGACTTCTCGCCGACCATCTTCACCGCGGCCGGCCACTCGACGCCGAGTCTCTTCTGCAGAAAGTGGAAGACATCCCCGCCTTCGTGGCAGACGAAGCAGTAGTACATCCGCTTTTTCGGAGAGACCGAGAAGTTCCGGTGAGTCCCCTGGTGGAACGGGCACGGACCTCTGAAATCGGCGCCTGCTCTCTTCAGGTTCACGTACTCGCCGACTATCTGCACGATGTCGGCGGAATCGCGGACCTGCTCCACTACTTCGTCGGGAATCATCTCCGGTTCAGCAGGTTCGAATCGACCTCAAGCATCACTTCAGCTCCACCACTGTGACCCCCGCGCCGCCTTCGTTCCAGGCACCGAGCCGAAAGTTGGTGACGCGCGATTCCTTGCGCAGCATCTCGGCGACCCGCTCGCGCAACGC
>JALYKM010000008.1 GCA_030774785.1 Gemmatimonadota bacterium
CTGGTTGCAGCTGCATTCGTAGCCAGCTTCTTCTCAAACGCGGGCGCTTGGCTCCTCACCAACGACGATTTCCTCGGAGCCGCTGTGGAGCAGTCGAGCGCCGGATACTACTATCCCGGCAACACGCACGTGATCATGAATGGCACGACGCTGAATGGCCGAGCGACGATCGTGTATAGACAATAGGAGGGGAACGATGCAACGTTTAGCTATTGCGCTCTATGCTGCTCAACTTTTGTCATTGGGGGCGACCGCTATGAGTGCTCAGGACTCGAGCTACGATGAGAACGCCCTTCGCGTTGAGAGCCATGTCGGCGATTTGCAAATCGTGCGCGGCATACAGGGTACGGTCGTCGCTCGCGCGGGCGTATTTCACGGCCCCAAGGTGGCAAACCTTGTGAGTCGCTCTGAGAAGGCGCTGGCGGAGGCAAAAGTTTTCGAGCGTGACTACAAGCCGGGGCAGTATCTGGCTGCTCTTGGTATCGCGACGTTCGGTGCCGCAATCGGAGCTTCTCGCATCAACGACCTCAATTCTGCAATTCCGTCCGGACTTACCGCTGCAAGTATTCTGTTGATCGGCTTCGGGGGCTCGAAGCTGGAGAATGCCTATCGGGCTCTTTCCAAAGCAATCTGGTGGTACAATCGCGATCTCAACCGATAATAGGATGATGTTCTCCCTCGGGTCGCTCAGTCGTCCATAGAAAGAAGATTGGGCGATCCATGAGGGATGATGAAATCGAGAATTATTTGGGCAGTGATCGCGGGCGCCTCGTGCGTAGTCTTCATGACCACGACGGCTGGCGCCCAGGGCAAAGATTCCACGCGCGGCTATGATGGGCTGGCGCTGCGATTCGAGTCGAATTGGGGTAGTGGCAGAATCATCCAGGGCGCCGACGGGCCAGTAGCCGGCACCGTCGGATGGTTCAGAAGCTTCGATGTGGAAAAGCTGGTGGCCGCTTCGCCGTCGGCCCGGGCAGAAGCTCGCGTCTATAAGACGAATAATTTCCGCGGATCCGTCGTTGCGAGCATCGGCGCCGCCGCCGCCGCGGTTGGCGTAGTGGTCGCGGCCAACAGTTCCAACAACGCGTCCAGCCCAATCCTGATTATCGGAGGGTTGGGTGCCATGGCCTGGGGCGCGCAACACGTCCACATTGCCTACTCCGCACTCTCCCGCTCGCTTTGGTGGTACAATCGGGATCTCGCTCGATCGAGCCAGTCACCACCTGGCATTGGACGAGCGGAGTCGCCGAAAGAAGCGCCGCGGAGCTGAATCGCTCCGCGGTTTCTCTATCTCCGCTTCCAGCGGCGGTAGGCGTACCATCCCGCGTAACCGACCACGGCAAGAGGAATCACGACGCCCAGGGAGGCAATCACTCCTGCCAACAGGGCGACGAAGTTCCGCCACGCGCGCCGGATCGCCGCCGCGATTGGGTTTTCTCCCGGATTGTTTCCGAGTATCGGCGCCGGCTCGTGGATGGTAATGGTGAGAGTGCTCATCGCCACACGAGAGGTCAGGTAGCGTAGTCTCCCCTCGTAACGCTCGATCTCCTCTCTCACGCGCGCGAGCTCCCGCTCGACGCGAAGAACCTCATCGAGCTTTCCGGTCCTGTTGGCGAGAAGACTTATCAACCTCTCTTCGAGACGCCGCGCGTTTGTGACTCGCGCGGTGACGTCGACGAACTCCTCCCCTACGTCCTGCGCGGTAGAAGTCACAGTCTCGACCTTGCCAATAGTGGAAAGGGATCCAACCGCGCGCTCGTAATTCGACGCGGGAATCTTGAGCTCGAGCGTCGCCTGCCGGATTTGGTCGCGGCCTCCACTGATCGAGGAGTTGGTGATGTAGCCACCAACCTGTGCGGCGAGCTGCCGGACCTTGATGACTCCGTCATCGACCTTCTCGACCTCGATGAATGCCTGACCGGTACGGATGACCATCGTCGGCGCCGTGGTGGCGGCGGTGACATTCTGCAAGGGATCGCCCGACGTCGCGTCGGCAGTGACTGCCTCCGGGGGCATAGCGCTGAAGTCAGCGGCCCTCTGGGAGACTGCACCACCGGCCACCATGCCGACCTCGGGCGCTCGAGCGGGGCTTCCGAGAATCTTGGCTGAGGCGTCCATCCGGGCGGTGGCGGTGGCGGTTCCGTCCGCCGCCGAAGACGAATCGCGCCCGCACGCCGTGAGCGGAAGGGCAGCGATGAGGAGCAATGTGGTTGCTTTCATTTCCAGCCTGGTTGGGGTCTCACTTGGAGACGCCAGCCGAGCCAGTACTTGCACACGGGAGGCATTCTGCCTCGCCTGGTCCTCGGCCAGCCCCGCGCGGCCCGCCGAAGCAGCCTCAGCGCACGCTCAGCAGCACCTCGATCCCGTGCGGTTGTAGCGGTCGTTCATGCGGGTGTGGTTGAATTCGGTCTCGCTCATCACGCGATCGCCCGGATGAGCGGTGCGCATATGAGCCAGATACCGCTGGTAATCGGGCACGCCGAGCACCGCGCGGACAGCCGAAGCGGTGGTGGACAACAGGGAGCTTATCAAAGTCATCATCTGGTTGAAGTACTATTTGGTAGATACCGCTCGAACAACTCGAAGATCCGGCGGTATTCATCCGCCCACGAAGAGGGCCTCACGAAAGCATGATCCTCAACCGGATAAACCGCGAGCTCCCACCGCGTCTTGCCGAGCTCGATGAATCTTTCGGTCAGCCTGACGATATCCTGAAAGTGGACGTTGGAGTCGACCATCCCATGTGCCATGAGCAATGGGTCTTCGAGACCTTCCGCGAAGTAGATGGGAGACGACTGGCGGTACGCGAGAGTATCGTTTTGGGGCAGATTCAGGATGTTTGAGCTATAACCCTGATTGTAGTGTGCCCAGTCGGTAACGCTTCTGAGGGCCGCGCCGGCGCCGAAGTGCTTGGGCTCAGTGAATAAGGCCATGAGCGTGATGAATCCGCCGTAGCTGCCGCCGTAGAGCCCGATCCGCTCGGGATCGATCCGGAAATTGGTGGCCAGATAGCGCGAAGCGTCGACCTGATCCTGCAGATCCCGGCCTCCCATGTGCCGATAGATCGCGGTACGCCAGTAGCGTCCGTACCCGTCGGATCCGCGATAATCCAGATCGAGAACCGTGTAGCCTTTCGACGCGAGAAACTGGTTGAACATGTACTCGCGCGGATACTCCGACCAGAAATTGCCGACGTTGTGCAGATAGCCGGCGCCATGCACGAAGACCACCGCCGCCCCATTCGACTGCGCGTGCATGTCGCTCGGCTTGTAGATGTGGGCGGGCACCTGAACGCCGTCCGAAGCAGGAATCATCACCAGCTCGGGCACGATCCACGGAAACGAGAGCCACTCCGCACTCGGCGACAATGTCAACTGCGACATTTCCGCGTCGGCGCGGTTGCGCAGCAGGAAGAGATCGGGCGGCCGGTTCACGTAAGAGTACACATCCGCTACCAGTTGTCCATCGGGCGACACTACCGCCGCGTGCTTTCCGGTCTTGCTGGTGATCTTCTCCATCGCGCCGCCGGTGACCGCCATCCGATAGAGATGCTGCTCGAATGGCGACACCTGGCTCGTGTTCAGATAGAACCAGCGTCGGTCGGCTGAGAGGGAGACGCCGCGGACTTCCCACCGTCCCTTGGTGAGCTGCTGCCTGCCAGTTCCGTCTGCGGCAACGCTATAGAGGTGCGAGAACCCGTCGGCTTCGGATACGTACCAGATCCGGCCGCCGTCGTACCATCCACCGCAGTCGCTGCATGGGCCGCCGATCCACGCGGTGTCGCGGGCGGCCTCCAGGGTCGAGAGTTTGGCGGACGCATCGACCGTCTGAAGAAAGCGCGTCTTGTTGTCGCCGCTGTACGCGTAGATCGCTGCCAGCGTACCGGTATCGCTCCAGCCGAGCAGGTCGAAATAACCGGTGGTCGTATCAGCGGAGAATGGCTTGAGCCAGCTCACCGCGGCGCTCGGAAGCGCAATAAGAGCAATGCGTCCCTTCTGTTCCGCGTCGCCCACTTTTGTTCGAACCCGCAGCTCTTCGGTATATCCGCTCCCTGTGATGTACTGGGGGATGTCGGTCGTCCGCGTCCCGGAGGAGGGGGTCCGCGTCGTGATCAGCAGGAACCTGCCGGTTGGCGAGATCGAGAAGTCCGACACCTGCTCACCGCTTTGGAGATAAACCGGCTTGAGTCCGAGGGAATCGCGACGCAGCCGCTCCGCGCGCGCGATACTGTCGGCGCGGATGCGATCGCGCACCGCCTCGAACAGATCGCGTTGCTGCTGCTCCAGCCGACCGCGCTGGCCCTGCGCCCTCGCTGAGTCTGATGGCGGCGGCCCCTGGCGGATGTCGGTTATCTGCCTGAGGAAACCGGTAGAGAGATCGATCGAGTAGACGTTATTGTTACGAACGAAGAAAATCTCCCGGTCATTCGCCGAGAACTGTGGATTGCGCTCTGCCTCCACCGTCTGGGTTAGGCGCCTGGTGGTGCCGGTTGTGAGATCGTTGATGTAGAGGTCGCCATTGAACTCCACGGCGGCGTAGCGGGCATTGTGGGACCGTTGGCTCGCGGCGAATCGTGACCCGCTGGAATCGATCTGCTGAATCGAAACTCGCTCCGGCTTGGCGCCCGGGACCGCACGTACGCGGAATTGTTTCGGCGTTTCACGCCAATCCGTGCCGGGCTCCAGCCAGGTGAAGTAGATCCACTTGCTGTCGGCGCTCCAGCGGACGTTCTCGGGCTGTCGGCCGTAGAGCTCGGGGCCGCGCATGATGTTCCTGATGGAGAAGTCGAAGGGCTTCGGCGTCTGCGCGACGACTGGCGCTGCGCAAAGCACCATGGCCGCAGACATTACGGTGCGCGACGCCACGCGGGCGGAGCGATATGGATTCTCGAACACGATGGGAATGTTAGGAGTCGGTCAGTGAATCAATCGATGGCAGACTACTCGGCATGCCGTCGCGATGGCGGAGGAGAGCGACGCCGAAAATAATCATCCAGAGCGGCAGAAGGTAATTGTTCAGTGCGCCGACGGGGTCAACGATATTAGTCACGTTTCGAAACATTCCGATCATTCCGGTCACGGCCGTAAAAATTCCGAAAAAGCCGACCCAGCGCGGGAAGCGCGCCCCTCGCGCGAGCATGGCGAAACCGGAGAGAAGGAAGAACACGCTGAAGCTCAGCTCTCCCAGGAACTCCCCGACGTAGTTCCCCAGGAAGCTGTTCACGCCCGTAAAGGTGGCATCGATCGCCATCCGGTCTGCTTCGGTTCCAGTAGCATAGGCTTGAGCGAGCGTCCAATGAATGCTTGGCCAGCGCAGCAAGCCCAGCATCATACTCATCGCCGACGCAAAGGCGAAGAGCATGGCGACCCGCATGCTTCCTTCGCGCACACCGCGCAGAGCGTGGAAGGCGCCCACACCAGCGGGAATCCAAATGAGAGGTAGAAAACCGTACAGCGCCCACACGGCGCGACCTGTAGCTCCAGTCGCGAGAAGACTTGGTAGAACTTGTGCCGCATTGCCGTCGAGCACTTGTGGATAGTTGAAACGAGCGGAGAGGAAGGCGAAGATGCCCATGAATGCGAGCGCCCCGGTTATCAGGAGGATTCCACCAATCCGAACTATGCTGGGTGTGCGCATAAGCCTATCTCCCTCGGAACGGATCAATCTGGTGGTTGAATGCGGTTTACGCCGCGCGGGTCGTTGCTTCGAAGGGAATCTCGCTGCTTCTCGCGGTCTTTCGGCCTGACAGCACACTGAACCATTCGTGCAGTGATGCGACCAGAATTACGATGACGGACATCAGAAAGAAAGCGGCAACAGCCGCGTCAATCCTGTCGTTGAGGATGAGCCGGTTGGCTTCGGCCACCGAGTGAGCGCCAGCGGGGAGAGCGCCTGTAGCGAGCGTGTCGACCAACATCCGCGCATGCGAGAGAAACCCAAGCTTTGGATCAGTCGAGAAGATCTTCTGCCATCCCGCAGTCAGCGTAACGGTCGCGAGCCATGCGAGCGGCAGAATGGTCACCCACGCGTACCTCGCTTTTCCCATCTTGATGATTACCGTCGTTCCGACGCAGAGTGCGACGGCGGCGAGAAGCTGATTGGAAATTCCGAACAGCGGCCAGAGCGCGTTGATGCCGCCCAGAGGATCCATCACACCCTGATACAGGAAATAGCCCCACATCGCCACGACGATTCCGCTGGACACCACCACCGCCGGGTACCAGGACACACGTCCGATCGGCGCCCATACGTGCTTGAGGAGATCCTGGAGCATGAACCTCCCGACTCGCGTCCCCGCATCCACGGTCGTGAGAATGAACAGCGCCTCGAACATGATCGCGAAGTGATACCAGAGCGCCATCGCGGTCGATCCCCCAAGCACGTTGGAGAAGAGGTGCGCCATGCCGACGGCGAGACTTGGGGCGCCGCCGGTGCGCGACAACAGGGTGTTCTCACCGACCTGTTGCGCCAAGAGCTGCATTTGCGCCGGATCCAAGGTGAACCCCCACTGTTGCACCGCCGCGGCTGCGCTCGCCGCCGTTGTGCCGATTGCGCTCGCGGGAGCATTGATCGCGAAGTAGACGCCGGGCGTGAGCACGCACGCGGCAATGAGGGCCATCACGGCGACGAGGGACTCGGTGAGCATCCCTCCGTATCCAACGATTCGCGCATCCGCCTCGTTGGCGAGCAGCTTGGGCGTCGTTCCCGATGCGATCAGCGAATGGAATCCGCTGATCGAGCCGCAGGCGATGGTGATGAACGCGAATGGGAAGATCTTTCCGGCGAAGACAGGTCCGGTGCCGTTGGTGAATTGCGTGAGCGCCGGCATCTGGAGCGGCGGCAGCACGATCACGATGCCGAGCGCGAGAGCGAGGACGACACCGATCTTGACGAACGCCGATAGATAGTCGCGAGGCGCGAGCAGGAGCCACACCGGCAGCACCGACGCGAAGAAGCTATAACCCATGATCAGGAGCGCGAGCGTCTTGCCCGTCAGCGTGAACGTCGGCGCCAGGGCCGGGTTCTGCGCCACCCATCGCCCGGCGTAGAGCGCCAGTATGAGCAGCACCAATCCGATCGCGCTCGCTTCCAGCACCCGGTGGGGACGAACCCAGCGCAGATACACGCCCATGACGAGAGCCGTCGGAATGGTGAGACCAATGGTCACTACACCCCACGGGCTCGCCTTGAGCGCGTTCACCACGACGAGCGCAAGCACCGCGATCAAGACGATCATGATTCCGAGCACCGCCACCAGCGCGGTGTATCCGGCGACTGGCCCGATTTCCTCTTTCGCCATCTGCCCCAGCGACTTGCCGTTGCGCCGGACCGAAGCACAGAGGATGACGAAGTCCTGCACCGCGCCGCCGATGGCGACGCCAACGATTATCCAGAGCGCCCCGGGAAGAAACCCGAACTGCGCCGCTAGAGTGGGTCCCACGAGTGGGCCCGGCCCTGCGATCGCCGCGAAGTGGTGCCCGAAAACGATCCAGCGGTTGGTCGGCGTGAAGTCGCGGCCGTCATTGAGCCGCACCGCCGGTGTCGGCCGTGCGGGATCGAGCGCGAAAATCCTGCTCGCGATGAACCTGCTGTAGAAACGGTACGACACCGCGTACGTGCATAAGGCGGCGACCAGCAGCCACGCTGCGTTCACGGGCTCGCCGCGCGACAAGGCGAGCCAGGCGAAGCTGGCTGCGCCAAGCGCAGAGACGAGAGACCAGATGGTGATCGTTCGAAGGCGTCGCATTGCAGCGTCCGTCACGAGTGCGATGAAATTGAGTATGCGTTAACTTTCCCGCAATCCAAAAACATTACCTAAGTGCGAGCCTTTTTTCTCACCGCAGTCGTGGCGCTTTGCGTTGCGTGCGCATCCAAGTCCGCCGAGACGGGAGCCTCTCCGGTCCCCATGCGTCCGCTGGAGCGGATGGCGGGACAGGAGATCGTCGTCTTTCCCGTCCAGTATCTGTCGTCGACCGACAGCCTCGGCTGGCAACAGCAGATCCCCAATCGCGCCGCGTTTCTCGCGGCTCTCGACGATCAGATCGAAGTCGCGCTCGCCGCACGGGGACTCGACAAGGCATGGACATTCGGTCGTGAGGTGGAGCGCGCTTCAAAACTCAACAGTATCCTGATGACCGACGCACGGTCGCTGTCCGCCGAGTGGCTGCGCGGGCGGGTTCTTCCCGAGACGACGGTGCGCGATCCCCTCGCTCAGCAGGTGCGCGGACTCGTCGGTCTCAAGGGCTCGCGCTACGCCCTGCTCCCGGTCGAGCTCAGATTGGAGAACCGTGGCGGTGGTACGGGCGTTGCGATTTTGCGCATTGTGATGATCGATGCGCGCATGGCTCAGATCCGCTGGGTGGGTGAGGTGGCGAGTGATCCGATGAAGACCCTTTCCCCGGCGCTCACGGCCAGCGTCGCGACGCATTTCGCGGACCTCGTCGTCGGGCCCTAACCTGACGGCGATGTCGGGGCGGATGCCGTGACCAGCGTCTTTCACGTCTCGGATCTGCATTTTGGGTGGCCAGCGGTTCCCGAGCAAATCGAAGCCATCGAGCAGATCATTCAGACCGCGAAGTTCGACGTGGTGGCGATATCGGGCGACCTCGCTCAGCGGGCCAGAGCGGGCGAGTTTCAGAGGGCGGCAGCGTTCATGCGGGACGCCAAGAAAGTGAGCCGCGTAATCACCATTCCGGGTAACCATGACGTGGCGTGGTGGAAGGCACCGCTCGGCATCGGCGACAAGTCGAAGGTCTATGAGAACTATCGCAGGTTCATCGACAGGAATCTGGAGCCCGTGCTTCACGTTCCGGGCGCCACCTTCGTCGGGATCAACACGGCGCACGGGGTCACGCGCCGGACGCTCACCTGGAACCTGCGCGACATCTCCATCATCGGCGACATCCACAAGAAGCAGCTCGACAAAGCGGAGGAGTTATTCGAAAAAGCTCCGCCGCGCGATGCGCGCGTAATAGTCATGCATCACAATCCGGTGCGCGGCGAGCTCTCCCAGCGTCACGGGCTCAAGAACACCCAGAAGATCCTGGGAGCTTTCGCCGAGATGGGCGTTGATTTAGTGTGTTGCGGTCACGATCATCAGGAATCCGTCCACTACATCGAGCACACCCGGAAGGGGACCGTGATCTCGACGGCGGGTACGATCTCCAACCGGTCGCGCGGAGGAAGGCCTTCTTCAGTCAACGTGATCAGCATCGGACTCGAGACGATCGATGTTACGACCCACGTCTGGTCGAAGGAAGCGCGAACGTTCGTGAAAGGCCCGCACAAATGCTTCAAGAGGTCGGAGTATGTGGCGGCTGAGTGACCGGGATCAGCTCGCTCTGGAGCTCGATGAAGAGCCGCCGCGCAACGCCGAGGAGCTGAGAGCACGGTTGCAGAGGCTGGGACTCGGTTCGCAGTATCGCGTTCGACTTACAACCAATCGCACCGTTGTCGTCAGCTACAGCGGCGGCGAGCTCAGGATCCACAACAGCTTCCTCGGCGCCAGCGAGGAAGTGTGGAAGGCAATAATCATCTTCGTGCATGGGCGGAATCGGGTCGCCCGGCGGGAAGCGCGCAGAACGATTCTCGAGTTTCCGGTGGCGCGGCCCCAGGAGGCACGGCGCAGGAGGCGCACGCCGGAGCGGACTCACCCCGCCGACCTTCCGACCATTCGCGAGCTTTCGCGCTGGCACAGAGCGTACAATGAAGAGCGCTTCGGTGGTTCGTTGCGGTCGGTGCCGATTCGCATCTCGCGCCGCATGAAGAGCCGACTGGGTGACTACAGTCCCGCGGCTGATGGCTGCGAGCCGGAGATCGTCCTCAGCAGACGCCACGTCAGGCGTGATGGATGGGAAGAAGCGCTCCACACTTTGTTGCATGAGATGGTGCACCAGTGGCAGGACGAGCAGGGGCTCGTCGTCGATCACGGGGCCAGTTTTCGGTCCAAGGCACGGGCGGTGGGGATCACGCCGCTGGCGTGCCGCGCGGTTGCCTAACGGGAATCGCAACTGCGAGAGCTAGATAGCCTCGCAGAAGTCTCGTTTCTGCTTCAGAACTGCACCTACAAACTGAGAACTGCCAGGCTGCCCGCTGCCCGCTTGAACCTGCCGGCCACCAGCCTCAGTGCGTCTGGACGTTACTGGCGCGGGTCAGGGCACAGACGACTGCCTTTGCCCTCACGCTACTGAGTGGCGTCCCGACGTTTGCAGCTCGCCGCTGGCAGCTTTCAGCTGGAAGCGGGCAGCCTATCTGTTGCAGTTGCAGTTGCAGCCTCTGAACTCCCGCAGTGGGTTTCCCCCCGGTTTGTGAGCTAACTTTCCCCCATGTCAGATTTCTACAACATTGATTCGGCGCTCTCCGAAGAGGAACGCGCCGTACGCGACACGATTCGCGCGTTCGTCGATGAAAAAGTCCTGCCCATTATCGGCGACTGCTACATAGAAGGACGCTTTCCGAAGGAGCTCGTGCCGCAGATGGCGGAGCTCGGGATGTTCGGCGCCAATTTGCCCGAGGAGTACGGCTGCGCCGGCCTCAACAACGTGGCGTACGGGCTCATCATGCACGAGCTGGAGCGCGGCGACTCGGGTGTGCGCTCATTCGCTTCGGTGCAGGGCGCATTGGTGATGTACCCGATCTACGCCTTCGGCACCGAAGAGCAGAAACAGCACTATCTCCCGAAAATGGCTAGCGGCGAGGTTATTGGATGCTTTGGTCTCACAGAGCCCGACTTCGGCTCGAACCCGTCGGCAATGATCACCCGCGCGCGAGAGCAGAAGGATGGAAGCTGGGTGATCAACGGCGCAAAGATGTGGATCACCAACGGATCCACGGCGCAGGTAGCGATCATCTGGGCGAAGACGGGAGACGACAAGAGCGACAAATCCATCCGGGGCTTCGTAGTCCCCACCGACGCTCCCGGCTTCTCGGCGAAGGACCAGAAGGGGAAACTTTCGCTTCGTGCTTCCGACACCAGCGAGCTCGTGCTTCAGGACGTGAAAGTGCCGGCGACGGCACTCCTTCCAAAGACAGGCGGCATCAAGAGCCCGCTCATGTGCCTCACCCAGGCGCGTTACGGCATCGCGTGGGGCGCGATGGGAGCTGCTCAGGGGTGCTACGAGGAAGCGCTCGCCTATGCCGGCAACAGAGTGATGTTCGGAAAGCCGATCGCGGGATTCCAGTTGCAGCAGCAGCGTTTAGCGGAGATGCTGACGGAGCTCGTGAAGGGACAGCTTCTTGCTTTACACCTTGGCAGGCTCAAGGACGCGGGCAATTTCAGCCCGCAACAGGTATCCCTCGCCAAGCGCAACAACGTCAGCGCCGCCACCGATATAGCGCGTGAAGCGCGCCGGCTGCTCGGCGCCAATGGAATCCTCTCTGAATATTCGTCGATGCGGCACATGGCGAACCTGGAGAGCGTCTACACGTACGAGGGGACGCACGACATTCACACATTGATAGTCGGACAGGCGGTGACGGGACTGAGCGCGTTCGAATGAAAGCAAAGTGAAGGGACGCGCCTCTACGATCTGACGCCCACGTGACGGCGGCATCGTATCTTTCCTGATGCGATCGTCCAGAGTCGCGATCTTCGTAGCTGCGGTCACCGTTGCCGCGGCGGCCACCGCCGCGTGGCTCTTTCCCCGCTCCTTTCCGATCGTCGCGCTCAAGCAATCCCTCACTCGTGAGGTTGCGCTCGCGCGCGCCGATTCGTTCTTTCGCGCTCACTCGCTGGCCCCCGCCGGCGCGCGAACCGCGGTTCGGTTTCAGGGAAACGACTCGCTCCGCACATTCGTCGAGCTGGCTGGCGGCGGTCACGATTCGCTGAACGCGCTCGTTCGTGGGGATGACGTCGCGCCCTTTAGCTGGTCCGTTCGCGCGTTCGTTCCAGGTGATCCTCGGGAAGCGCGCGTCCAGTTTGCACCCGACAGCCGCATCATTGGCTTCGATCGAAAGCTCGCCGATGCTGACCGGCGGCCTGCTGTGAGCGCCGATTCCGGCCAACGTCTGGCGGAGCATGCGCTGGATACCTGGATCGACGATCGCGTGGATCGCTGGAAGCTCGTGACCGCCTCATACGAGACGAAGAAGACCAGCGGCCGGATTGACCGCATCTACACTTTCGAGCGCGTCGACCGGCGCATCGGCGGGGCGCCGATCCGCGCCGAAGTCAGAATCGCCGGCGACACGCCGTCTCGCATCCGACCTTTCGTCGAGATTCCCGAGACATTCCGGCGGCGGTACACCGAAATGCGATCGTGGAACGGGTTGCTCGCGCTCCTGGCGACTTTGGGTATTCTCGGCATCGCGATCATCGGCATCATCGTCCTCACCAGATTCGCGCGCGAGCGACGCGTCCGCTGGCGCGAGCCGATGGCGGTGGGGGCCGTGATTGGCGTGCTCGCGCTCGCCGCGGCCATCAACGAGATGCCGGGAAGTTGGTTCTTTTACGACACCGCAATGTCGAGCGCTACCTTTCAGGCGACGCGCGTCTTGTTCGCCGTATTGCTCGGACTGTTCACCGCACTGCTGCTCGGGTTTACGCTCGCCGCGGCGGAGGCGTCCACGCGACACGCTTTCCCGCGGCATCTCGATTGGTGGAAGTTGTGGCGGTTCCGCGGCACGAGAGAGGTCGCGTCCCAGGTTGGCGGCGGGTATGCCGTCGCAGCGATCGCCTTTGCCTACGTCGCGGTCTTCTATCTGGTGACGCGTAAGCTCTTCGGCTGGTGGGTGCCGAGCGAGCTGCTGGACGATCCAAACCAGATCGCGTCGCCGATGCCATGGATCTCGGGCATAGCGATATCGGTGAATGCCGGCGTGTGGGAGGAGGCGCTCTTTCGCGCACTGCCGTTGTCCCTGCTCTCGCTGTGGATAGGACGACGTCCTACGCGCCGCTGGTGGATGGCAGCGGGAGTTGTCGCATCGGCGCTCATCTTCGGGTTCGCCCACGCGAACTACGAATCATGGCCTCCCTATTCGCGCGGCGTGGAGATCTTTCTCGACGCCTGCTTCTGGGGTGTGTTGTTTCTCAACTTCGGGCTTCTCGTCACGGTAGTCGCGCACTTCGTGTACGACCTGGTAGTGTTCGGGCTTTTCGCCGCGTCGGGAAGCGCCGTGGAATATCGTGTTACGGCGGCGATCATCCTGCTCGCCTTGCTGGCACCTGCTCTCGTGGTCGCGTGGCGCTGGGCACGGCAGCGCGGCTTCACACTGGCGCCGGAGGAGGCGCGGTTCGCGGCGTGGACGCCGATCGCCGACGAGAGACCGGCGGCGACAGTGACTCCGAGACGAGCCGGCATGTTCACCAAGCGCGCACGCCGCCTCGCGGTTGCGGCCGCTGTAGCCGGCGTCGTTGTGGCCGTGGCGCGGCCGCCCAAACCCACACTCGGTCCGCCGTTTACGGCCGAGCGCGGGCGTGTCGTGCAGACCGCCGACTCGATGCTGCTCGCCCGCGGCGGCAATCCGGCTGGCTGGACGCGCCTCACGACAATCGGCAGGGACACGGTCGACGCGTGGCCGCGGTTTCTGCGCCAGTATAAGCTCGTCCCCGAGGCCCAGCGGTTCGCGTCCACGTACGCGCTCTCGGCGTGGTGGGTCGTGCGGTATGTCCACACTACCGGCACCACTGCGCAACGTGCCGAGGAGTGGCGCGCTCGGCTGTGGCCAGATGGCAGGCCGCTACATATACAACATTTCGTTCCGGATTCCGCCAGCCGCGGGTCGGCCGATTCTGCGGCCGTTCGACGGATCGCGCTCGCGTCTCTCGCGCGTGATGGGATAGTCACGTCCACGCTCCAGGAATCGGAGCTAAAGGAAACGGCGCGCCCGGCGAGACGCGATGTCACGATCACCTACACCGACACGGCGGTGAAGCTGCCCGACGGGGCAGCGGCGCGTGCGTGGGTGCAGATCGCCGGCGACGAGCCACTCGTGGCGCGACGCGATGTGGAATTGCCGGAAGCGTTTCTCCGCGCTGACCGCGCCCGACAGACCAATCGGATGATGATCGCGGGCGTCAGCATGCTGCTGCTATTGGGACTGGTGGTGGCTGGCGCGATCGTCGTCAAGCGCCGGCGCCCCATAGTGCTGGACGACGGGACGCTCGACCGCAGAGGCACCTTGATCCTCGTCGGTGTGCTCGTCCTGCTCGCGACATTGAGCAGCCTCAACTCCCTGCCGTCGCAGCTTTCCAGGTACGACACGGCGGAGCCGTGGGATCGCTTCATCGGCAGTACCGCGCTCGGATTCGTGGCGGCCCTCCCACTCACGCTGGTGGTCGTCGGATTGTGGCTTGGGCTCAGCGCGATGAGACGGCGCGTAGGAATTCCGATGCTGGCGGGCGAGCCGTCCAGATCGACCACCAATGAAATGCTGATCGCCGGACTCGGACTCGGCGGTATCGTCTACGCGATGACTCAGCTGGATGCTCTCGTCCCGCGAGGGGGCATGCCGCTCACGCCGACGACGGTGCTCAATGAGGCATTTCCGCCGCTTGCAGGGATCCCGGACATACCGACGAATGCGCTGATGATGGTGGTGCTGGCCGGCATCCCGTTACTGGTCGTGGCGGGACTCACTCCGCGCTGGAGCCTCAGAGCGCTCATCGCGGCGGCAATCGTGGCGCTGCTGGGTGCGTTGGCATGGTCGTCTGGACCGGCGAGCGACTTCGATCCCGTGAGGGTGACGCTAGTTATCGCGAGCGTGGCGGTGGTTTCGATCGCGCTCGTTGTCTGGGGCACATTGTCAGCGTGGTCCTGGATCGTCGCCGCCCTCGTCTACCAGGCGTTGGGCGGTCTGCGCGAGGCGCTCTATGGGCCGGTATGGCCGGCGCGGGGAGCAGGCGCGCTCACACTCCTGGTCGCGTCCGCACTGATCGCGCTCATCGCGCGCCGAGCGGCCCGAACGCGCCGGGGAAGTCTGACGCACATCTGACGGTGGGATCCTATTCTCCCTTCGGCTGCAGTCGAAGCGGAGCGAAGGGGCCCGGACTTGAAACATGGTCCGGGCCCTGTTTCGTATCAGCCATCGGCTGTGGGTATCTTTATGTGAAATCATTCACATGGAGATTCCGGCGGTGAAGATTGCCGTGTGCGTCAAGCGCGTTCCCGACATGGATGTCCGCTTCAAGATTGGCGCTGACAACGTCTCGCTCGATGAAGCCGGACTCAAATTCGACATCAATGATTTCGACGCTTGGGCGGTGGAAGCAGCGCTCCAGCTGAAGGAAAAAAATGCTGGAAGCGAAGTTACGGCGATCTCGCTGGGCCCTGATGTAGTCCAGGAAACGATCCGCAAGGCTCTCAGCATGGGCGCCGACCGCGGAATTCAGCTCAAGGCGGAGAAGGTCCCGTTTGATGGTTTCGCGATCGCGAAGGCGCTGGCCGATGAGCTGAGGAGCGGTGGGTACGACCTGATTTTTTTTGGCAAGATGTCGCCCGATTCGTCCAACGGAGTCGTCGGCCCGATGACGGCGGAGATCCTCGGACTTCCATGCGTCACCGCCATCTCGTCGCTCGAGATCGCGAACGGGAAGGGAACCGCCAAACGAGAGCTCGAGGGGGCACAGGAGATCGTCGAGTTCCCGCTCCCCGCGGTGCTGACCGTCGATGAGGGTCTCAACACGGCTCGCTATCCATCTCTCAAGGGAATCATGGCGGCGAAAAAGAAGCCGCTCGAAGTGAAGCCGGCGCAGCTTCGTGAGCCGCAGATCACAGTGCGCAAGCTCGAGCTTCCCTCGGAGCGGAAAGCCGGCCGCATCGTTGGCGAGGGAGCAGCAGCCGTGCCCGAGCTAGTGAAACTCCTCCAGACCGAGGCGAAGGTTCTCTGATGCCGAACGTCTTCGCGTTTGTCGAATCGCGCGGCCCGGACGTTCGGAAGGTCGGACTCGAAGCAGTCACCGCGGCGCGGATGCTCGCCGACAAATCGGGTGGTGGCGAGGTGCACGCGCTCCTCATCGGCCCTCCAGGAATTTCCGGAAAGGCAACTAAGCTCGGCCAGTACGGCGCGGACGTCGTCGTCGCCGTGGAGCACGCGTGCCTCGCCAACTACAATCCGGAAGCAACGACGGCAACTGCTGCGGACAGAATCAAAGCGGGCGGATATCGCGCCGCGATCTTCAGCACCTCCGCACAAGGGCGCGATCTCGCACCGCGCGTGGCTGCGCGGCTGGGAGTAAGCGTCGTCACCGATGTTCTGTCGTTCGACATCGAAGGGGATACCGTCGTTGTTCGACATCCGATGAACATCGGCAAGGTGATCGCGACGCTCGCCATCTCCGCTACACCCGCCGTTCTTGCGATGCGGCCCAACGTCATCAGCCCCGCGCAGAATGTGAAGGCGGGGCGCGTCGAGAACGCACAGCCAGCGATCGATCCAGCGGCGACGCGGGTGAAGGTGATCGAGACGCGTCAGGGCGGCGGCGGCAAGCTCGATCTGGCCGAAGCTCCGGTCGTCGTCGCCGGCGGACGGGGTCTCAAGGCAGCGGAGAACTTCAAGCTCGTCGAAGAGCTCGCTTCGGCGTTTGGCAACGCGGCGGTTGGAGCGACGCGCGCCGTGACGGACGACGGTTGGCGGCCGCACAGCGATCAGATCGGGCAGACTGGGCGTCTCGTGAGTCCGGAGCTTTACATCGCGGTCGGAATCTCCGGCGCGGTTCAGCACCTGGCCGGAATGCGCACGTCGAAAACGATCGTCGCGGTGAACAAGGACAAGGACGCGCCGATCTTCAAGGTCGCCGATTACGGAATCGTGGGAGATGTGTTCGAGGTAATTCCCGCGCTCACCGAGGCGGTGCGAGAAGCGAAGAAGCACCACTGATGCCTGATCGCTATGGAACGGTGCTGCCGAGCAGGCACCAGGCGCCGTTGCCGCTCGATCGGCTGATCCTGACCGAGCCGCCGAATGCGGAGGCGGTTCCGATGGATGTGCTGTTCGTCGGCGGCGGACCCGCAGGTCTTGCTGGCGCGATCGAGCTCGCGAAGCTGGTCAAGCGGGACGCAGAATCCGGTGGGACGCTCGGTGATCTTCAAATCGGCGTGCTGGAAAAAGCAGGCGCGCTGGGTGAGCATTCGCTGTCGGGTGCGGTCGTGAACCCGATCGCCATCCGCGCCCTTTTCCCCGAGCTCAAGAACCAGGACTTTCCGTTCCGCGCTCCGGTGAGCGGCGAGCGTGTCTATTTTATGACCGGCAGCCGCGCGCTTCGACTGCCCACGCCGCCGACGATGCAAAACCACGGCTACTACATCGGCTCCATCTGCGAGATCGTCCGCTGGCTCGGAGAGAAGGCCGAAGCACTCGGCGTCAACATCTTCACGGGATTTCCCGCGTCGTCGTTGTTGACCGAAGGGAGTCGTGTGACTGGTGTGCGCACGGTGCCGTCCGGCCTCGGCAGAACAGGAGAGCCGGGCAGCGGCTACACTCCGCCCACGGACATCACGGCGCAGATCACGGTCCTTGCGGAAGGCACGCGCGGGACGCTGTCACAAGCGTATCTGGAATGGCAAAAAATACCATCCGACAATCCGCAGATCTTCGCGCTCGGTGTGAAGGAGATCTGGGAGACGCTCAAGCCGCTCGATGCGGTCGTCCACACGCTCGGGTGGCCGGTGCCGAAGGACGCATTCGGAGGGAGCTTCATGTATCCGCTGAGCAGAAACCTCGTCGCGGTGGGGCTCGTGGTCGGACTCGACTACAAGCGGACCTCGGACGATGTGCACGAGATGCTGCAGCGGATGAAGTTACATCCGCTGTTTCGGGAGCTGCTCGAGAGTGGAGAGATGGTGGAGTGGGGCGCAAAGACGATTCCCGAGGGCGGATACTATGCGCTGCCGAAGAGACGCCACGGCGATGGCCTGATGATCGTCGGGGACTCGGCTGGATTTGTCGAGGTGGCATCGCTCAAGGGAATTCACTACGCGATGCAGTCGGGCATGTTCGCCGCGCGCGCAGCGTTCGATGCGCTGAAGAGGAAGGACACCTCGGCCGCGTCGCTCAAGGAATACGACACGATGGTGGACGGGAGCTTCATCGTGAAGGACCTGCACCGCCGCCGCAACATGCGGCTCGCGTTCCAGGAGAGCAACTTCTACCTGGCGGGGATCAAGGCCGGCCTCATGACCGTCACCGGCGGCGCTCTCCTCGGGAGAAAGATCGAGTCGCACAGCGACGCCGACGTTCCGCGCGACGTTTCCCTCCCCGAGCCGTTCGTGCCTGATGGCAAGCTCACCTTCAGCAAGCTCGATGCTGTGTTCAAATCGGGCAACGCGACGCGCGACGACATTCCTTCACACCTGTTCGTGGGACCGGACGTCACTCCCGAGGTGGCGGAGCTGTACACCCACATGTGTCCGGCTGGTGTCTACGAGCGGGACGGAGAGCGGCTCGTCATAAGCCCTGCCAACTGCATCGATTGCAAGGCGACCGATGTCCTGGGTCCGCGCTGGACCCCACGCGAAGGTGGAAGCGGGCCCAAGTACAGGCAGATGTGAGCTGCTAAAAAAAGAGCCGCTCGGGATAACGGGCAGCGGGTAACGGGCAACGGCTCCTGCTTTCTGTGACCCGTTACCCGTTACCCGTTATCCGTTATCCGTTATCCGCTGCCCGTTACTACACCCAGGGTGGGATCGCGTAATCCGTAGAGTCCGCTTCATCCGGATGAAACTTCTGTCTCGGTGGCCGGCCCGAGCGGCAGTTGAAGGAACCTCTAGCCTCTGCCGATTTCGTAGAGATCGATGCTTTGTTTGATCTCCCCGGCCTCGAAGGGGCGCGTCTCCTTTCGTTGAATCATGAGCCCGTGAGTAGCGCACGCGTCGACGAAGGCTGGCGCGGCGACGCGTCCCGGATCTGCGATCAGTGCAGTTCCGGTCGGCGCCAGCAAGCCACGAAGAACCACGGGCAATAGCTCGGCGTACTCCTTCTCGTACAAGACATCGGATGCGAATACGAGATCGAAGGTGCCAAGATCCTGCGGCAGATGCCTCCAGTCCACGAGGCGAGTCCGCGCGATTGTTTCCAGATTGCGAAATACATTCGCACGGGTGACATCGAGCGCGTCCTGGTAGTAATCGGTAGCGAGCACGTCGAATCCGGCGCTCGTCGCGGCCAGCGTGCTGAGGCCTACGCCACACCCCAGCTCCAGCGCGCTTTTGCCCCGGCCTTTGAGCTCCAGCAGCTTCCCCGCGAGAATGATGGAGGATGGCCACACGTCGGCCCAGTAGGGCAGTCGCTCGTCCTTGACGAAGTCTTCCTCACGAATGAGATCGTCGGAGTTGGCGGGCTTGAGGATGCTGAATGTGTGCTCGTCCACGGTGGCGTCCTCAACCGATGTCTGAAACCGGCGAGTGAGCGCGCCCACCAGAGCATCTCCGTCCAGAACGCCGCCCTTCCCGATCTCTGACTGATCGCCTTTATCTATCAAAGGGAGAACGCGGAAGTCTCTTCCAGGGTCTGATCCAGCATCAGAGCCTTGAGCTGCGCGCCTTTCGCGACCTTGGGCGACGTCTCGGGCACGATGAGAAGCGCGTTGGCCTTAGCCATCGACGTCAGCGCGCCGGAGCTTTGTAGTCCGGTGAGGCGTGCCGCCAGCGTTCCATCTTCCTTTCTAGTGACGGACGCGCGAAGAAAATGCGTAAGCTTGGCCGCGATCTTGACTTCTTCCTCGAGCGTTACCGTCACCGTTCGCCGGAAGAGCGTGGCATACCCCTGCATCCTCCGCAGCGCCGGACGCACGAACAGCTCGAAGCTCACCATCGCCGAGACCGGATTCCCCGAGAGCCCAAGCCACGGAATGTCGTTGAGCATTCCGAACGCGAGCGGCGCGCCGGGGCGCATCTTCACTTTCCAGAAGCGCTGCTGGCCGCCGAGCGCGGCGAATACATCCCGGGTGAGGTCCAGGTCGCCGACCGATACTCCCGCCGATGTGAGAATGAGATCGCAATCGCCAGCCGCCTGGAGTTTTTTCCTGAGCGATCCCTTGGTATCGGCCGCGATCCCCAGGTCGACGGGCACGCCGCCGGCAACGCGAGTGAGCGCGTCCAATGTGTAGCTGTTGCTCGAGACGATGCGGCGCGCGGCGATCACCTCGTCGAAGTCGTCGATGTCCACCAGCTCATTTCCCGAGCTGATGATCGCTACCCTCGGGCGGCGAAACGCCTGAACGGTCGCCACACCCGTGGACGCGAGAACGCCGATGAGCGCTGGCTTGATTGGTGTTCCGCGCTTCGCCAGCAGGTCTCCGCGCTGGTAGTCTTCGCCGGCGGGGCGAATGTTCTTCCACACGTCGCGCGCATCACGAACCTCGACCTTCTCGCTGCCGCCGTCGGTGTCTTCCTTGCGGATGACCGAATCAGCTCCGCCCGGTACGGGCGCACCCGTCATGATGCGAATCGCCTCGCCACGCTTGAGCGCTCTTGGTGCAACGTCTCCAGCCGCGATCGTCCCTATCACTCTGAGCGTGACCGGCTCGCCTTTCATGACGGGGGTGATGTCCGCCGACCGGACGGCGTAGCCGTCCATCGACGAATTGCTCCACGGCAGCATCGTCACTGTCGCCAGGATGTCCTCGGCGCACACCCTGCCCAGAGCAGCGCGAAGTGGGACAACCTCTGCCGGGAGGGTGCGGATCTCCGCGAGGATGCGCTCACTCGCTTCCTCGACTCTCAGCATCGCACGGTCAGCCAATCCGCTGGATGGCTATGAGCATCGGGCTTCAATGCTCGCGGTATGCGGCCAGCGCGGCCCCGATCTGGTCCGCGACTTTGGTGATCGTCGAGCCGGGGGTCGTCGTGTTGTTGGCCAAAACGCTGAAGATCAGCCGTTCGCCATCCGCGGTCGTCACGTAACCCGAGAGCGAGCGCGCTTTGGCGAGGGTTCCCGTTTTTGCGCGGACGTTTCCCTCTGCTGGCGTTCCCTTCATTCGCTTCTCGATCGTCCCGTCCACACCGGCGATAGGCATCGCGTTGTAGTAGGCGGCGAACGCCGTGTCGCGCTGGATTCGATCCAGAACCCGGACGATGGTTTCCGGCGTCAACAGATCCTGATCGGAGAGCCCGCTCCCGTCGCGGATGACGAATCCGTCGGGCTGGACGCCCCACGCGAGCAGTTGTTGCCCAACGATCTTTCGCGCCGTGTCGGCCGTTCCGATCCCTCCCCGTTCCAAACCGATCGTTCTCAGCAGGATCTCCGCGATCTGGTTCTGCGATGGCTTCATCAGCGCCGGGAGGATGTCCCTGAGCCGAGGGGAGGTCAACACGAAGAGCGTATCCGTCTTGATCGGTGTCGGGAGGATGCTGTCCATGACCCCGCCGTCTACGGTGATGCCTTTCCGTACGAGGGCATCGTTCAGGGCGTCGAGATAGGCTTTGGCCGGATCCTTCGCCGGCCCGGAGTACAGGCTGTCACGTACCGTGTCGGGCGGAGGGCGAAGCTTCGTTGGCGCCATGCCTTCGTTGAAGATCAGCTCGTCCACGCCCGCGCCGTAATACTCACCGAGGTCGTCCCATTCCCAGCCATAGCCGTAGATCGAATCAGGGAACGCATTCCCCACTCGAGCGATCGAGCCGCCCACCTGCCTGATGCCGTGGGCGCGAATTGAATCGGCAAGCGCGTCCATGACCGTAGTGGCGAGGCCTCGCATGCGGTCGCCCGTGACGAGCCCCTGCATGCGGTCGCTTACTGTCGGATCGCCACGGCCGATCACCAGCAGATCGCCGTCCAGCAACGAATCACTCACCTCTCCGTTGGTGAGAAAGGTCGTCTTGTAGGTGTACTCCGGTCCGAGGAGCGTGAGAGCCGCCGCGCTCGTGATGATCTTCATGTTGGACGCCGGCATGAACAGCTTGCCAGCGTTCTTCGAGTACAGTGTGTCGCCGGTCCGAGGGTTCACGATCAGCACGCCGTACTGCGCGTTCCTGAACTCGGGCTGCGTCGTCAGCGAGTCGATCAGGTGTCGAAGCTCCGCGCGGGGTGAGACGGGATGAACGGTTCTCATCACCGTCACGCACGCGGTGAGGGCAAGCGGGGTCACGGCCGTGACGACAGCACGCACGATTCTGCGTGTTGAATAGGCAGACACTGTTTTCTGTTTACTCCCCGCTATAGGTGGCGCTGAGGCTGTGATCTTCACCGACTGTCACGCTCATCACTTTCGCCGGCTTTGGCAGCTCGCGCTCGACGCGCTCGAAGATGTAGCGCGCCAGATTTTCCCCGGTCGGAACTAGCTTCCCCTCGCCGAACTCCGGGACATCGAGGTTGATGTTGCGGTGGTCGAAGCGGTCCTTCACCTGCTCCTCGAGGATGCGGTCGAGCACTCCCAGGTCCACCACGAAGCCGGTCGTGCCGTCGATCGGTCCGCTCACCGTCACATCGCACACGTAACTATGCCCGTGAAAGTTGGGCCAGGCGCACGCGCCGAAGGTACTGATGTTCTTTTCGTCGCTCCACTCAGGACGGCTGTAGCGATGAGCGGCGGAGAACGAAATGCGTCTGGTAAGAGAAGCGCTCGGCATTGCTATCTAATTTGCGCAATGCCGAGCGCTGGTGCCTCCCCCTTTTCGTACTCCATCCAGAGTCTCCAGGCCATCACGGAGACTAGTGATCGTCGTTCATCACGTTCGGCGTCGCGTCCTGCCCGCTCACACCCTCCGGCGTCGGCCCCTCGGGCGGATTCCAGGGGATTGCACCGCTTATTGCCTCCTGCACGTCGGTCGTTCCGAACAGCTCCGCGCGAATGTTCTCATGAAGGCGCTCCGCTTCCGGATCCTCGGGGCGCGGTGCGTCGCCGAGCAGAAGCCCCTCGTGCAGCTCCTCGTCGACGAGGTGCTCGTCGATCGCCTCCGGACTCTCGGCGCGGCGGATGGGATCGACCACCAGCTCGCTCTCGAGATTCTTGAGCCCGACCAGATCGGTGACTACGCGCTCCACGATGCGGAGCTCCTCTTCGGTTCCGACTCGCCCGGAGACACGTACGACGCCAGAGCTAACCGATACATCGACATCATCCGGATCGAAGGCGAGCTGCGTCTCGAACTGGTCGCGCACCAGCGCGCGCAGCTCGTTATCGAGCAGATGGTCGGTATCTCTGATGTCCTCGTAGTCCTTTTCCACGCTTCCTCCCGGTCCCCTCGCGGAGGGGCGGTTCAGGTTACTGGAAGAACAGGTACGAGGCGCCGAGCGTGAGAGCCCGATTGTTCTTCCAGAATGAGCGGGCCTGCCCCGGCGGCGCTGCTGCTCCGGTGCCCGTGGTGTTGATGTAATACTCCGGCGGATACTTCAGCTGATAGAGGTAGTCGTTCCAATCCGCTCTCAGCTGGAACCGCCCCCCCGGGACATACCGCAGTCCACCCCCAAAGGAAAGTGCAAACGGGGTGCCGAAGGCGTAGGGATCGGGATCCACCATGCAGCTGCAAGTGGCGACTCCAGCTCCGAGATTCACGACGGGCACGATATGGTGGAAGCTTTTCTGCCCTGTGAGGTTGAAGGCGAGGTTCACGTCGTAGAGGTTGAGCGCGACGTTCCTCTTCCCGAGTTGCGCTGCCGCTCCGCTCTTGGTCGGATCGATCGGAAACCTCTCACTGTTGACGTGAGACCAGCGCGCCATGAGGAAGGCCGGGCCGCCGACGTGTCTCTCGTAGCGCAGCCCGAACATCGGGCCGCCGCGAGGGGCGACGTCGATCGGATCCTTTCCGGCGCTGTACTGGCCTCCGAAGAAAGTCAGCTCCTGACTCGTCTCGACATCGCGGTAGGGGCTCGTCTGCGGCAGATGCCCGACCTGCGCTCCCGCGGTAGTACCAACAAGAACAAGCGCAAAAGCGCTCAATAAATGCTTCACTAATCGACTCCAAGATTGACGCCGGTCATCTCCGGCGGCTGCTCGATACCGAGCATTGATAATATAGTTGGCGCGACATCGCAGAGCGCTCCGCCCTGGCGCAGTCGCTGCTCCTGCTCCCAGTCTACGACGACGAACGGAACCGGATTCGTTGTGTGGGCGGTGTGCGGACCGCCTGTCTCGGGATCGATCATCATCTCCGCATTACCGTGATCGGCGGTGACGATGAGCCGTGTTCCAGCGCTCTCCGCCGCTTTGAGAACCCTCGCCAGCGATTGATCGACGGTCTCCACTGCCTTGATCGTCGCCGGGATCGATCCGCTGTGCCCCACCATGTCCGCATTCGCGTAGTTGCAGAGAATGAAATCGTGCTCGCCTGACGAGATTCCCTTGACCAGCGCGTCGGTCACTCCCTCCGCGCTCATCTCCGGCTTGAGATCGTAGGTCGCCACTTTAGGACTCGGGACGAGCACACGATGCTCGCAGCGGTACGGGTGCTCGACGCCGCCGTTGAAGAAGTAAGTCACATGCGGATACTTCTCGGTTTCCGCCGTCTTCAGCATGCAGAGTCCGCGCGCGGACAAAACTTCCGCGAGAATGCGCTCCATCGACGTCGGGTCGAAGGCCACCGGCACGGGGAAGGTCTTATCATAATTCGTGAGCGTAGTGACGGAGACCTTCGGATGCTTAGAGACATCGAATTCGTCGAATTTGGGATCGATCAGCGCGCGCACGATCTGACGCATTCGGTCGGAGCGGTAGTTGAAGCAGATGACCGCATCGCCGTCGTGCATGGGTGCCACCGGCTTCCCATTCTCGGTGACAACGACGGGCAGCACGAATTCATCGGTCTTGCCCAACTCGTATGCTTTCCGGACTGCCTCGAGCGGATCGGTGACAGCCGTTCCGAAACCATCGACGATGGCGCGGTAGGCGAGCTCGGTACGGTCCCACCTGCGGTCGCGATCCATTGCGTAGTAGCGGCCGGAGATGCTCGCGATCTTCGCGGGATTTCCGCCTTTCCTGATGTAATCCAGCAACTCCTGCATGTAGCCGAGTGCGGATTTGGGAAGAGTGTCGCGCCCGTCGAGGAATGCGTGAATGGCGACCTTCCCCACGCCCTCGCGCTGTGCGAGATCGAGCAATGCGCAGAGGTGCGTGTCGATCGCGTGCACCCCCCCCGAACCGATTAATCCCACAAGATGCAGGGTGCCGGCATTCTTCTTTACCTGACGGCATGCACCCACCAGCGCCGGATTGGTGTAGAAGGTTCCATCGGCGATGGCCGAAGAGATGCGTACGAGATCCTGCATCACGACGCGTCCCGCGCCAAGATTGAGGTGACCGACTTCGCTGTTCCCCATCTGACCGGCGGGCAGACCGACGCGAAGGCCTGAGGCTTCGAGGAGGGTGCGAGAGCCGCGGCCCGGGAGCGAATCCCAGGTCGGAGTGTGGGCGAGTGCGATTGCGTTGCCGTCAGTTTCGGGGCGATAGCCCCATCCATCGAGTACGATGAGCGCGACTGGCCGCGCGCGCTGTGTGATGGCCATTATATCCGTAATGTAATCCTACCCCGACGGGAGGGCGTGCCGAGGCACCATGGAAATCTTCAGACCGAAGGAGCCCGGACCCGAGACACGTCGTCGACCGGAGCGCGCGGACGAAGGCGATCGGCGTCGCGGAACCTGGGGTGATTTCAGGCGAGCCTATCCGGGGTTCGTGTTCGTGCTCGGACTCGGCCTGGCCGCGATGATCGCCGTCGACGGGTGGCTCTTCGCCAAGCGGGTGAAATACAACCACGATGTGGCCCAGCTCCGCTCGCACATGACGGAAGCGGAGCGCCAGCGCACGGATGCGATTGTAGAGTCGGAAGAGAACAAGCTGCGCATAGCGATCGAGCTGGCGAAGCGCCAGGCGAAGTTCGACAAGAAGCTTCACCTGAATGTCTCGATCGACAGCTCTCGGATGTACTTGACGCGGGAAGGCGCGCTGCTGCGCGAGATGCCGGTGCAGTTCGGCCCGGAGCGCGTTGCCGCCGAGAGCGCCTTTGCTCCGCCTGCGGCCATTCCGCGCGGCGAGCGAACCGTGGCCGATCTTTCCGAGAGCAGGATCACGCTGGACGGCGGCATCTACATACTCTCCTCGAAGAGCTCGCTGGCCAACGACTCGACCCCGATTCCGCCCGGCTCGCTTCGAATAAGTGTCGAAGACATGAAAGCGATCATGCCGAACCTTAGCGCGGGTATGAAGGTATACTTCTACTGACGGCGCACGTTGTTTTACTGGGATCAATGAGGTAGCTGGATGGCAGCAAGCAGAATTCTTTCCTACGGCGGCAAGACTGTCTGGATCCTGATCCTCGGGTTCATTACCGCGGCGTTCCTGAGCGTAACGCTGCTGACCAAGACCGCCGAGCTGCGCTATCAGCGCGACGTCAACCGCATGGTGTACAACGACAACCTCGGGGTTCTGAGCGAGATCAAGGCCAAGCTCGGGATGACCGGCGACAGCCTCCGGACGCTGCTCAACGAGTCGCCCGCGGCCGCGGCGAACCAGCCGTACATCGTCGTCAGCATGGCCGACCACCGGCTCTGGTACAGGCAGGGGAAGGAAGTGCTGTTCGAGGCACCTGTCGCTACCGGCAGCGGCAAGGAGCTGGTCGGAGGCTCGGCTGGCCAGTGGCGCTTCGAGACCCCGCGCGGACGTCTCGTCGTGAAGGGAAAGGACGAGAATCCAGCGTGGGTTCCGCCCGATTGGCACTACGTCGAGATGGCCCACAAGAAGGGACTGGGGATAGTCCATCTCAATCAGGGCGAATCGATCCAGGCCGGTGATGGCGTGATCACGACCCGGGGCGGCGAAGTCGTCAAGCGTTATAGCAACGGCTCCACGGTCTCGCTCGGTACTGGAGTCGAAGGCAAGGAGATCGTCGCCAACGGCAACATCGTCGTACCGCCATACGGTACGAGCGCACGCAGGTATCTGGGAGTGATGGGAACCCGCCGGCTGGAGCTTGGAGACGGATACGGAATTCATGGAACCGATCATCCGGAGTCGATCGGACAGTCGGTGAGTCATGGCTGCGTCCGCATGCGGAACGAGGACATCGAGAGGCTGTATCCGATGGTCCCTGTCGGCACTCCGGTCTACATCTATTAAGAAATTCGCTTGCAGTCTGCGGTAGTAGGGGAGAGAAGGGATCGCCCCACGGGGGAGGAACTCGAGCTCCCCGACGATCTCCCTGTTCGAAAACGCCACGCCGCGCGAATGGTCTGGATCACCGCCGCCGCCGTTGCCGCCGTGGGCGCGTTCCAGTTTCTGCAGGCGGCGAACGACGCGACCGACAAACCGCTCGGAACATATCTGACGCTGGCGGTCGTTCCATTGGCAGAGCCGTCAGCGAGCGCGTTCGGCGCAAGCGGAGAAGTGAAGCTCGCGTTCGCGATGCCCGCGCAGGAGATCTCCTATCCGCTCGATGTGCACGGGGATCCGAGCGCGCTGCATTACGCGTGGGTGCGAAACGGCGATACGGCTCTGGTCACGGCGGCACAGCCGCTCAGCGGCGAGAAGGTCCTGGCGCCTCCGAAAGCGGGTTTCTACAGGCTCGCGCTTCTCAAGAGCGGACAGCAGCGGCAGGTGGAAGGGCTTACCCTGGCGGTGCTCGTACCGTTCGAGGAGAAGGAACGCGGGATGCTGCGCGGCTACCGCATCGGGACTTATCTGGCCGAGCGCGTCCGTGGTAAAACTCCACCGCCGGAGGGATTTCTGGAGATCACGCCGGCCGACGTGGACATTCCCATCACCAAGCACCTCAAGGTCGGCGATTTCCTCAATCACGACCAGGTCGGGGTGTGGCCGAGCTACTCGGCGATAAACCCGAAATTGCTCGACAAGCTGGAGCTGGTGATCGCGGAGATCGCGCGGTGGCACGGGGACAAGGCGGTGGCCGATATCGAGATCGATGTGCATTCGGGGTTTCGCGCGCCCGAGCATAACAGGAGAGTCCGGCGCGCGGCGAGCGACAGTCAGCACCAGTACGGCGACGCGGCCGACGTGGCGATAGACGCCAACGGGGACGGAAAACTCACCGCGATCGACAGCCGTATGGTAGGTTTGGCGGTGGAGATCGTCGAGCTCAAGCACCCGGACCTCGTCGGCGGGCTCGGCATCTACACGAGTGGTCACTCGAGCACCAATTACGTGCACATTGACGTGCGCGGCAGACGCGCTCGTTGGCGGGGAAGGGGATAACGGGAGGAGATGCGGGATGAACGATATTCTGCGTGAGCGACTCATTCGCAAGCTGGATACGCTGCCCGAGGAGAAGATCTATCAGATCCTCGACTACATCGACTTTCTCGAGTCGAAGTACGCGCCCAAGCCGACGACGGCCCCCAATCCGTTGAAGCGCTTCGCGGAGGGTGTGGAGGACACGCTAAGGGCCGGCCGGATGTCCGCGGGGGTGATCGGCGGAACGATGAATGTGATGAACAAGGCTGTCGGGGTTGTCACCGATGTGGCAAACGCTGGCAAGTCAGTTGCAACGGAGATCGCGGGGGTCGTGTCGTCGGTGACTTCTCCGAAGCCGCAGCCGCCACAGGCAGGTCCGACATCGCCGACGGGGACTCCGTCGTCACCTTCGACCCAGACACCACCACCACCGCCACCCGGAGATCAGCGTAAGTGAAGACTCCATCGGCGCGCGCGAGCGCGGCATCATCGTCCCGGAAGCGGCGCACCCGCGCGGCTGGCACCGCCCGCTCGGAGGCGAAGCCCCGCGAGACCGACGCGCCGTCGGCATCGACGCCGAGGACCGGCGCCAAGCGGACGGTGATGTCGACGATGAAGGAG
>JALYKM010000009.1 GCA_030774785.1 Gemmatimonadota bacterium
GGAGGCGAGCTGGATCCGGTTCGATCCCCAGCCAGAATACCATGGAAACTCAAGAAATAACGGCAACTACCTAGGGTGACATTTCTAATGGCGTAACTTGGGTGACATTTCTAATGGCGTTTGACAAACACCCACTGATTAGTTGACCTGCGCGACGGCGCTGTTTAACTTCAAAGGCTGCACGGTACCACTTAACAGCAACAATCTCTATGACTTACGCGATCATAAGAACCGGCGGCAAGCAGTTCCGCGCCGAGTCGGGAAAGACAATCAGAATTCCGAGCGTCTCGGGTGATGCCGGTTCCAAGGTCACCTTTGACGACGTCATCCTCGGCTCCGACGGAGACAAGACTCACGTCGGTGCTCCGGGACTCAAGGGCGCGCAGGTCACCGGCGAGATCGTCAAGCAGGGTAAGGGCGACAAGATCGTCGTCTTCAAGATGAAGCGTCGCAAGAACTACGCGAAAAAGCAGGGCCATCGGCAGGGCTTCACCGAGGTCCGCATCAAGGATATCGCCTTCGGCAAGAAGAGCGGGGGAGAGAAGTAATGGCACATAAGAAAGGCGTTGGCTCATCGCGCAACGGGCGCGACAGCAATCCCCAGTACCGCGGCGTGAAAAAGTTCGGCGGCGAGAAGGTCGTTGCCGGCAACATCATCGTTCGCCAGTGCGGCACCAAGTGGCACCCGGGCCGCAACGTCGGCCTCGGGACCGATTTCACGATCTACTCGCTCATCGACGGCGTCGTGAAGTTCGAGCACAAGAGCCGGACGCGCTACAAGGTCAGCGTCTACCCCGACGCCGAGACTAGCGCGGCGTAAGCGGGCTAGATGTCAAAAAGCCTCGGAAGGGGCTTTTTTGTTGCCCGAAACCACGGGCTGTAGATTTGCGTAAGATAAGTGCAGGTCCCTTTACGCGAGACGACAATGGCAATCCTCGATAGACTGAAACAGGAGCTCGATCGCGCCGGAAAAGCGGCGCAGGACGCTTTTGACGACGGAAAGACGCGGCTCGAGGCCTTCCGTACGCGCCAGCTGGCGGACAAGGCTGCGCAAGCCCTCGGCTACGCCGCTTATCGTGCAAAAAAGAGTGGGCGCGAGCTCGACGCGGCTACCTACGACCGGCTGGCCGCCACACTCGAGACTCACGACACCGAGGCGGCGCGTCTGGAGGCCGAGATCGAGCTCAGACGGCAGCAGGCCGCCGCTTCGCGCGGACCGTCGAGCACGACCAGCGAAAGCGCTTCGACTGGGAGCGACGCCTACCCTGGCTCACCGAGCTGAAAGCGTTCGAGAGAAAAAAAGGCTTCCGGAGATTTCGGAAGCCCTTTTTTTGTTGTCAGAATTCTGTGCCGCTATTGCAACGGAGGATTGTTGTGCGTGCCGGGCAACGTCTTGTATCGCTCCATCAGCATGTCCTGCCGGGTCTTGTCACTATACTCGCGTCCGCGAACGAACACGTGCTCCACGCGAGTGGAAAACTCGAACGGATCACCGCTCCACACTACTACGTTTCCTTCGCGCCCTGGTCGTAGGGAGCCGACGCGATCGGCTACGCCAAAGACTTCGGCCGGAGCGAGAGTGACTGCGCGCAGGGCGTCATCCCAGGTCATCCCGTAGGCGACGGCATTGCCGGCTTCCTGCTTGAGATTCCGAACATTGAAGGCTTCTTCGTCTCCACCCCCGGCATTCCCGATAAGGGCGACCGGAACACCCGCCTTGCGCAATAGCGCCGCGTTTTCCTGGCGTTGTCCGAGCGCCGCGAAGCCGCCGGGGATGTTGTTCATGGCGCCGGTTAGAACTGGGATTCGAGCCGCGGCCAGCCTGTCCGCCATCATCCAGGCTTCCGCGCCTCCGGCAATCATGATCTTGAGCTTGAACTCCCTGGCCAGTCGCAGCGCCGCGTCGATGTCGGACTCGCGATCCACCGTAATCAGGAGCGGTAATCTGCCCTCGATGACGGGAAGCATTGCCTGAAGATCGAGCCTGCTCGCCGCGAAATCCCTGGTCTCTGCCCGATCAAACGCCGTTCGATGCGTCTGGAAGAACTTCGTGTCGTCGAGGAGCTCCTTGAGCTTCACGATCAGCTCTCCGCGTGACCCGAGCCCACCCGTGCGCGCGTCGCCAATCTCCGCCACCATTGCGACTGGCGCACGAATTATCATGTCGGTCGTCGTGCCGGGAACGACATCGACAAGCGCCGCCTGTCCCGAGACGAGGCCGCCGGTCGGCAAGACGACAAAGCTCGTGATCCCTTCCTTGCGCGCGGGGGCCATCATCACCGAGTTCGGATTCAGTCCCTCCCACACGGTGAAAGCAGCCGCGACGTTGTCCTTGCCGCGAGCGCTCATGTCGCGGGTGTCACCAACCTGCGAGACCTCCTGCACCCCGAGCTGCGTCGAAGAGTTGATGAAGCCCGGAGTGACGATCTTACCGGTCGCGTCGATGCGCCGTGCGCCAGCCGGAATCGGCACATTCCTGCCAACGGCGGTGATCCTTCCATTCGTGATGATGACGGTGCCGCCCTCGATCGGTGGGCCGCTGACCGGATAAACCTTGCCTCCGGTAATTGCGATCGTCTGCGCCGCGAGTGGCAGCGAGGCTGCGAGCGCGAAACAAAGCGCGAAGACGAGACGAGAAGTGAGCCTGTATGATTTCATCGGTTAATTCCGGTTGAACGGTACGAAGCCGAGCTCGAAATCAGTGCGCCACTGCTCGGAAGGATCGCGCCGGTCATATAGCATCGCGCCATCGACCCAGACCTTCTCCGGCCGCGAGTAGACGCTGAACGGATCGGCGGACCAGAGAACGACATCCGCATTCTTTCCTGGCTCGAGCGAGCCGATCTTGTCGTCGAGCCCGAGCGCCCACGCCGGGTTGATTGTCAGCCACTTGATCGCCTGCTCTTCACTCACTGGAATTCCTATTTCGGCGCCAGCGGCCATGGCTTTGGCTGCTTCCTGATTCAAGCGTTGCGAGCCCCCTGGATCGTCCGAGTGCACTATGACGCGCCCTCCGGCGTGGTCGACCAGCGCCATGTTACCCTTGACCGCATCCAGGGCTTCCATCTTGAAGCTGCCCCAGTCTGCCCATATCGAGGAGCTGATACCTTCTCTGGCGAGCAGGTCGGCGATCTTGTAAGCCTCGACCCCGTGATGGAACGAGCGGATCTTGTATCCGAACTCGTGCGCAATGTCGATCATCTGCGCCATCTCGTCTGCGCGGTAGCAGTGGTTGTGGACTAGAATGTTCCCGCGCAGAACCTCGGCGAGAGTCTCGTTGCCAAGGTCTCGCTGCGGTGCATCTCCCTTGTGATCGGCATTCCATTTGTCCCATTTGCGCCGATACGCCTCGGCATTGATCCACGCCGAGCGGTATCCGGCGACATTGCCCATGCGTGTTGACGGTCCACGACTCTGGTAAACACGCTTCGGATTCTCGCCGCAGGCCATCTTTAGCCCGTATTTCGCGCCCGGGAATTTCATCGCTTGCACCGTGCGTCCCGGAACGACCTTCAGCACAACGCTACGTCCGCCGATGAGATTGGCAGAGCCGGGGAGGACCTGGAGTGTAGTGACCCCTCCCGCAAGGTTGCGCGGGAACTGTGGGTCCTGCGGCCATACCGAATGCTCCGCCCAGACGTACGGGGTCGAAGGATTCGTCGCTTCGTTCCCGTCGCTGAGCGCATTTACTCCGGGCGCCGCATAGACACCCAGGTGCGAGTGATCGTCGATGAAGCCCGGCGTCACGTACTTGCCGGCGCCGTCGATCAGGAGCGCATCGGCGGGAGCGTCAACCGTCGCTCCGACGGCTGCGATCTTCCCGTTCTGCATCAGGATCGCGCCGTTTCTGATCAGCGGTCCCGCGGCGGTGAAGATATTGACGTTTCGAATCACCGTCGTACGCGACGGAAACGGCACGTATGTACTGGGAAACGGATCGGCGTTGGGCGTTGAGGTTGCGCCTCGACCGACTGCCTGGCTTGTATCGCGCGCCGGCGAAGACGAAGTCGTCCTTTGCGTCGGCACCGATGCACAGGCTACAGCTCCCACCGACAGGAGAGAAAGAAAAGCACGCATGTGAAAAGTTTTCCTCCGGAGTTGGAGTATGGGTCGCAATAAATTAGCGCACTTGCCAGCCGTACGTCGCGAGCTCGGCGATGCGGTCAGTGCAGATGGCGTCGACTCCGAGGGCATGGAGTGTTTCCCACTGGCTCGACTCGTTGGCGGTCCACGCGATGACTCTCGCACCAACCGAGTGTGCCCGCTCGACGATCTCCTCGTCGATCGAATCGACTTCCTGCCAGAGATCTTCTGCGGAAGCAGCGAGAAGGGAACCGATAGGATCAATGTGGCGAGAGACCTCGAGGACGCCCGTGCGGATTGCCGGGAAGATCGCTTTCACGATCTTGACGATGCGGTGATCGAACGAATGCACCGCGCAGGTCGCCTCGGATTCGCGAATGCACCGCGTCACCAGCGGCTCGATGTTCGGCGCCTTGATCTCCACGTAGACGGTGGCCCTGTCGCCGATGGCATCGAGTGTCTCAGGAAGGGTCGGAATGCGCGTTCCGTCGGCGAGAGGGAATTGCTGGAGCTCCTCATCGGAGAGATCAGCGATGGCCCGATACGCGGGCCGCTGCGGATGCCTGGCGTGGACGACTGGATCGTGGTGAACCACGACAATCCCGTCGCGAGTCGCGTGCACGTCGAGCTCTATGCCATCGGCTCCGAGCGCGATGGCGCGATCAAACGCAGCAAGTGAGTTCTCCGGATGGGTCTGATGCGCACCCCGGTGTGAGATCCGCTCGGGCGGATTGCGGCGTCGACGTTCAGTCAGGCATTCCTCCCGGTAGTAGCTTTGTGCTCGATGAGCGCGAAGCTATGAATGCAACAGTACGGGGTCAATCAGCCTTAACGGCAGGGGGCCTGGAGCGTCTACCGGTTGAGGCTCCATGACTCCAAGCCCCGAAAACCGGCCCGAAGAGAGCGATATGGAGCTAATCCACCGCTGGAAGGCTGGCGACAGCCGGGCCGCGACGCGGTTGGTGGGGAGGCACTCCCAGGCGCTGGCGCGGTTTGCGGCGAGCGCGGGGGAGCAGGAAGGGATCGAGGAGCTGGTGCAGGACACGTTCGTGCGCGCCTTCGCTTCGCTCGATTCATTTCGGGGCGAGAGCACGCTGAGGACCTGGCTCTTTACGATCGAGCGCAGACTGATGCTCGATCGAAGAAGGGCGGAACGAAGGAGCCGAGAGACCGTTCCGGTGGTTGAGTCGAATCACGTGAGTGAATACGGCGCCCTGGATTCGCTGATCGCGGAAGAGGCGCAGGAGAGAGTGAGGCGGTCGATGGAAGCTCTCTCTCCGACGCAGCGGGAGGTGTTCGCGCTGAGGGTGCAGCAGGGTTTGTCATACAAGGAGATCGCTGAGGTCGTGGGCAGCACCGAAGGCGCGGCACGGGTTCACTACCACAATGCGATACGTACGGTAAAGGAGTTCTTGAGAGATGAATAAGTGCACCGAGAGCGACATCCAGGAAATGCTTCCGGATCTGTTGCATCGCACGCTCGCCGCGGATGAGAGTGGGCGCGTGGAAGCACATCTCGCGACGTGTGAGGAGTGCAGGGAGGATCTGGAGGTTCTCCGCGCCGTCAAGAGCGCCGCGGTTTTCGCTCCAACGATCGATGTCGATCGGGTGGTTCGGCAGATTCCGCCCTATCGGACGATTGTCCCGGCGAAGCATCCGGCGAGCACACGGGTGGTGTCGTGGCTCGTCGCTGCGAGTCTGGCGGTCGTCGTCATTGGCGGCGGGTCGTTGATCGTGATGCGACAGAACGTCACGAAAGCTCCGGCTGCGGTAGCGACCACGCAGCCCGCAGTACGGATCCCAACGCAGCCGATCCCCGTCAACTCCGGCACCTCGGAGCCCGTCACGTCACCCGAGACTGTCGTCACGAGCGTGCAGCCGCATACGCACGCGCTGGCGCTCGCCGCCAATGTCGATGACCTCAGCGATGGCAATCTCGTACAGTTGATGAACGAGATGAATCGTTTCGACGCGCTTCCCGCTTCCGAGCCCGACCCGATGATCTCCGTGGACACCGCTTACAATCTTGAGCAGAATTTGAGATGATGACGCCAATGCTTCGACTCACGATCCTGACACTGCTCGTGTCAGGGGTGGCGGCCCATGCTCAGTCTGTGACCGCGGCGCCGAAAGGCAACCGCGCTGCTCTGGAGCAACAGTTCAGGGAGCGGACGGCCAAGCTCGCACAACAGAGATTGGGCCTGACTGACGCTCAGCTTGGGAAGCTCGAGCAGACGAATGCACGGTTTGCACCGCAGCTGCGCCAGCTGGCCGCACAGGACCGTGACATCAGGCGACAGCTCAGACAGGAGATGATGGCTGGAAATTCTGCGAACCAGCAGCACGTCGGTGACCTGCTCGACGCTTCGATACGGCTCCAGAAACAGCGCATCTCGATAGTCGAATCCGAGCAGAAGGAGCTGGCCGGGTTTCTGACTCCCGTTCAGCGCGCCCGCTACATCGCTCTTCAGGCGCAGTTCCGGAAGCGGGCTGAGGAGCTCTCTGGGCCGGGCCGGGGGAATCAGGGCCGCGGTGGAGGAGCCAGACGGCCTCCGTTTGGCAGACTTCCGTAAAGAATGATTGCGCCGTCTGACTAGACGCCGCAGCATCAAGCGCCGCTCTCGTGAGTGTGGTTCCGATCGGCTAAATTGTGTGCGTGCCCGGGTGGCGGAATCGGTAGACGCAAGGGACTCAAAATCCCTCGGCCTATGGCCTTACGAGTTCGAGTCTCGTCCCGGGTATTGTTGAGGAGCGCCACGGCTCCCACGCGGAAGTGATATGAAACAATACGTTCTTGAAAGGATTGCGACCTTTTGTCAGTAGAGGTCGTCTGTCTATCATCGACGTACGCTTCAGGTCTGTACCGCGGTTAAGTTCTTTGGAGAGGTTACCTGCCCGAATGCCTACCCGCAGCCGGCTTTTTCCGAACGGATCAATTCCCCTGGCTCTAGGCGTCTTCACGCTGGCCCAGATATCCTGCCGCGGCGGAGACACAACAGCTCCTGCGCCGGTAGCAGAGGTTTCCATAAGTCCCTTACAGGACACGATCTTTCTGGGCGACGGTACTCGGCTTATGGCCACTCTAAAGGACGCAGCAGGTAACGTTCTTCTCGACAGACAGATTGACTGGGTAAGCAGTGACCCCACGGTAGCCACGACGGTGCACGACGGGGCGTACGGATTCATCATCGTTAATTCGTTTCCCTGGACGCCGGTTTCCGTGCCGCGCACAGGCACCACAACGGTGTCCGCGATCTCGGAAGGGCATATGGCGTCCGCGACCATAACGGTCATCAATCCGGTCTACTCCGTCTCCCTGGAACCGGACAAGGGCGCAATCCTGCCACCTGGAACGAAGATAGCGTATGCCGCGACGCCGTCCGGTAAGACTGGCTTTGCAGTACAAGGCGCGACGGTGACGTGGTCCACTTCAAACGCCGCAGTGGCTTCGGTGGATGCGAACGGTGTGGTCACCGCCCTTTCTTCCGGCTCGGCCACCATTAGCGCAACGTCGGACGAGAAAACGGCGGGCGTGGTGATGCACGTTCAGGACCCGGTGTCGATGGGAACGTTGGCATGGCTGAACTCCAAATACGCGACTGCATGCGCCATAAACACCTCTGGTAGCGCATTCTGCTGGGGGGATGGCGAGTACGGGCAGCTCGGAAACGGAGATACAGCCTCCTCGTTCATGCCGATTCCGGTCGCCGGGGCCGTTAGTTTTTCGATGATTGCGCCTGGCGATCAGCACACCTGCGGCTTGTCGACAACAGGAGCCGCGTTTTGTTGGGGCTATAACTACAACGGCCAGCTTGGAGACAACACCAGGACCCAAAGTCTCGCGCCCGTCCCCGTGACTGGTGGGCACACTTTCACCACTGTCGGAGCCGGCTCCGAATTTAGTTGCGGGCTTGATACTGCTGGTCTGGCCTACTGCTGGGGCTGGAACGGATTTGGTTGGGGTATGCTAGGCAATCCGGCTTATTCGAACTCCAGCGTGCCCGTGCCGGTGGTTGGCGGCCACACATTCTCCTCCCTGACGGTGGGGCTTCTACATGCTTGCGGTTTGACGATCGACGGGGCCGCCTATTGTTGGGGAGTTGGGACTTGGGGAGAGCTGGGAAATGGATCTACAGCGGATCAAGTCTCGCCAGTGCTCGTCTCGGGGTCGCTTGCATTTGCGTCGTTGAGGGCTGGCGTCAGGCAGACCTGCGGCCTCACCGCAGCCGGCGCAGCTTATTGCTGGGGAAATGATGCCAGTAGCTTAGGGTTCTACGGGTCACGCGTTCCGGTACGTGTCGCGTGTTGTGTTGCCTTCAACGCCGGATCCCTTGATGTGGGAGGCCACGCGTGCGCCCTTGAAAGCGGAGGGACCGCGCAATGCTGGGGTGGGGCGTCGCCGGAGCCGGTGTTGGGCGGCTTCTCTTTTTCCTCGATTAGACCCGGCTACCGGTTCACGTGTGGCCTCACGACGAACAGCGTGGCCTATTGTTGGGGCAGAAACGAGCTCGGTGAACTCGGCAACGGAACTGACACCCGCAGCGACCTGCCAGTAAAAGTACTCGGGCAACCCTAGCCGCCACGACGGCCTTCGGCATTCCGCGTTCCTCCGGCTTCCGCTACCCGCCGTCGGGCTCCCTCTCATCGAAGCGTTTCTGTGACTTAGTTGATTTGTATCACTTCTGGCTTGGCGCGAGCGATGGCTCACGCTGTCCACGCACCCTCGATTTGATCCTGCAGGATACTGAACGCACGCTGCCCGGCAACTCGTCGAAATAGGTGTAAAACACGGGTGTGAGCTCTCAAAATCCCCCCGGCCTATGGCCTTACGAGTTCGAGTCTCGTCCCGGGTATTGTTACGACGGCGATGGATACTGGCCCCGATCCGGACGCCGCGAGCTCCGTCATTAACGGACCGGCGAAACGAGGAAGGATCTACTGAGACTTCAGTAGATCCTTCCTAGCCCCCTTCGTGACTACCGGGTTACTTTCGCTTACGGGCTATGGCGTGAGGTGCGCATCGATCCAGGTCTGTACCGCCTTCGCGTACCCAGCGTCGCACGGCTTGAGACTATTGAAGCTACTGCCTGGTCCCATTTGCTTCGCGATCTGCGAGATGATGTTCTGACGGTTCGACGCCTTGGCTTTTTCACCCAGCGATCTGAGATAGGCGTTGGCAACAGCCGGGGCAGCAGGACACTCCGACGCCGTGGTGGTGCAGGTGGTGCCACCGTTGATCGTGAACGTCAGCGCCTGGTTCTGGCTGCTGGTGCCGGTCCCGGTGATAGTCCCCGTGGCCGTGTTGAGCGTACCGGTGATGTCGTAGGTGTATCCGTTGCTGTAATTCGAATGCAGGGTAAACGTGGTGCCGGAGAGCGAACCGGTGATCGTCTCGGTGTTATCCGTCGACGTCCCTGTGAACGTTCCGTTCGCCCCCAGGGTGATGTTGTACGTGTGCGGGTAATTCGTAGTACCAAAGGTCACCGTGACTGTTAACGATGTGTTCAGTGTGCAAGACGTCGGTGCCGTGGTCTGGGCGCCCGCCGCGGACATGGCGAAACCCACGAGAAGGGCG
>JALYKM010000010.1 GCA_030774785.1 Gemmatimonadota bacterium
CCTTACGCCATCCAGGGCAACTACAACGGCTATCAGGTCTGGGATATCTCCAATCCCAGCGCTCCCACCCTCAAGACCGCGTACGTCTGCCCGGCGTCGCAGAGTGACGTATCGGTCTACAAGAATCTGCTCTTCGTCTCGGGCGAGGGCCTCGGTGGACGCCTCGACTGCGGAACGGGGGGTGTGAAAGACACGGTCAGCAAGGACCGGCTCCGCGGTCTCCGCATCTTCGACATCAGCGACATCACCAATCCGAAAAATGTCGGAAACGTGCAGACCTGCCGTGGATCACATACCCACACCGTTCTGGTAGATCCGAACGATCCCGACAACGTCTACGTTTACATCTCGGGCTCGGCCGGAGTTCGCTCACCGAGCGAGCTCGCCGGGTGCGTCAAGCTGACCCCTGATAAGGATCCGAACTCGGCGCTCTTCCGGATCGAAGTTATCAAGGTGCCGCTGGCACATCCCGAGCAGGCAGCGATCGTCAGCTCTCCGCGAATCTTCAGTGATCTCGTTGCGCCAGTGCGGCACGGCGAGGCGCCGGAGGATATCGCGGCCAATGCGAAAGCCGTCGCCGAAGCGCGCGCCAAGGGCGGATACGTTGCCATGATAAATGGCACGGAAAGGGTCGCGCCTTCCGGCTTCATCGCCCAACTGCTCGACAGCGTCGTCAAGGCTCGTAATGGGACCGGCGCGCCGACAGGTGCGGACAGCGCCGCGCTACGTAAGGCGTTTCCAGACATCGTCGCTCGTTTGGTTGGGCCCTCAGCCGCGCCCGGCGCTGGCCCTCGTCCCGGTCCCACCCAGTGTCACGACATCACCGTCTATCCGGGGATCGGCTTGGCCGGTGGCGCCTGTGAGGGTTACGGATTCCTGCTCGACATCCGTGATCCAGCGCATCCAGTGCGAATCGATGCCGTGGCCGACTCGAACTTCTCCTACTGGCATTCGGCGACGTTCAACAATGACGGCACCAAGGTTCTCTTCTCCGATGAGTGGGGCGGCGGTGGACAGCCGAAGTGCCGCGCTACCGACAAGCCGGAGTGGGGCGCGGACGCGATCTTCACGATCGTCGACCGGAAAATGCACTTTCAGAACTACTACAAGCTGCCGGCGGCCCAAACCCAGTTCGAGAACTGCGTGGCACACAACGGCTCGCTGATTCCGATCCCGGGACGGGACGTGATGGTGCAGGCGTGGTATCAGGGAGGCATCTCGGTCTTTGACTGGACCGACCCCAGGCACCCGAAAGAGATCGCCTTCTTCGATCGCGGCCCGGCTGACTCGACCAGAATGGCTGCCGGCGGATCGTGGTCCGCGTACTGGTATAACGGCGTCATCGCCAGCTCGGAAATCGCCCGCGGCCTCGACATTTTCGAGCTGACACCGAGTCGGTTCATCTCGCAAAACGAAATCGACGCGGCGAAGTCGGTACACTTCGACTACCTGAATACGCAGGGCCAGCCGAAGCTGGTGTGGCCGCCGACCTTCGCACTAGCGCGCGCCTACGTCGACCAGCTCGAGCGGTCAAAAGGTCTCCCGGCTGCCAGGATATCTGCCGTGCGTCAGGCACTGACGAGCGCTGAGACTGCATCGGGGTCGCAGCGGCAAGGCGCCCTTACTCAGCTTGCGACGCAGTTGGACAGTGACGCGAGCGCCTCCAGCGATGCGTCGAAGGTGCGCACGCTCGCCGGCGCGGTGAAGGACCTCGCCGGCGCATCGCGCTGAAAACTACCGCCGTTTAATCATCGGCCGGAGGCCAGTGGGTGTGAGTTGCCCCACTCACTGGCTTTCCGCGCGGTAGCTGGTGTCACCGCGGCTGCGACTGAGGTTCTTCGCGCGCACACGCTGCGGCGCGCCCCAGTAGCAGCTCGCGCTCGCGTGCATTGCGCGTGAGCGAGGCCGCGCGCTCGAATTCATCGCGTGCCTCCCCTGAGCGACCGAGCTTGGCGAGGAGATCGCCACGTACGGTCGGCAAGAGATGGTAAGTCTTGAGCGACGACTCTGTCGTCAGCGCATCGACGAGCTCGAGACCGGCTGCTGGACCAAACGCCATTCCGACCGCAACAGCACGATTCAGATCCACGATGGGTGATGGCGTGGCCCGGGCAAGCGCATCGTAGAGCGACGCGATGCGCGTCCAGGCCGTCTCCTCGCCGGTACGCGCTCGCGCGTGGCAGGCGGCGATGGCGGCCTGCAGCGCGTAGGGTCCCGAGGCGCCACCCAGCTTCTCGGCACGCTCGAGAGCGGCAAGACCACGACGAACGAGAACGTGATCCCAGCGCGCCCGGTCCTGATCGAGCAACAGGATGGGCTCGCCCGAGGGGCCGACGCGCGCCCGCGAACGAGATGCCTGGATCTCCATCAGCGCGACGAGGCCGTGGACCTCCGGCTCCTTCGGCACAAGCTCGGCCAGAATTCGGCCGAGGCGGAGCGCATCCTGGCAGAGCTCGGGTCGCATCCAGTCGTCGCCGGCGGTTGCCGCGTATCCCTCGTTGAAGACCAGGTATATGACCTGAAGCACTGACGACAGACGGGCGGCGAACTCGTCTCTGCGTGGAACCTCGAAGGGGACGTGCGCTTCGGCGAGAGTGCGCTTGGCCCGGACGATTCGCTGGGCGACCGTCGGCTCCGATACGAGGAATGCGCGCGCGATCTCCTCGGTCGTCAAACCTCCGAGCAAGCGGAGCGTGAGCGCAACCTGCGCCTCGGTGGAAAGAACCGGATGGCAGGATATGAACACGAGGCGCAGGAGATCGTCGCCGATGTAATCGTCGATTGCGGCGTCGAGATCCGGCACGGCCATCTCCTGCAGCGCCTCGATCTCGTGACCAAGCTGCTCGTGCTTGCGCTCCAGTCGGGTTTTCCGGCGCAGCTGGTCGATGGCGCGATGCTTTGCGGTTGCCATGAGCCACGCGGCGGGATTGTCCGGGACGCCCGATGCCGGCCACTGCTCGAGAGCCGCGACGAGCGCATCCTGAGCGAGATCCTCAGCCACACCGACATCGCGCACGATTCGCGCGATGCCGGCGATGAGCTTGGCGGACTCGATCCTCCAGACTGCCTCGATCGCGCGGTGTGTATCGGTAGCCATTACGGCTACCAATCAGAGCATCTTCCTCCGCCGGTGCAAGGCTGGCCTCGGATTGCGCGCAGGGTTACGCGTCGCGAGGAACGCCGTCTACGATGAGCGTTCGAATCGGCGTCCTTCTCGTTTCATCGAGCTTCAGGCCGTTCTGACTCCCGCTTCGCATTCGCGGTCATCTGCTGGCCGACCCGCTTTTCCTGTTCCCTCAGCTCTGGAGTGAACTCGGCGCCGAAGTCGTCGGCCTCGAACACCTGGCGAATCTCGATCTCCGACTCTTTGCCGGGGAACGGATTGGGGCTGCGCTTGACCCATTCGATCGCCTCCGCGAGCGACTTCACCTGAAATAGCCAGTAGCCGGCGATCAGCTCCTTCGTCTCGGAGAACGGTCCGTCGATCACGGTCCGCTTATCTCCCGAAAATCTCACCCGCGCACCCTTCGAGCTGGGTTGGAGCCCCTCGGCTGCGAGCAGCACGCCGGCTTTCACCAGCTCTTCGTTGAACTTTCCCATGTCGGCCAGGAGCTTCTCGTCTGGGAGGGTGCCCGCCTCCGAGGTCTTGTCGGCTTTCACTATCACCATGAATCGCATTGTCGTGTTCCTCTAGGTTTGGGTTCGGGCCCCGGTTCCGGGGCGATCTCGACCGGCTGAACCGGGCCTCTACTTACACGTCGAACGAGATTCGGCGCAATCGACAGGCCGAACCGATTCTTTTTCGCAGGGGTCGAGCGCGCCCTTGGTCGGGCCCAATCACCCAGGTGGCTTGCGCGATCGCGCCGAATGCCCGGCTACGCGAAACGCTTCTGTGTGCGCTCCCGGGCTTTGCGCATTTCTTCTTCGCGGCTTCGCGGCGGGGCCTTGATTTGGAGGGATTGGATAAGGCACTCGGCCGCGGCTGTTACTTCGTCGACCGCACGGTTGAACACCGCTTCGTTGGCGCGGGATGGATGCGTCGCACCACTCAGTTTCCGGACGAACTGAAGCGCCGAGGCTCGTATTTCATCCGATGTCGCGGGCGGCTGGAAGTTGGCCAACGTCTTGATATTCCGACACATGAGGAAGCTCCTCCGGTTTTTTTTTATTGGATGGTTGCCCCGAGGAATCTAACGGGCCTCTCCATAATCTTGACACCCATGCTCCAGCACATGACCGATTAAATCAACGGAGAAAATCATGACCAAACGATCGACGCATCACGCGACTTTCGCCATTGAGCGCATCATCTCCACCTATGACATGCACATGGACGACAAGCGAATATCGGTCTCGCTCGCGACCGTGGAGTTCAAGCCCGCGAGAGCGGGCACGCGTCTCGTTTTCACCGAGCAGGGCGTCTTTCTGGATGGCTACCACAATCCTCCAGATCGCGAGCGCGGCACGCGCGATCTGCTCGCTAACCTGGAGGCGGCGTTGCAGCGCGAGGCCGCGAAGCCTTAGCGGTTTACGCTACTTGATGACTATGTACTTCTCCAGACGCGTCACTTCGGCTTTATCCACGTACTTTCCGATCTCGCGCCGGAACTGCTCGATGGAGGTGTAAGGGCGGTATTCCTTGAACTCACGCAACATCCGTTGGCCTACTCCCGGGATGCGAAGAATCTCGGCGTCGGTAGCGGTGTTGATGTTGATCGGTACGATCGCCGCTCCACTTGCGTCTGTGCTGCTTGCGGACGGCGTCGTGGATGCGGGCGCCGCAGGAGCCATGGCGGTATCGGCGACCGCTACAGTGGTATCGGCCGCCTTGTTGGAGTCGGAGCTGCAGGCCATGAGAGCGACAACAGCGGAGAGCGAGATCAGGGTCGGCAGGGCAGTGAAACGGTTCATTGAGGGTTCCCCGGTTTGGTTGGGCGCCATGCGGCGCGAAGTCGGAGTGATGTCGCGAGACTTGCCATTTAGTCTACTCGCTCACGCTCGTGTGCGCTGCTTCTGTCGAATGCCGGATGCCTGTAGGTATACACGAGTCCCAGTAGGCCGAGCTGAGCCAGCGCTCCCGGCGCCAGCGAAGGAGTCGCGCCGCGCAGAGCCTTCCAAATCAGATTCGCCCCTGTGAGCGAAGGATCGCGCTCGAGCGCAAACTCGACGTTGCCCCGATAGTGCAGGTACACCCCCAGCATTCCGACAACAAGGAAGACCAGCATGACCACCTGAAAAGCTCTTAGCGTCAGCGCACCAGGTCGAAAGTAAACGGCCGCGGTGCTGAGCAAGCCAATCATCAGCGCGACGTGCGGAATCCACTGCGTGACAGACTCGGCGTGCCGGAGGAGCGCGAGCTCCACTTCGAGACCCACGATTCCAATTAAGACGATCGCGAGTAGCAGCTGGCGCAATGAAGGGTGCATGAACGCGCCAGGCATCAGCTTGACCTCCTCCTATTTGAAGACGAGGTGAGCCACCTCGGATTCGAGATTCCAGTAGATGATCGCGAGCGCGGTCAGGTCGAACGCGGCGTGCGCAAACATCAGCATCCAGATCCGGCCCGTGAGGGCGAAGATCGTGCCGAACACCAGCCCGACGATCGTGGCCTGTTCGAGGCCCGCCAGCCCTTGATCAGGGTAGTGCACCAGGCCAAACGATCCTGCGGCGAGGAGCACGATTATTGTCTTGGTCCACGCGCCGGCTCCGAAAAGCTTGCCGAGGCGTTCGAACATGTACCCCCGGAAGACGGTCTCTTCTCCGAATCCGGCGCCGATCGTCGTCGCGTAGAGCATTCCTGGCAGCGCGGCGGGGTTTCCCGTCAGGTAGTGGTAGGCCTGATTTATTGGAGGCGCGCCGAGGAGCGGCATCACGATCGCCTTCATCAGGAATTTGAGCGCGATCCCGAAAACGATGCCGACGGCCACGGTCCGGATCCAGCTCGTGGGGCGGACGTAACCGATATCGCGCCATGGCGTGCGGGATCGCCAGGCCCACACCAGCACAAAAACTGCGCTGAGCGGAAGAACGACGAGATTGCCGGCGGCTATGACCAGGATCGCGAGGATTCCGAGGGGGCCGAATCCTCGCAGTTCGTCGGCGGTACGATCGCCGGATGACTTTACGGGTGATGCTTCGACCGGGACCTCGAGAATTTCTTCCCCCAATTTCGATCCGTCGTTCGTCATGCTGGCAGTCCACTCGATTGCCGATGCGGCTGAATCACTCGATCTCGCGCAGCGCTCTTTCCACTTCCTGAACGTGTCCGGGAATCTTGACCCTGGGAAAGATTCGCGCGACCCGCCCGTTGCGGCCAATGATCACCGTCGTACGCTCGACTCCCATAAACTTGAGTCCGTACAGGGATTTCTCCTTCCAGATTCCGAAGGCGCCGGCGAGCCGGTGACCCTCGTCTGACAGGAGTCGATATGGGAGCTCGTATTTCTGCTTGAATTTGCGGTGTGACTCGAGGCTGTCCGGGCTCACTCCTATCACCACCGCATCGATTTCCCCGAACCGGGGAAAGGCGTCGCGAAACTCGCACGCTTCCTTCGTTCACCCGGATGTGTTGTCCTTGGGATAGAAGAAGAGCACGACGTTCTTTCCAGCGAGGGAATCGAGCGTCACGATGCTGCCGTCGTCGGCCTCGAGCGAGAAACTGGGCGCCTGATCGCCTTCTGCGATCAAAGTGTCGCCTTGATCTGTTCCTCCAGGAGTGCGATGCAGCGCGCCGCCAGGGCAGGAGTATCAAATTCTGTCCCGTCGGCGGAGCGCCACACGCAATCGTCCAGCGGCGCCTCGATCGGGCGCAAGACCAGCTCCTTCACTATCTTGGCACCATCTGGACTATTGGCTGTGCCGCGACGTGACACGGTGCCGCTCCAGACGATTACGTGCAACTCGCCCAGAGGTGCACCTTTTCCCGGCGCGGCAAACCACGACACGCTCACCGCCGCCGTCGGCGCCTGAAGCACGCACCCGTTTGGCGTTCGGTGTTGTTCGACCGCGGCCACAAGGTGATCGCCGCGCTTCAGAACGCGTTCGGGCGCGAGCTGATCCAGCAGTGCGGTGACCGCGCGCTGTATGACGTTCTTCTCCTTCGCGCTACGCGAGGCGGTCCACGGGACAATGGGCTTGTTTGGGTCGGTCATGTGTCGGTGCGATAGATCGAAAAGGCGAACTGCGTCGAAGATGCATCGGAAATTTGCTGGTCAGCTGCAACGTATGTTAGACCACGAGCGCGCTGATCACAAACCCCCGCTCAAGTGTCACCCCTGAGCGCAGCGATAAGCAGACCGATGTTTGCGGCGGCCGCCGCAGTTTCCGCTACGGCGGGTGGCGACCACCCTTTATCCGAGTGGTAATCCTCCGCCTGCCGGACCCGATCCGGATGCCATTCCTCCCGGCAACACCTCCCTTGGCGGCGGAGCGCGTCTGCCTCCCAACAGAAAGATGAGGGCAACACCCGCGACGAACCCGCCGATGTGCGCCATGTAGGCGACGCCTCCCGCCTCGCCGCCGACGACGCTGATCTGGCTGAATATCTGAAGCAGGATCCAGAGCCCGAGCACCATGAACGCCGGCATGTTGACGACCTGCCGAGCCATCAGAACCTTGACCTTCCGTTTCGGAAAGAGCACGAGATACGCCCCGAGCACCCCCGCGATCGCTCCGGAGGCGCCGAGACTGGGGATGATCGAGTCGGTCTTGAACAAGATGTCGGCGGCGCTGGCCGCGAGCCCACAGATCAGGTAGAAGACGAGGAACTTCACGTGACCGATCCGGTCCTCGATGTTGTCGCCGAAAATCCAGAGATAGAGCATGTTACCGCCGATGTGCAGCCAGGACGCGTGCATGAACATGGAGAAGAGCAGCGTCAGGTAGATCGGGGTCGGGCCCGGATAGAGATGGATGGGGATGTTCTGGCCGCCGGCATGAATTGTCTGTATGCCCACCAGGTCGGTGTCGTGGGTGATCTCGAACGGAACGGTGCTGTATCCGTTGATGAACTTCTCGCCGCGGGCGAGCTCGATCAGCCAGATGAGAATGTTTACCGCGATGAGCGCGTAGGTGACGATCGGAACGGTACGGCGGTCCGTATCATCATCCCGGAGAGGCATTACCATGTCGATTCCCTCGGCTTGCGTGAGAGGTCTGCTGCAGAGCGCACTATCGGCGATGCGCCCGCAGCTATGATCGCGGGTCCTCGGGGCCACTCGTCCGGATGAATTGGGCCGCGTCGCAAATTTGTCCGGTTCTGCGGAATGGCGCAATCCGGTCGAGCTGCATCACACGACGCGGCCGGACATTCCTCCAGCATGCACCGACAGCCTCAGCGGCAGGCCGGTTGTCATTAGCCTAGCCGTGGCAATGAATCGTGACTGCGAAACCGAGCTGCAGAGAATTGTGCGGCTTCGAGATCTGACATTCTCATAATCGCGAAAGCCTCGTGTGAGAGCACACCGAGAAGAAGCTTTCCATCGCGGTAAAAGATCGGGTCTTCGAACCAGCCGTCTGCTGCAGGGTCATATGACAGAAGCCCTCCCGGCAATGCCTGCGTCAAAGCCCCTATCGTAACGCGATTCACGTCCCAGAGTTCGGTGATCCGCGTCAAGTCATCCGCAGTGCGACCACTCAT
>JALYKM010000011.1 GCA_030774785.1 Gemmatimonadota bacterium
CGGGACCGACTTCCATTTCGTTGCGAAACCGTAGTCCTGCGTTCTTCAGCGCCGTGATCCGCGCGGGAAGATCGGCGACTTGGAGAACGATCCGATTCCACCCGCCAGGTGCTTGCTGACGGCTGTCCGGCATAGGGCGCGAACCTGACGCGCCTGGCCCGCTGAGCAGAAGCTTCACACCTTCGATCGACACCGTCGCAAAGGCCGGTAATTGTTGATGCTCCAGTTTGAAGCCCAGCTCCTTTGTGTAAAAGTCGACGGCACGGGCTACGTCTCTGACTTGATACCGCACTCCGTGAAAGCCCAAGACAAGCTTCTGCCTCCGCTCGATCTGTTCCGAAACGACGGATGATTCGTTTCCCATCTAATCCATAGAACGCACGTCACGTGCCCATATCGTCGACCGTAGTCGATTATCGATACCTTACGGCTGCGGAGCTGCAACAACTCCGTCGCATATCGATTTGAGTGGTTCGATGAGCGTGAGTAGTGGCCAGTTGCTCTTGGCCGAGAACAACTACATGCTTGGTGACCCGCTGTCGAATCTCAAACTCACCGACTATGAAAATCGATCGCCGTGGTTTCCTGGTAGCGTCATCTTCGGCATTGGTGTTGGGGAAAACAAAGCCGGCGTCGGGGATATATGAGCAACCGTCCGAGACTCCGGAGCCGCCCGAGATCGACGGAAGCATCGAGGCGAGAGAGGTAGCGGTCTACACCACCGCCGACCAAACCAATTACCGGCTCTCTGCCACCGACAAGCTGACATTCAAGCCTATGGGCCAGCCTCTGGAGACCCAGATCTGTGTTTTTGTCGATCCCTCAAAGAGATCTCAAACGATCTTAGGCATCGGCGGCGCACTCACGGATGCCTCCGCAGAGACGTTTGCAAAACTGCCGTCAGCCAAGCAGCGGGAAATTCTGGATGCCTATTTCGATGTCAACAAAGGCATCGGTTACACGCTGGGAAGAACCAACATTCACAGCTGCGATTTCTCATCCGGCAGCTACACCTATGTCAACGAAGGCGACAAGGAGCTCAAGTCCTTCAGCGTCAACCACGACAAGCAATTCCGCATTCCCTTTATCAAACAGGCGCTGGCCACTGCCGGGGTGAAACTCGCTCTCTTTGGCAGCCCATGGAGTCCACCGGCATTCATGAAGACCAACAATGACATGCTTCACGGTGGAAAACTGAAACCGGAGTTCTATCAGTCCTGGGCCAACTACTACACGAAGTTCATCAAGTCATACGAGCGGGAAGGAATACCCATCTGGGGCATCAGCGTTCAGAACGAGCCCATGGCGACGCAGAGATGGGAGTCTTGTATCTACTCCGCGGAAGAGGAGAGAGACTTCCTCAAAAACTACCTCGGCCCGACGATGAAGAGGGAAGGGCTGGGTAACAAGAAGATCATCGCCTGGGATCACAACCGCGACCTGATCTATCAGAGAGTCAGCACCATCCTCGCCGATCCCAAAGCCGCCCAATATGTGTGGGGCATCGGGTATCACTGGTACGAGCCGTGGAGCGGTGGCGACATGATGTTCGACAACGTCAGGCTCGTGCACGAGACTTTCCCGAACAAGCCCCTGATCTTTACCGAAGGCACTGTCGATTCCTTCAAGGCCGAGGATATCCACAACTGGAGATTGGGCGAGTTCTACGGACGCTCCTTGATCAACGACTTCAACGACGGTGCTGTCGGCTGGACGGACTGGAACGTGTTGCTGGATGAAAAAGGTGGGCCAAATCACGTCGGGAACTTCTGCTTCGCCCCGGTTCACGCGGATACGAAAACCGGTGAGCTGATCTACACGAACTCGTACTACTACATCGGACACTTTTCAAAGTTTGTCCGCCCGGGCGCAAGGAGAATCGCCAGCTCACCCAGCAGAAGTGCGCTGCTTTCCACCGCCTTCATCAATCCTGATGGGAAAGTGTCGGTGGTGGTAATGAACAAGACCGATCAAAAGGTCTCCTATTTTCTCTGGCTGGACGGCAACGCCGCGGAAGTCACCAGCTTACCCCATTCCATTCAGACGCTCGTGTTCTGACGGGACATCAACGGAGGGATCGCAGATGAAACAAGTCGCGCTCCTCGCCGGCGCAGCCGCCCTGGTCATGGGCATAGCTCCTGGCGAGACGCTCGCGCAGCAACCGCAGGGACCGCGGCCCTTCTTTGTCGGGAACCGTCTCGGTCTGCCCGTCGAGCCGCCCACCGACGGAGCCTTCGAAGGGATTTCGTCGAACGTCAAAGTCTACGGCGCCATCTACTCCGCGGAGAGTTGCTCGTACGATGCTGACCGTGGCGTCATCGTGGTACCGAACCGTGGCGTTCCGCAGAACGTTCAAGTCAACAACGCGTGGATCTCGTTCATCAACCACGACGGGTCGGTGCACACGGCGCGATGGATCGGCGTGCAAGCCCCTGCCGATCGAGGCAACCTGACGCCGCCGCTCGTGTTGAACGAGCCCCTCGGCAGCGACATCGCGAACGGCATGCTGTACGTCGCCGACCGTGACGGCGGTACGACCCTGAACGAGCCGAGTGTCGCCGTCATTCGCCGGTTCGACATGCGGACGGGTGCGCCGGCGGGCGAGTTCCGCGTGGAGCGTTCCACCTGGTTCAACGATATAGAGGTCGCGGACGACGGCACCATCTACGCCACCCAGACCGGCGATCGTGGCGCCAATCCGGATCCCGCGACCTGGCAGGTCTGGAAGATCACACCGGACGGCACGGCGTCGATCTTCGTGCAGGGTGCGCCGCTACGCGCGCCCAACGGCATCGCTCTCGATCCGCAGGGCAACATCGTCGTCGTCAACATCGGCA
>JALYKM010000012.1 GCA_030774785.1 Gemmatimonadota bacterium
ACTCCACCAGCGCGGTTCTCCGGGAGTCTCGCGACTTCCGCCTCGTTGAGATACGCACTCTGGTCGAGACCGCCCGACAGCAGAACGAGGTCGCGGATGGTCATTCCTTCTCTGTACGGAAACTGACCGCTCTTGCGCACAGCACCGTTGATCGCGACGTACCGCGTCGGACGGAACTCTGACAGGGAGAATACCCTCACCTCGTCGTCTTCCTGCAACGGAATGTCGTTGATCACCGCGCCGGCAGTGTCGCGCAAGGCTGCGCGAAGCTGGATGTGTGACGAATCCGGCTGTGTACGGCTGATTAGCACCTCACCGAGGTAGACATCAGGCCTCACTCCACCGGCGAGACGCAACGCGTCGGATAGTCGCATGCCAGGCGCGATGCCAATGCTTCCGGGGGACCAGACGTCCCCGCTCACGCGGATCCTGTTGCGCACACGCGATGCGACCGAGAATACCCGAATCACATCGCCAGGAAGGACAGGCACTGTCGGCCCTGTCCCAGCAGTAAAAGCGTCGGAGACAATCTCGGTGACGGTCCGGTCGCGACCGCCTGGTGCGCGCTGAGACGGAGGAACGATTCTCTCGATCTGAACCCGCTGGCGTGCGGCCGTCGCGGTAAATCCACCCGCGAACCGAAGCGCATCGGCCAAGGTCTCGTTCGGCCGAATCTCGTAGGTTGCGGGTCGGGCTACTTCGCCGAGGATGCGGACGCGCGCGCCGTGAATCGGAACGAACACGAGGTCACCGTTGTTCAGCCTCACGTCGTGCGTAGTGTTGCCGTTCAACAGGTAATCGTAGACGTCGAGAGTATCCGCGGCCGCTCCTCGGCGAATGAGAATTTGCCGGAGGCTGCCGTTATCCGACGGTCCGAGCGCGGCGTAAAGGGCGGTGAGAGCGGTGGCGGCGCTCGAGATGCGATAGCTGCCGGGTCTCAATACGTCGCCAGTAACGTAGATCTGATTGCTCCCCAGTCGTGCCGGCGTCACATAAAAATGCGTCGTCGCTCCGGGGCCACGACGCACTCCCGAGTACACGCGGCCGAGCCGGGAGTATAAGGCGTTCTCGAGGTCGGCCATCGTCAAATTGTTCACATAAATCGTGCCGACTTGCGGAATGACGATGACCCCTTCCCGGCTGACAGGAAGCTGGTAGGACTGCTCGACGTCGCCGGTTAGAATGAGGGCGAGCTGATCGCCCGGAGTGATGCGGTAATTCGCGTCGACCGGTCCCGAAAGATTGGGATTGAACGCGGTTGATCTATTGCGGAAGAAATCGAGTCCGAAGATCACGAAGCCGCTGTCGGCGGCTGCACCATTCTTGAGACCGCGAGTGAGCGAATCCTCTTGCGCGATGCACTGCGCCCGGAGCAACGCCCTCTGGTTGACGCGTCGTCTCGCGTTCTGCGTGGTGTCAATCAGCCCGTTGGGAAGAGTATCGGGGATTACGAGCGAGTCGGCGTCGATTCCGCAGCGAAGCAGGTCTACCTCCGCTGTGTCAGCGATTCCAAGTTTGGTAATCGCGGAGAACACTTCTTCCGGTGAGGAGGCGTTGTCGGGGGTTGCGGTACCTCCGGGCAGATAGGCGTCAAGGAGGTTCTCCGGATAGCCCTCGGCTCTCAGCCTTGCCCGTACCTGATCGGGCGTGAGTCCACTCGTGAGGATCTTTTGTCTAAGCTGCTGGAGCAAGGCAGGATTATTCTGCAGCATCTGCTGCGCCTGCGCGGTGCTCGGATTTTGGGCAGATGCCACCGGTGCGAAAGCGAAGAGGCCAGCGATCAGAAGAAGCGAGCTGAGCTTCGTGACTGTCATTCGGTTTGTCGAGAGAAGTGATGCGGTTGGGAATGGTCGCGCAGGGACTCGAACCCCGGACCTCTGCTGTGTGAAAGCAGCGCTCTAACCAGCTGAGCTACGCGACCGATTAAAAAAGCCCCCGCGCCCCAGTGCGGAAGCCTGCCGGACAGAACTTACAACTTTATACCACAAACCGCTTTAGCGGTAGACGCAAGTGGGCCCTGCAGGACTCGAACCTGCGACCGTCGGATTATGAGTCCGCTGCTCTAACCGACTGAGCTAAGGGCCCCGGCTACGAAAGTATCAACGGGGGCATCAAAACGAAACACTCCACCGTGGCTCGATCGCGACCTTCAGCCTACCCTCGAACGACGTCCGTGAAACTCCCACGACATGCAAATCGTTCGTCACGTGGTTGAGACCGACATCGCCTCCCAGCTCGAAATCGCGCCAGCGTGATGCGCCGCTCAACCCGAATCGGGTCACCCCCATCACGACGCCTCCGAATATTGCCGGCGTCGCTGCGTAGTCTGCAGGGACGGGGTAGGTCGCGCGGTAGTCTCCCTCGCCCTGGCGACGGTGTGCAACGTACAACCGCAAGGGAATCCGCGGCACCACCGCCAGATCGGCTCCCAGCTTCACTTCGTCGTAGTCGCTGAAGCCACGCCCCAATCCCACTCCGAACACGTCGTAGGTCTCCGCCGGAGTAGGTGTGCGATACGCGAGGTAGGAGACGCGGGTATACGACGTGAACCAGCGCTGGTCTCCGCCCATCGGCAAGCCTTCGGCCGCGAGCGTCAGCCCGTACGACGACGGCTCGCTGCAGTTCGGATTGCAACGGTCGATCTGGAGATCGTCGATGAAGAGATGTCCGGCGAGGGTGCCGAATTTGCGCGAGCGATACGCAATCTCACCACCAAGCCCGAGGTTTCCATCCTCCTTCTCGTTGCGCCACGAGAGGGAGTAAATGTTGAACGGATTCGCGAGACTGGGCTCGAATCCGCGCCCGGGCCCCGTATACAAATAGCTCTCATTTCCGGCCACTTCCCAAGCCCCGCGACGAAGCGCCAGCCGATGGATCGAAAAATATCTCTGAACGTCGACACCGCCGGTCTGCGGGAAATCGTCGAGTCGGGCAATCACGGTCGAGAAGTGCAACTTGTCAGTTCCGATCCTCCCGTAAAGATGATCGTAGGTATACGCGTAATTCCCGAGCTGGAGTCCGTACAGCGTTGGCGGTCCCCAGTTTCGTCCCACTCGGCCGAACGACAGCTCGCCGTATTTCCACTGCCCGCTGACGTAGCCGTCCTCAGTGCGTCCCGCGAGCTTCCTGTCCTGGCGTCCGGCGAACTCCGGATCGACGTTGAGTCGTGAATCGATGAGCGTGCGGATGAATCCGGTGACCGGACCACCGCCCATCACCAGCCTGATGGACCCACCTGGCCGAGCTACTCGTTTGCGATCCGACAGCATCAACTCGCGGCGTCCAGACGTCTGCGACGTCAGATATACGTCGCCCGTGAAACGCGAGCGAAATGTCTGCGCGGCCAGCGTGTCGGAATCGCCGGGACGCACGGCGTACTTCTCGACCGCCTCGTACAGAGCGTCGAGATACGAGCTGACGACGGGTCCGGGCTCCCGTGCACGAGCCGAGTCGATCGCGACACGGAGCGCACGCTCGGTGAAGGGGCGCTCCAGCACCGAAAGCTCCCTGAACGACCCGCGCGCCATCAACGCATCGATGTATGTGTACGCGATGTCATCCAGCGGCACATACGCCGAAGCCTGCGCGCTGGCGCCCGTCGGGGCGGCGACCAGGCAAGCCGTAGCGGCAAGAACAAAAACCGCGCCTCGACGCCGAGAGCGACTACTCACCTGTACCACGGCGTGAGATGCAGCTTCGGCGTCAGCTCCAGCGCAGGCGCCGGAAAGTGGTAGTAGCTGAGCGTATGCTTGATCGATCTCCAGATGGGCGCGTTACCAGGGAGCTTCTCCGGATCAAAATCAAGCGAGAGAACGATCCTCCGTTTAGCTCTCTGCGCCTCACTAGTCTCTGGATTGATCCAGTCGGTCACCGAATGACCAGCCGACAATCGGATGAACGAAGGCCAGTACTGCTTCGCGGCATTAGGCAGAAGCTGCGACATGTCAGCCGAGAACCAGTACGTCTGCCCGGAATAATCGATCGAGGTGCGGAGCTCCGAACCGTTCGCGCCGTTCTTGAGAGCGCGCGTCCTGTGATAGGAGAATGTCGGCTTGATCGCGTTCAGCGCCGGATTCAGCTCCTGCATGACGGCCATCGCCTGGCCAGCGGTGTTGGCGATCATGTCGGCATAAGAGAAGCCGTACTTCACGAACCTTCCGTCGAAGATCTCGATCTGGAGCTGAAACAGGGCCGCATACGCCGCGCTCCAGGCGATTGCCTTCTTCTCCGACACACACGCTTCCCTCAATCCGGCGTAGCCGATCCGGGCGAGGTGATAGCCGCCCAGCATGTGCCCGAACTTGTCCTGGTCGCGGAACTCCTGATCCCAGTCGGCGTGAAAGAAGAAGTGTTGTGCGCGCTCGCCCGACCACCACGCCTTCTTGAAGTAGTGATACAGGTACGCATTGCCGGCGATGAAGCCAGTCCCAACTCCCGCTCGCACGGCACCGAGTTGGCTCGGCGAGAGTGCACATTGCTGATTCGAAGCCGTAACGGGCGGCAGTTCAAGTATTTCGGGCCAGCCCGTCGGGATTGTTTTCCGGGCCGAGCTATCGGCGGCGGCGGCGGAGTCAGTGGGATTCCTTGCGATCGTAGTCGGCGTCGCTCCTGGCTCGAACGGAGTCTGCGAGCCGGCGACAGCGCTCACAGCCACCGTCCACACGCTAAGCGCGACGATGCTTCTCTCTATATACCGCAACACTTCTCCTGGCTCAGAATTGATCGCTACGCCGTGGGGGCGCCGGCGGCACCGAACAGGTCATAAGCTTCGATGACCTCGTCGATGCTCACCGTAGCGGCGCCAAGCTTCGCAACCTCCACGCCCGCGGCGAAGTTGGCGATGACCGCGGCCTCCGCCGGTGTCGCGCCCCCGGCGAGCATTGTAGCGAGATACGCCGTCACGGTGTCGCCGGCCCCCACTACATCGTAAACCTCGTGCGCCGTTGTCGGTACTCGGCCGACCTCTCCGTCGGCGGCAATGAGGGCCATTCCTGCTTCTCCGAGCGTCAGCAGCAGGTGCTCGACGCCAAGCCGGCGCAATGCTTCGGGGAGAGCCTCGACGTGCTCGAGATCCATGGCCGCTCCGAGCGCCGACTCCAGCTCGCGTCGATTCGGCTTGAAGATGGTGGCGCCGGCGTAGGCGAAGAAATTCCTGTACTTGGGATCCACGACTGTTGGCAGCTCGCGGGACTTTGCGTGCTGCATGAGTGGCGTTATCAGGGCCGGGGTCAGCACGCCCTTGTTGTAGTCCTCGAAGACCAGCGCGTCCGCCGCATCGATCGCGTCGAGGGCAGCCGCCAGCAGACGCTCCACCTCGCTGCCACGGATGTCCGCATCTTCCTCTTCGTCGAAGCGCACGATCTGCTGTGACCTGGCGAGAATGCGCGTCTTCGTCGTCGTGCGACGCTGCACCGTCACGATCGACCGCGAATCCGCGCCAATCTCGCGCAGCATTGATTTGACTACCTGGCCTTCGGCGTCTTCGCCGACTGCGCAGACCAGAGTGCACTGCGCGCCGATCGCGGCGACGTTCTGTGCCACGTTGGCGGCGCCGCCCAGAGCCAGCTCCTTCTCCCGAACACGCACCACCGGCACCGGGGCTTCGGGAGATATCCGGTCGACATCCCCCCGCAGGTACACGTCGAGCATGGCGTCACCGACGATTGCCACGCGCTGGTCCGCGCCCGCGTTGAGCAGGTCTATCAATCGGTCCCGCGAGATTGTCTCGATCATGTGCCGCAGGAAGTTAAATGCCCTCACTGGGAGGGGCAAACGAGGCATACCCCTTGCCTCAGCAGCGGGTTTGGGGATACGCTCCGCTCTTCCCTCACATCGATCATTTGATTCTAGAAAGGTTCAACGACGCGGCGAAGCGCGGCGTCTATTCGCTGCAGGAATTCTTCACTTTGGCGGGGAAGGCGCTCGGCTTCATCTTCGTCAAGCCTTTCTATGCGGCGGATCTGTTCCAACAGATGGACGTGATTGGTGTGGGATCTCTCGGGATCGTCCTCCTCACCGGCTTTTTCACCGGAATGGTGCTCGCCCTCCAGATGTCCGTTCAGCTTCAAGCGTTGGGGCAGCAGGCTCTGATAGGCAAGGTGATCGCGGGGTCGATGGTACGCGAGCTCGGTCCGGTGCTGGCGGGGCTGATGGTGGCGGGTAGAGTCGGCTCGGGCATCGCCGCCCAGCTTGGATCGATGCGTGTGAC
>JALYKM010000013.1 GCA_030774785.1 Gemmatimonadota bacterium
GACCCGCGTCCACCTGCTCGACACTCCGGGCTACCCGGACTTCGCCGGCCACGCGCTTCCCGCGCTGGCGGCGGTGGAGACCGCGGCGATCGTGATCAACGCCCAGAACGGCATCGAGATGATGACCAGCCGCTTCATGCAGTACGCGCAGAAGCGCGGGCTCGACCGCCTGATCGTCGTCAACAAGATCGACGGCGCGAACGTCGATTGCGAGGATCTGCTCGAGCGCATCCAGCAGACGTTCGGCAAGGAATGCCTCCCACTGAATCTTCCGGCGGGCAATCGCGGCAAGGTCTCCGACTGCTTCTTCGCGCCCTCCGGCGAGGCCGACTTCTCCTCCGTCGAGGAAGCGCACCGCGCGCTCATCGAGCAGGTGGTCGAGGTCGACGAAAATCTCATGGAGAAGTACCTCGAAAAGGGCGAAGTCACGCCCGAAGAACTACACGAGCCCCTCGAGCGAGCGCTACGCGAGGGGCATTTGATTCCGGTGGTCTTCACTTCCGCCAAAACCGGCGCCGGCATCGCCGAGCTGCTCGAAGTCATCGTCAAGCTGCTGGCGAATCCGACCGAGGGGAATCCGCCCGTGTATGTGAGCACGCCCTCGGGCGATGGCGAGCCGAAGGAGCTCACGGCGATTCCGGATCCTGGCAAGCACGTCCTCGCGCACGTCTTCAAGATCGAGACGGATCCCTATATCGGCCGCGTCGCCGTGTTCCGCGTGCACCAGGGGCGCATGACCCCGAACATGCAGCTCTACATCGGCGAAGGTCGGAAGCCCATCAAGCCTGCGCACCTCTACATGCTGCGCGGAAAAACGCAGACCGACGTGGAGGAGGCCATTCCCGGCGACATCTGCGCCATCGCCAGGATCGAGGAGATCCAGTTCGACCAAATTCTGCACGACTCGCCCGAGGACGCTCACCTGCACGCGCGAGCGCTCGAGCTGCCGACTTCCGTCTTCGGTCTCGCTGTGATGCCGAAGAAGCGCCAGGACGAGCAGAAGGTGTCCGACGTGCTCCACAAGATCGCGGCCGAGGATCCCTGCTTCCGCATCGAGCACAACTCGCAAACGAACGAGACCGTGATGCGGGGCCTCGGCGAGATGCACCTCAAGGCGATCCTCGATAAAATGGCCTCGCAGTACAAGATCGAGCTCGACACGCACCCGCCGTCGGTCCCTTTCCGCGAGACCATCGTCTCCAAGGCCGAGGGTCACAGCCGTCACAAGAAGCAGACGGGCGGCGCCGGGCAGTTCGGTGAAGTCTTCCTGAGGGTCGAGCCGCTGCCGCGCGGCAAGGGTTTCGAGTTCGTCGACGCCGTGAAGGGCGGCACGATCCCCAAACAGTTCATCCCGTCGGTCGAGAAAGGCGTGCGCCACGTCCTCGAGACCGGCTTCGTCGCCGGCTTCCCGCTGCAGGACGTACGCGTCATCGTCTACGACGGCAAGACCCATCCGGTGGATTCGAAGGACGTCGCCTTCATGTCCGCCGGCCGCAAGGCATTCCTCGACGCGCTCGCCAAGGCGCGGCCGATCGTGCTCGAGCCGATCGTCAACGTCGATATCGTCGCGCCCGAAGAGAAGATGGGCGACATCGCGGGCGAGCTCTCCGCCCACCGCGGCCAGATCAGGGGCTCCGACTCGCCGCGGCCCGGCGTCTTGCAGATCACCGCGCAGGCACCGCTCTCCGAGCTCGAGCAATTCCCCGCGCGCCTCAAGTCAATCACCGCCGGCCGCGGCTCCTACAACTTCGAGTTCAGCCACTACGAGCCCGCGCCGCCGCTGCTCCAGCAGAAGCTGCAGGCCGCGCACAAGCCGGAGGCGGAGGCGGAGTAGGGGAACTGCAAACTGAAGACTACCTGCCGGGGGCTATCAGCGGGCCGGCTCTTGGCTGCGGGCGGAAACCTCGCGCATTGTAGCTAGCCCGTAGCTCTCAGCCGGCCCGCCGTGAGCACCCGGCAGGTAGTCTTCAGTTGCAGTTCATCAATGTCCTACGGAGTGGCGGCTCGCTATGCCACAGCAGCCGGCGCGGGGCCCGCGTCGATCAATTGTTTGGTAACCGGCTCTATCCGAAAATTGAGCCCCTCCAGCGTACGCGAGCCCAGTAACACGAGGTCGCCGGGCTCTCCGAACACGACATCGTCGGTGGTTCGTTTGCCAGCGACATAGATGAACGCCGCGCCGGCCCAACGCTCGAGAATGGTGCCATCGGCTTGCCGGAAGTGCCACTTGTTGTACCGCTCGATCCCCAGTGACTCGAGCACCTCGGCGGGGACCCACGACAGTTCCGCGCCACTGTCCACCAGCACGGACCTGAGCGTTCGTCTCTCGCCCGGACGGGCGGGATTCTCGATGTCGATGTCTACGCGCAAAGTTCCCATGTCAGGCATAATGGCTCCTGAGGGCATGCCAAGTAGTACTATATCGTTGCGGAGCGTGTCAACGCCTCGCGATCCTGCCCACCCGCCTTCATCGACCCCCTGCCAGGGCCTTTCATGCGCTCTTCCCGCCGTCTAGTCAACTCCCTCTCGGTCTTATCTCTAGTCAACTCCCTCTCGGTCTTATCTATAGTAGGAGTCACTAACCCGTTCCGGCTGATCGCGCAGGATCTGACCCCACCTACCGCGACGATCAAACCGCGCATCGACACCCTCCACGGCGACATCCGCATCGACAACTACTTCTGGATTCGCGACAAAACCAACCCCGAGGTCATCGCCTACCTCAATGCCGAAAACGTCTACACCACAGCGCGGCAGGCCGAGGCGGAATAGGGACCGGCGCTGCGAGCGAGCGTTCCGCTATGCCTTCATGCTCGACGCGGTGGGGCTGGCGAATCGGCTGACCCCCTGAAGCACGAGCGCCTCGTCTCCTCCTTTTCTGTGAGCTAGGGCAGGCGTGGAGGTCCGAAGTTACACTAGCTATGTTCACTCGTATACACTATGTTCACCCTAGAGTGAACAATAGCCGATGAGTGAACAATCAAATAAATTTGGCACTCTTTTGCAGGGTGTCTCCCTGTTAACCGAGGCCTTGGGCAAGAGCGCCAATATCCAAACTACGAGTTCGCGGTCGATCCGACCTCCGGACATTTCTGTTCAGGTATTCCTCCGCGAGCAGCGGTATCACCCCCATCTTAAGCTCGTCCTGTTTCAAGACGCGGAGCAGGTAGCACGATCTACCAGCGATAAGCTCGTCTTTGTCTCCAACCGGGTCGCGCCGCAGACTGCCGCCGCGTGGCGAAGCAAGGGTCAGAGTTTCATAGACTTGCAAGGCCATGTGTTCGTAGAAACTCCCGGTCTCCTGGTCGACAAAAAAGTCCGCCGCCGGCGGCCCGCAAGGACGGTTCAGTCGCATCCGGTCGATCCCTTCGCCGATCGCGCTTCGCGCATCAGCCGGTATCTTCTTAAGCATCCACCCGGGCAGTCGTGGGGCGTGCGCGAGTTGTCATCGATTGCTCAAGTGTCGCTTGGGACCACGTCAAAGATTGTCCGGGCGCTGGAAGAGCGCGACCTGGTTGTCGTGACGCGTCAGGGCCGTAGCGCGGCAGTCTCCCTAATCCGGCCCAGAGAGCTCTTCAAGTCGTGGACTTCTGTCTACGATTGGAGCCGAAATCCCGCTCTCACAGTGCAGGCTCCCGTGGGCGATCCGAAAGAATTCATCAGGGCGCTGCCGAGAAAGCTCCCGTCCGCATCGACAGCCTGGGCAGCTACGTTACACGCGGGTGCTGCACTGATTGCGCCGCACGCGACCTGGAATCAGATCCATCTCTATGTCAACGTGCCGACTGCCACGCTTCTCGAACGATTTTCTGCAGATCTGAATTGGCGCCCGGCCCCCGATGGACGAGTCACTCTAATGCGACCCTACTATCGCGAGTCACTGTGGAGGGATGTCCATCGACACGCGGGAATCCCTGTAGTCGATACCCTTCAGCTGGCCCTCGACCTTTGGAATTACCCCGCGAGGGGGAGAGAACAAGCCGAGTACATTCTGCGGCGTGAATTGCCCTGGATTCTGGACGACCTTGACTGAACGGTTGCAAAAGCCACGACACGCTATGGGGGACCAACCAGATTACTCAATGGCGCTCCAACGAGTGCTTGTGGCTCTCGGCCCTTACCGGGATGATGTCATCCTGATTGGGGGATGGGTGCCATACCTCTATCAGCGTTTTGGGGGTTTTTCGCACTGGGAAGTGGACATCGCGCGAACGCGCGGACGAGCCTACATATTCGGTCTTCCGCCAAACGTCCTAACTGAGAAGATCGCATGAAACGCAGAGAATTCGTTCACCGCGGCGCGGCGCTCACCGGTGCCGCGGCCATACTCGGCTTCGATCCGATCGAAGCTGGCGCCAAGGAGGTTTCCGAAAGACGGCGGGAGATCGCCCCCGAGCTCGCCCGTCTCGAATCGCGCACGACGGACGCCCCGGCAGCTATCATCGAGACGGAGCGAGCCCAACGACGCGACAAGGCGCAGCGCCTCATGAGGGATCTGGGCTACTCCGCGATGCTGATCGAGCCAGGCCCGAACATGATGTATTTCTCGGGGATCGACTGGGGACGAAGCGAGCGCCTCTTCGCCTTCATCCTCCCGCAAACCGGCAAAGCTGTCGTCGTCTCGCCCGCTTTCGAGGAGCAGCGCGCCGCCGATCAGGTGCAAGGAAGGTTCGAGATACGGGTGTGGCAGGAAGATCAGAGTCCCGAGGCGCTCGTCGCGAGAGTCCTCAAGGATTGGGGTGTCGCGACCGGCAAGCTCGCCGTCGACGGGAGCGCACGCACCTTCGTGTTCAACGAGATGGCGCTCGCCGCGCCGGCGGTCACGCTCGGCACCGGTGAGGCCATCACGAATGCATGCCGTGGCGTCAAGACCGCGCACGAGATCGAGATCATGCGATTCGCCAATCGGATCACGGTCGATGCGTATCGTGCCGCGCTCAAAACTTTGCGCGCGGGGATGATGCAGGCGGACCTTGCCCGGAACGTGTCCGATGCGTTCGCGAAGCTGGGCTACCCCGGTGGCGCGTTCGTGCTGTTCGGGGAGTCATCCGCATATCCGCACGGACTGCCCAAGCCGCGGGCGCTCGAGGAAAACCAGGTGGTGTTGATGGACGGTGGCACCACGGTGCACGGTTACCAGTCCGACATCACACGCACCACCGTCTTTGGCTCGCCCGTCCCGGAGGCGCAGAAGGTGTTCGACATCGTCCGGGAGGCGCAGCGGCGGGCGTTGACGTACGCCGCGCCGGGGAGGAAGTGCGGAGAGGTGGACGCCGTAGCGCGTCAGGTGGTCACCGATGCGGGTTACGGACCGGACTTCCGAACCTTCACCCATCGCCTCGGCCACGGAATCGGCATGGAAGGCCACGAGTGGCCATACCTGGTGCGCGGCAGCCAGGTGGTACTCCAGCCCGGTATGACGTTCAGCGACGAGCCCGGGATCTACCAATACGGGAAGTTCGGCATCCGCCTCGAGGACATCATGGCGATTACTGACAGTGGCGCGGAGATGATGACGCCGACGCAGACATCGTTGTCGACAGACATCTGAAACTGCAACTGAAGACTACCTGCCGGGGGCTGATCAACTGCAACTGAAGACTACCCGCCGGGGGCTGTCGGCGGGCCGGCTTTTGGCTGCGGGCCTTTCTGTGGCGTGGATCTTCTCGCCTTCGAATCGCGCTCGGGGACAGAAAGGCGATTCCGCAGGCCATAAAGCATTTTGCGCACTGTAATGGTCTGACTGATGGACGAAACAAAATCGCTTTCCGGAATGACTTTGGTGTCCCGTGCCACGATCAGGTGATGCTCTACCTCCGAGCAAGAGCTAAGAGCGTAGCCAAGGAAGCGGCCAAAATCTTTGTCGCTGTTCTTGCTCCTGCCTTCAGCGATGTTTGCCGGAATCGACATCGCGGCTCTGAAAATCTGACTCCTGAGCGAGGCGTATTGGGCGCCGCGTATCCGCTTACACATGCGATCAATGCTGAGCGAAAGCGCATGCGCCTTTTGCCAGACGTGAAGCTTCTTGAAGTCGGACATTCCCGAAGATCGCGCTCACTCCCGTCCCCTGCGACATCCCTTTAATCCGAGCCCAAGCCCGCAGCCACAAGCCGGCCCGCCGACAGCACCCAGCAGGTAGTCTTCAGTTGCAGTTAATCAGCACCCGGCAGGTAGTCTTCAGTTGTAGTTGGTCAGCGGGCGTGGATCCCCGTAAGCTTCTCTAAATCTTCCGGCCCTTACGGAATGGTAGTCCCCTGTGTCGCCCACACCTGCCAGCGACCATCGCGCTTGATGAAGACATCGGTGAAGCGCACGCGACGATCCATCGCCTTACCTTGAGCATCACGTCCCACTACGTGGTTGACGCCGGTGACGACCGCGGTGTTCCCCTCGACCCGAACGTTCAGGTCGGAAAGGTCAAGGGACTGGAGGGCGGTCTTGTCGGTCCGCGCATCGGCAACCGCTTGCGCCTTGGTCATGATCGCGCCGGTGCGACTGCTGATGTCACTCGCATCGAAGGCGTAGTTGCGCTCGACAAACGAGGCATCGTGCTTGACCGAAGCGTCGTTCCACTCCCGCTCCATGTAGGCCAGGACGCCCTGGTCGTCGAGACCGTGGCCGGCATTGGCGACTACCTGCCAGCGCCCGGCGCGCTTCTCGACGAAATGAACGCTGCGATTATAGAAGGTCTGATCCTTACCATCGACCCGCACGGTGACCGTAGTGCGATGAGTTATGGTCGCCGTATTTGGGGTGCAGGAGATGCTATATGAGTCGTAAGCGGGTCGTGGAGCATCGGCTGGGTTAGCGCGATTCTGCTCGGCGGCGCGAACCGCGGCGTCGAGAGCCGCCGTTTTCCCCTGCGGTCCGGCCGCTCCGAATCCCTGGTATTCGTCCGCTACAAAAGTCGCCATCGCCGCGCGGTCACCGCGGTTGGTCGCATCGCCCCATGCGTGGTCGAACACTTCGAGCGCTTTCTTGTCAGCATCGCTGCACTGAGCGAAAGCAGGTGCCGCTGCGAACAGAATGGAGACTGCCGCCAGAATTCGCCTCATACTCCCTCCTGAAAAGGATGGACTTGCCGAGATCGTCGGATATAGCTCAGCTATCTCCCGGGATCAAGCGAGCGGTCGTTCATTCTGCTCTTGCTTGAGTGTCGACCATCACACGATGCTCGCGAGCATCTCCCTTGTGGATCGATCACTTCGCGACACGCTTCAGCGCCCGCAGAATCACGACGTCATCCTCGTCCTTCACTCGACCGGTTGCTTCCTTGGACCGTATGATGTCGTCCAGCGATGCCGCCAGGAACCGGACGCCGAACGCCTCGAACCGCTCCGCCCCTCGAGCCAGGTCCTCGTAGCCTTTCGTACCTGCAGGCAGGAATGCGAGGTCCAGCCGACCCGCGCTGGTCACCAGGTTCCACATCGTTGCGCGGGAGAGCGCGGCCGCAGAGCGGTCGAACGGAAGGCCTTCCGGAACTGACTCCGTATAGACTTTGGCGTCGAGGTCTTTCAGTGCGGCCGCCAGACGCTCCAAGTTGCGCTTGTCGCTGGCGGGCGTGACATCGGCGTCGGCGGTCAGTCGCGGAAAGCCGTGCAGCCTCGCGGCGAGAGCTCCAATCAGTACGAACCGGACGCGGTGCCGGCTCAGTGTCCGGATCAGCCTCTCGGGGTCGAATGGCGCAATATCAGACACGCCGTGCCGCCGCGACGAACCGGCTCACCTGAGCGACTTCGCGAAGGCGCTCCTCGGGCGTAAGGCGCAGAATGCGCGGCACATCGTCGAGCAGAGCCGGATCCACAGCGGTCCTCTTCAGGCCCGCCGACAGACCGAACCCCGCGGCTTTCAGCAGCCGGTTGAGCGTCGCCCACGACGGACTCGTCTCGCCGAGCTCGATTCGCGCCACGACCGACTGGGCCGTGCGCGCCTTTCGCGCCAGCTGGCGCTGCGACATTCCCGACCGCGCCCGGGCGGTGGATAGGAGTTCGGCGGCACCACCAGATTTCAGCATGGC
>JALYKM010000014.1 GCA_030774785.1 Gemmatimonadota bacterium
TCGTTCGCACGAGTGAGCCGCACGCCTGGCCGCACTCGCGAGATCAATTTCTTCCGGGTGAATAACGGGTTCGTGCTCGTCGATCTGCCGGGTTACGGATACGCCCGCGTCTCCAAGGAAAAGAAAGCCGAGTGGCGCCCGCTGATCGAGAGCTACCTCAGGCGGACGACCCAGCTTCGGGGTATAGTCCTGTTGCTGGACATCCGGCGCGAGCCGAGCGATGATGATCGCGCCATGCTGGACTTTCTGGCGGAGGTGGAGGTGCCGACGATCGTGGCGCTGACGAAGACCGACAAGCTGAGCAAAGCAGCGGCGAATGACAGAGCGGCGGAGATCTCGCGGGCGCTCGCGCTCCAGACTGACCAGATAATTCCTTTCAGCGCCAGCACCGGACAGGGCCGGGCCGAGCTGCTGGAGGCAATCACGGGGCTGGTCGAGGCGGCGCCGTGATGGGGGCCAGGCTCCTCGGCGTCGGCTCGGCAATCCTTCTCGCCGGAGCGTGCGCGAGCGGAACCCCGACCGCCTCTGGGCAGCAGGGTACTCTCGCCCCGATAACGGACGACACAACCGGCCGCGCCAACATCCCTGTCGGATTCGGCACTCTCCGGCAGGACGAAATCGCGATCAGGCTCGAGCTGCAGGGACTGATCGTGCGGGCCATACCGCTCGATGAGAGTCTCATCCGGCTGCTGACGCCGGACTCGTATCGCGCGCTGCGCGAGCTGCAGGAGAGCAACAGGCAGTCGATCGCGGCCGTTACCCGACGCACCGGGGGAAGAGCGCCCGATCTATGGTACGTGTCGTTTTACGGTGTCGAGCCCGATGTTCACTTCAGCCCGATGGAGCTCGTGATCACGAGCGCGGGACGGGACTTCCGCGCGCTCGAAGTGCTCCCGCTCAGCTCGGGCTTTGGGGAACAGAGGCTCAGGCAGCGCGAGACGCAGAGCGCGATCTATCTGTTCGACGAGAGCATTGACCTCGATCAGCCGCTCATGGTGACGTTTCAGAATGTGCGCAATGACAGCTGGGAGCAGATTCTCACCCGCGTCGAGCGAGAGCGGGCACTGGTTCGGGCGCGGGCGTCCCGTCCCACGCAGTAACCCCAACTCGTATAACTCCAATGGCGATTTATCCGCTCCGGAAGCTTCCCGCTCTTCCCGTCGCAGGCGTCGCCGAGCAATGGCTCGAGGAGATCGGCGCGGACCTGAAGTCGGGCGCTGATCGGGCGCTGCTGTGCAGGCGGACACTTTGTGAGATTGCGTATCCGCAGTTCGTGTCCAACTGGGAAACCGCGGTCGCGGATATCGAGCTTCCGCTGGCGACCCGGCTCGCTCTCTCCGCGCTCGATCCGCGCAACGTCACGCTCGAGCCCGAGTATTACGCCGAATGCGACGATGCGCGGTATCAGAAGGTGAAGCCACTGCTGTGGCTCTGGTATTCGTTCGATCGCACGGCCGTCGGGGGACAGAACGTCGAGCTCGGCGTTCGACTGAGGCGTCTGCTCGCGCCGTACATCTTCAAACGCTGCGGGGAGAACTTCAAGGCCTTCCAGCACGTGGAATTCTCCTTCGGGTACAACATGGAGGTCGGCGACAACGTGGTCGTCCACCGCTACGTGCTGCTCGACGACCGCGGCGGAATATCGCTCGGCAACAACGTCTCGATCAGCGACTACGCCAACGTCTACAGCCACACCCACAGCATCGTCGATCAACGCGACGTGACCGATGCGCTGACCAGGCTCGACGACGGGGTTCGCATCACCTACCACGCGACGGTGCTGGCGGGAGTGCACGTCGGCGAACAGGCAATGGTTGGGGCGATGGCGGTCGCGACCAAGGATGTGCGGCCGTATCACGTTTACGTCGGGATTCCCGCCAAGAGCGTACGCGTGAAGCCCAACGCACCGGCCGGGATGGACAATCTCACGACGGTGAAGCGCCGTTAGATAATTCTCAGCACATCCTCGACCGGCCCGGCGTCGCCGCGCGCGAGCAGACGTCGCGCATCGCGGAGCGAGTGCCCCTCTCGTGGCCAGGTGTAGCGTTCGCACGCCTCCTCGACAGACAGCCATTCGAAGCGCTGATGTTCCTCACCGATGGCGACCTCTGCGTCGTCGGCTACGAAAGCGGCGAAGACGATGCACATCTGGATGGTGTGCTTCGCGTGCAGGTAGAAGCTGTTGACCGTCACGTTGTAGAGCGCTTTGACCTCCAGGCTGGTCTCCTCGCGCAGCTCGCGCACCGCTGCATCCTCCGGCCGCTCCCCGGAATCAGTTTTCCCATAAACGGTCTCCCACGAGCCCGGGCGTATGGCATCGGGCGCGCGCTGCAGGGCGAGGACGCGCCAATCTCCGCCGTTGTGGCGAATGACGTACACTTCCACGACGCCGGGTACGATGTTCGTCTCGCCTTTCTTCACACGCCTCTCGTAGATGATCGGTTTCGCTAGATCATAGCCTGTGCCGGAGTCGCGCGTATCGGCGCGGGCGCCCTCGGGCTCGAGGACCCGTACCAGCTCCTGCGCGCTGGTGCTCCCCTCTACCAGCTGCGCGGCGCCGCATCCCCAAAGCGATCGGGTACCCGACGCGCGCGCAGCGGCAAGAAGACGGTCCGGAGGCTCATTGCCAGCAATGGCGCGCTCGACCTCGGGCGTCGTCACGAGAACCTCCGTCAGCGCTATCCGGCCCGAATACCCGGTCATCGCGCACTCGGTGCAACCCACCGGGATGTAAATCATCGAGCTCTCGGGAATGCATCCGACGAGCTTCCGTGGCACGCCAGCGTTGGCGACCAGCTTGCACGCGGGGCAGAGCCGCCGAATCAATCGTTGCGCGACGACTCCTTTGAGGGCCCCGGCAAGCTTCGCACAATCGACTCCCAGATCGGTGAGACGCGTGATCGAGCTGCACGCATCGTTCGTGTGAAGGGTAGCGAACACGAGGTGGCCCGTGAGTGATGCCTGGAGCGCAATCGCCGCGGTTTCGCGGTCGCGGATTTCCCCAATCAACACGACGTCGGGATCCTGCCGCAGCACGGAGCGAAGCGCCGAGGCAAAGGTGAGCCCCGCCTTTTCATGAATCTGCACCTGGACGATTCCCGCGATTCGATACTCGACCGGGTCTTCGACCGTGATGATGTTGACTCCCCGATGCAGGAGCATCCTGAGTGCAGCGTAGAGCGTCGTAGTCTTTCCGGAGCCGGTAGGTCCCGTGACGAGGATCAGCCCTTCCCGCACCTCGAGCAGCTTCTGCATCCGCGGCCCGTCCACCGGATCGAGACCCAGCGACTCCACCGACCGGAGCGCCGCGCGCGAATCGAGGATGCGGATCACGACCTTCTCGCCGTGGGATGCTGGAAGCGTAGAGACACGCAGGTCGATACGCGCTCCATTGATCGCTACGCGAGCTCGTCCTCCCTGCGGCCGCAGGCGGTCGGCGATGTCCATCTGGGACATGATCTTGATGCGCGACACCAACGGCACGCCGACCGCCTTCGGAAGAACCATCACTTCCCTGAGCATGCCATCGATCCGGTAGCGGACCGCGATCCCGGTCTCACCCGCCTCGAGATGGATGTCGCTCGCGCCCGAGGCGATTCCTTCGGCCACGATGTGATCGACGAGCTTGATCACCGGTCGCTCGACCTGCTTCTCATCAAGCTGAGATTCGGTTTCCTCGGTTTTTTCGATGACGTGCGGTGTCGATGACTTCCCCGCCCTGTCGAGCATCCTGCTCACTCGGTCGACCGGCGCGTAAACCTCCTCGATCCTCTCCTGAATCCGGTGAGGTGATGCGAGGCACATGCGCACTGTGCGGGCTGTGGCGAAGGCAAGTGTCTTCTCGCAGTCCAGGTCGTATGGATTGGAGGTCGCGATGTCGAGCGTCGATTCGGAAATGGCGAGCGGAAGGATTCCGAATCTTCGAGCGAGCCATTCCGGCACCTTGTCGCGCGCCTGCGAGCTCACCAGCAAGTCGGCCGCGATTCTGAAACGGGTACGGGTTGAGAGAGCCTCGAGCACCTCGTCGTCTGTCAGCAGGGCCTTGTCGACCGCGGCACGCCAATAGCTCGCGCCCGCTGTGCACTCGAGCGCGTCGAGCGAGCTCTTCGGCAGGAGGTCTGTGAGGATCGGTACCAGCCACCTGTCGGTCGCAACGGAATCGCCGACGGAAGTCATGAGTCAAGCTAGGCCGCGTCATCCGGCGACCAATGGTCAAATCAATTCTCGCGGAATCGCGCTGATACGGTGACACCCAATGCCCGCGCTTCGTACCAGAGATATCCTTGCCCGGCTCCGGTAATCCCCGCCTAGAGCACGCTCCAGAAGTCGCGGCCGATGTCCACCGAGAAGGTCCACCGTCCTTTGCGCAGCCCGCGCGCGACATCGAGTCTGATCACATCGAACATCGTAAGCGCGCCCAGCCCAAGCGAGGGGTACCAACCCTGCCGCGGGGGTTTGAATGGAGCCGCGCGGTCGATCCAGACCGCGGTCGCAAAAGGCGCGAGGGTGATCGTTCCCGGTGCGCGTCCGTACCTCCCCAGCGGAATCGGGATGAACGGGGCGAGGAAGCGCCATTCGATGCGCTGGCTCACACCGGCGCGGCCAACGAATTCGTGGAACTCGTATCCCGGGCCGCTGGTCGGTCCGCCAAGGAAGGCGAGGTGCTGCGCCGGAACTGAGTCGCCGCTCACCACACCAGAAGCGATCGTGTGGAAGAGCAACCGCTTCGAGCCGAACGGCTTTTCGAGATCCAGCACCAATGTTGGCCGCAGGATATCGGAGCGGATCGCTGCTGGGCGGTGGACCCTGATTCCGGTCAGCGCGAGGCTCGTCCCCAGCTCGTAGCCACCGAACGTCAGGGCGGTTGGCCTGTCGAGTCCCAATGTCGCGCGGGTTTCGTGAATCGACAGCGCGGGAATCGTCGGCCCGAACCTCCCGCTCGCGGGTCGCGCATAAACCGCCAGCGGCTCGTGACGCTCGCGTGCCAGCTCCAGCGACGGGCGCCATCCCAATCGCATCAGGGATGCGGCAAGTGAAATTCTGCGCACATCGTACGGATCGGTGTAATCGCTACCGAATTCCTGGGCGGCGATAGTGTTGCGGACGAGTGAAGTCTCCTGATCGTCGCTCACATCCGTGTACTGTCGCTCGGCCGAGAGTATGAGCGACGAGCCGGCTCCCGTCCGGTACTCCAGCGCGCCACGGCCCTTGAATTCCTTGTCGCTAAAGCCGTAGCGGCCCGATGCCGCGACCGCGAGACCGGCTCCGAGCCTCTGAAGAAAGCCTGTGCCGAGCGCGAGACCTTCGACCCGATTGAACCTGGCGATGTCGGAGATGTGCCGCGCCGAGAGGGCAAGGCTGCGGCTGCGCGAGAGGGCCTGCGCTCGGACGAGTGCGCGCGCTTCCTCCTGGACCTTTTTGACATCCTCGTCGCTGACTGCCCGTACATCGGGGGGGAGCGAATCGAGAAGGCGTCCGGTGAAAGGAAACGGCTTCTGCGCCCGCTCCGCCGGCGGAGCCATCACGATCTCAGGTCCGCTGAAATAGCTGGGCGGAATTCCCGTGTTCACCTCGTAACAACAGATCTCCCAACGCCCCCGGATGATTCCGCGCGCCGGATATTCGAGCCAGGAGCCGGTCCGGCGGATCTCGACCTCCTGGCGGCGCGGCAGCCAGAAGCGTCCCTCGATCAAAGCATTCTCGAGAACGACCGATACGTCTTCGAGCTCCTTGTCGATCAGCGCGGCGCGCGTGAAGCTGAACGCCATGCGCACGACTTCCCCGGTCTCGCGATCGATGTAAACCGCGCCGACCGCGCGCGGCTGGCGATCGTCCTTCGGGCGGACCCGTACCTCATACACATCGAGCACCCGCGGACCGACACGAATCTGCAGAGAGTCGCGGATGGCGAAGTCGTAAGCCTCGAGTCCCGCGGGTGACAGCGGGTGGGGAACGTCCTGGACCTCGTCGCCCTCGCCGATGCGAATGATGTTCCTGAAGTTGTTCTGGACGATTCCGAGATGATCGCGGTGGTAGTTGATGTCCGTGGGCAGCAGCAGCGTGTCGCGACGGCCCATGATGCGCTGCTTGCTCAGGTCGGGAGCGCGCCAGTAGACTTCCAACCCCAGCTCATCGGCCTTTACGATCTTTGGCGGCTCGGGGAATCCTTCTCCAAATTGTGCGAGGAAAGTCACGTAACCGTGGGCCGTCGCTTTGTAGTCGACGAGGGCGGTGTCGGCCAGCTGACGCGCGCGGCGCTCGGTGGCGCGCTCGACGAGCGCGCGCGTGCGCGGATCGTTCCACGCCTGCTGTGCGCTCACCGGCGTCGCGAAAAGAATCGCAGTGAGTGTAAGAACGGCGCGGGATCTCATGGGGGAAAGTTAGTTGCGGGATGAGCGGGAGCAAACGAAAGCAGCATCCGGGCGCGTCTGTCGATGAGCCTCGAGGATTTCAGGAAGAGAGCGGCGACGGCCGGACTCGTGCCGGTGTGGAAGGACTGCCTGCTCGATACTGACACGCCGGTATCGGCGTTTGCCAAGCTCCGACGTGGTCCGTTTGCTTTTCTTCTCGAGTCAGCGCCGGCAGGCGGCGAGACCTGGTCGCGCTACACGTACCTCGGCACCGAGCCGCGGCGCGCGTGGCGATTTGCCAACGGCGTCGTCGAAGATTGGACCACGGAGCGCGGCTGGCACAACGCGCGGACGCCGGATGATCCCCTCGCTGATCTCGCGGCGCTTATCGACGCGGCGAAACCGGTGGACGTTCCGGAGCTGGGCGATTTCTGGGGAGGCGTCGTTGGCTATTTCAGCTACGACGTAGTGAGACTGATCGAGAAACTGCCCAATCGGCCGCCAGCAGGTGTTGCCACGCCGGACGCGCTTTTCGTGTTCACGCGCTCGCTGGTGATACTGGACAATCTTCACGGCCGCGCGCGCGTCGTCATATCCGTTCCCGTGCCGAAAGGTACGGAGAACGCGGAGCTCCAATCGCTTTACGAGAGCGCCATTAACGAGCTCGACGAGATCCTGAAGCGTCTCCGAACGCCGGCACGACTCGATACGATGTCGCCCGAGCTCAGCGCGCCACCACTCGAGGGAAGCTCGAGCTACGAACGCGTTGATTTCATGGCGCACGTGAAGAGAATCAAGGAATACATTCGCGCCGGTGACTGTTTTCAGGCGCTGTTGTCCCGCCGGATCGACGTTCCACTCGACTTCGAGCCCGCCGATCTCTACCGGGCGCTCCGCGCGATCAATCCGTCACCGTACATGTATCACCTCGTACTCGACGGAATCGAGATCGTCGGCAGCTCGCCCGAGCTGCTGGTGCGAGTATCGAACTCCCGGATCACACTTCGCCCGATCGCGGGCACGCGGCGCCGCGGCGCTACCACGGCTGAGGATGACAATCTCTCGTCGGAGCTCCTCGCCGACGAGAAGGAGCGCGCTGAGCACGTGATGCTCGTCGATCTTGGACGAAACGATGTCGGCCGTGTCGCGAAGTTCGGGACGGTCAGAGTCACGGAGTTCATGAAGGTCGAGAAGTACTCCCACGTACTCCACATCGTTAGCCAGGTGGAGGGAGAGCTGAACGACGGACTGTCCGCGCTGGATGTCTTCCGCGCCACGTTTCCCGCCGGCACCATGACCGGCGCTCCCAAGATTCGCGCGATGGAAATCATCGACGAGCTCGAGCCAGTGGCGCGGGGACCTTATGCCGGCGCGCTCGGATACATTGCCGCCGGTGGGAAGCGAATGGATCTCGCGATAACGATTCGCACCTGTATCATCGCCGATGGCAGGGCGTCCGTGCAGGCCGGCGCCGGAATCGTCGCAGATTCGGTTCCCGAGCGAGAGTGGGACGAGACGCGCAGCAAAGCCCAGGCACTCTTGAGCGCGATTGCATCGGTGCGACATTCCCCAACAAGTCCCAATAAATGATTGGTGTCACGATTCCATCCTACGAGCGGTTCGAGGTCGGCGGAGCGCGTGTCGTGGCCGCGGCCGCGTGTTCCGCCGGTGTCCGTGAGGTACTGGAGAAGGAGCGCCTCTACGAGTATGCGGCGCGGCAACCGGAAGCGGTCCCGCTTATAGGACGGGCCCCTGTTTTCGCCGTGAATTTGCCTGGTGGGTGCGGGCGGGTGGTCGTGAGGCACAACATGCGCGGCGGGTGGATGGCAAAAGTCAGCAAGGATCTCTTCGTCCTTCCCACGCGTGGCTTTCGTGAGCTCATCGCATCTCTCCGGCTGCGCGCGAGCGGCGTGAGCACGCCCGAGGTCGTCGCCTACGTCTCGTATCCACTGAACTGGGTGCTCCGGAGGTCTGACGTCGCGACCAGAGAGATAGCAAACGGTCACGATCTGTCCGTCGCACTCGCGAAGGTCACCGACCACGCCCACCGTGTCATGGTGCTCGATGCGATCGCGAAGCTGCTGCGCTCCCTCACCCAGGCTGGCGCACACCACCAGGACCTCAACCTCAAGAATGTGCTGCTCACAGCCGGCCAGGGTCCGGAGCTCGACGCGCACGTGCTCGACGTCGATCGCGTCCGCTTCAGCTCACCCGGCTCTCCCCTCGTCGCGAAAGCAAATCTCGACAGATTGATCCGCTCTCTCCGCAAATGGCGCGATACGCAGGAACTGCCCTACTCGGCGGAAGACGAGGAGTATCTGCGTCTGAGGAGCATCGAGTGAGCGCTGCGACAGCGCAGGGAGCTCCCGACAGCGTATGCATAGTGATGATGAGCGCCGTCGGGGACGCGGTTCACGTTCTGCCCGTTATCAATGCGCTCAAGCGGGACAATCCAAAGACCCGAATCACGTGGGTGCTTCAGTCCGGACCAGCCGCGCTCGTACGCGGCCACCGGTCGGTGGACGAGATAATAGTCTTCGATCGCGCGCGCGGGCTCGTGGCGTTCGCGGATGTCGCCGCGGAGCTGGCGAAGCGCCGGTTCGACCTGGTGATCAATCTGCAGGTCTACTTCAAGGCAGGAATTGTCACCGCCGCCGCGAATGCACCGGTCAAGCTCGGCTTCGACCGAGCCCGCGCGCGAGATTTCAACTGGCTCTTCACGAACAGGAAAATTCCCGCCAGCCCGGTCCAGCATGTCCAGGATCAGTACTTCGAGTTTCTCGCCGCGCTTGGCGTGTCGCCGGAGCCGGTCGAGTGGGACCTGGGCCCGTGGCCAAATGAGCGCGAGTGGCAGCGCGGCTTCGCGTCGTCAATGAAACGCCCCATCGCGTCCATTGTCGTCGCGACGAGCAAACCGGAGAAGGACTGGATTCCTGAGCGATGGGCCGAGGTGGCCGACGCGCTTTACGAACGGTTCGGAATGCAGGTCGTGCTCGTCGGGGCAAAGTCAGAGCGAGAGCTGGCCGCCGAGCGGATCGTGATGGACAAAGCGAGGCACAAGCCGCGCTCGGAGCTCGGAAGCGGACTGAGAAATCTTGTCTCAATCCTCGATGCGTCGGCACTCGTGCTGTCGCCTGACACCGGCCCTCTTCACATGAGCGTTGCACTCGGCCGCCCGGTGATCAGCCTGATGGGCTACACGAATCCGAAGCGCACCGGCCCATATCGACGATTCCACGACTTGATCGTCGACGCGTACGGAGATCGGGGGGAGGATTATCCGATCTCGATGGAGAACCGGCCGGGCAGAATGAGGCGAATCGAAGCTCGGCACGTTCTGGACAAGGTCGCGCTGTGGGGGGACCGCTACGCGAGAGAGACGAGACAGTGACTCCACGTAGGGCCAGCGGGTCTGAGCCGCGCAAGAAGGCCGGCGCCAGGCTGCCGGTGAGAGACCAGGTCTCCGCTGGCGGCGTAGTGTTCCGCGGCGAGAAGGACCGCGTCGAGGTGGTGATCATTTCTGTCGGCGGACAGAACAGGTGGCAGCTGCCGAAAGGGCTCGTCGACGAGGGGGAGAAGCCAGAGATCACCGCGGTGCGAGAGGCACGGGAGGAAGCGGGGGTCGAGAGCGAAGTCGTTCAACATCTCGAAACCATTGAGTATTGGTACGCCGGCCTCGAGGGAGGTGAGCGTGTGCGCTTTCACAAGCGCGTCCATTTCTATCTGCTTCGCTACCTCACCGGTGACACGCGCGATCACGATTGGGAGGTGAACGAGGCGCGTTGGGTTCCAATCGAGGATGCGACCCGACAGCTCACCTTCGACAGCGAGCGGCGAGTGATGCAGCGCGCGCGGGAGCTACTCGGTTGACGCCGTCAGCGGCTCACCGAACCGGTATTTGACGCCGACGTCGCGCAACAGTCCCACGAGTCGGGCGACAGGCAATCCCATCACCGAGAAATAGTCGCCGTCGATGCATTCCACGATCGTCGCGCCATACCCCTGAATGCCGTACGCTCCAGCCTTGTCCATCGGCTCGCCAGTGGCGATATAGGCATTTATCTCATCGTCGTGCAGTTTTCGGAACTTTACACGCACCTCTTCTACTGCCGAGCGAAGCTTCTTCCCGCGAGACACCGCGACGGCGGTGATGACTGTGTGCTCGCGCCCACTGAGCTGCCGCAGCATCGCGGCCGCCTCATCGGCATCGGCGGGCTTGCCCAACACCTTCCGGTTGATGACGACGATCGTGTCCGCACCGATGATGATGAGGTTCGGATCACGCGTAGCGATCGCACTGGCCTTCTCGCGCGCGAGCCGCTCCGCGTGACGGCGAGGCGTTTCACGAGGGCGAATAGTTTCGTCAATGTTGGCTGGCCGCACCTCGTGCGGGATGCCAACGAGGTTGAGCAGCTCGCGCCGGCGCGGCGAAGCTGAAGCGAGAACGACCCGGCACTTGCTCATCGCTCCAGCCAGAGCGTGACCGGCCCATCGTTTACGAGCTCGACGTCCATCATGGCGCCGAACTCACCACTCTCGACCTTGAGTCCTCGCTCGCGCAGACCGGCGAGGAAGCGCTCATAGAGTGGGATCGCTTCTTCGGGCCGCGCGGCATCGATGAAGCTTGGCCGTTTGCCCTTTTCCGCGTTTCCGTAGAGAGTGAACTGGGAAACCACGAGCACCGCCCCGCCTACATCCGACAATCCGAGGTTCATCTTCCCTTCGGCATCGCCAAACAGTCGAAGTCCGGACGTCTTCTCGGCCATCCAGTCTACCTTCTCGGGGGTATCGCCGTGGGTGAAGCCGACGAGAAGAAGAAATCCCTTCTCGATGCTCCCCGCCTTTCTGTCACCAATGCGGACTTCCGCCCGCGAGACCCGCTGGAGTAGAACTCGCAGCTCTACTCCACGGTGACAGACTTGGCGAGATTGCGCGGCTGATCCACATTCGCGCCGCGCTTGACGGCGATGTAGTAAGCCAGGAGCTGGAGAGGGATGGACGCGAGCACAGGCGTCAACATGTCCTTCGTCTCCGGGATGCGGAACTCGTAATCGAGCTTCCCTTCGAGGGAGTCTTCGTCGCGGGTAGTGATCGCGATGACGCGGCCGCCCCGCGCCTTCACCTCCTGCACGTTCGACACGACCTTGTCGAAGACCGAATCGTGCGGCGTGACGAACACCACCGGCATCTTCTCGTCGATCAAAGCGATTGGTCCGTGCTTCATCTCGGCCGCGGGATACCCCTCGGCGTGGATGTAGCTGATCTCCTTCAGCTTGAGAGCTCCCTCGAGCGCGGTCGGGAAGCTGTAGCCACGGCCAAGATACAGGAAGTTCTGAGCGTTCTTGAAATCCTCGGCGATCTTCTCGACCTCGCCCGCACGATCCAGAATGGTCTGAATTTTGGCGGGAAGCTTCTGCAATTCCTCGATGATCTCCTTGCCGTCGACCATGGAGAGGTTGCGAAGCCGCGCCAGCTTGAGCGTGAAGAGCAGGAGAGCGATAACCTGACTGGTGAATGCCTTGGTGGAGGCGACTCCGATTTCCGGGCCGGCGTGGACGTAGATGCCGCCGTCGCTCTCGCGAGCGATTGTCGAGCCGACGACGTTCACGATTCCGTAGGTGCGCGCCCCGCGCGACTTGGTTTCGCGCATCGCGGCCAGCGTGTCAGCCGTCTCGCCCGATTGTGATATTACGATGCAAAGAGTCTTGTCGCTGACGATGGGATTCCTGTAGCGCAGCTCCGATGCGTATTCGACCTCGACCGGTATGCGCGCAAGACTCTCCAGCATGTGCTCGCCGATCAGGGCCGAGTGCCAGCTCGTTCCGCAGGCGGTGATGAGGATGTTGTCGAACTTGAGCAGCTCCTCGTCGCTCATGTTGAGGCCGCCCAGCTTCGACGTTCCCTGATCCGACAGGAGCCGGCCGCGCATGCAGTTCTCGATCGTCGCCGGCTGCTCGAAGATCTCCTTGAGCATGAAGTGGTCGAACCCGCCGCGCTCGATCTGGTCGAGGTCCCAATCGATCTTGCTGACGCCGCGCTCCAGCTGCTGCGCGCGCTGGTTGAGGATCGTATATCCATCGCGCGTCAGAACCGCGACATCGCCATCGTCGAGATAGACCACCTCGCGCGTCTGAGCCAGGATCGCTGAGACATCGCTTGCCACGTAGTACTCGCCGTCGCCGAGTCCGATGAGAAGCGGGCTTCCTTTTCTGGCAGCGACGATCTTGTTCTTGTCCCTGCTGGAGACGACGGCGATTCCGTAGGTGCCCTCGATCTGCCAGAGCGCTTCGATCACCGCATCCTCGAGATTCTCGTCGAACGCCTCCTCGATCAGGTGGGCGATGACTTCGGTATCGGTGTCGGACGCGAACTCGTGTCCTCGAGCTTCGAGTCCCTTCTTGAGCGTGGCTGAATTCTCGATGATCCCGTTATGGACGACGGCAATGTCGCCCTTGCAGTCGACGTGCGGATGCGCATTGCATTCATTGGGAACGCCATGGGTGGCCCAGCGGGTGTGGCCTATTCCCGTGTCGCCCTCGACCGGGCTCGTCGCGAGAGCGCGCTCGAGCTGCGAGATCTTTCCCGCGGCTTTGCGCGTCTCGACGCCCGTCCCGTTCATCACGGCCACGCCGGCGGAGTCGTAGCCGCGGTATTCCATCCTCTTGAGCCCCTCGAGGAGCAGCGGAGTCGCCCCGCGCGTTCCAATGTAGCCAATGATTCCACACATATGAGCTCTTGTTGATTGTAGTCCTACCTGCTCAGCGCCTCCACCGGCTTGCGGCAGTCGCGGACCAGCTTCACCGCTTCCTCCGCGCTCGGGGCTTCTGCTATTACTCGCACGATTGGTTCCGTTCCGGACGGCCTGATGTGCACCCAACGGTCGGGCCAGGTCAGCCTCAGGCCATCCTGGGTGTCCGCCTGGGCGTCGGGGAAGGCCCGCTTGAGCGCTTCATACACCGTATCGAGAGGAGCGGCCGGACGTTCGAGCTTGTCCTTAACGATAACGTATCGCGGGTAGGACGCGATGATTTTGGAGAGAGGCTTACCCTCCTCGAGAAGGAGCTGGAGCATGAGAACAGCCCCAACCGGAGCGTCCCGCCCCAAGTGAAGCTCCGAGAGAATCACCCCTCCGTTCCCCTCTCCTCCGATCGGGGCTTTCTCGGCCCGCATGCGCGTTGCGACGTTCACCTCGCCCACTGGCGCCCGGATCACCCTGCTTCCGGCTTCCCGGGCGATGTCGTCGACAATCCTGCTCGTCGAGAGATTGGTGACCACCACGCCTTTTCGATGTCGCAGCACGACCTTGGCAGCTAGGGCGAGGGTGTAATCCTCTCCAATCGCCAGACCTTCATCGGAGACGAGGGCGAGGCGATCGACATCCGGATCTACCGCCATCCCCAAGTCGCAGTGGGAATCCTGCACCAGCTTCTGAAGCTCTCCCAGATTTTCAGCAACCGGCTCGGGAGGGCGAGGAAATCTTCCGTCCGGCTCCATGTTGATCGTGGCCAGTTTGCATCCCAGAAGCTCCAGGAGGACCGGCATCAACACGCCGCCGGCGCCGCGCACACAGTCGAGTCCGACCCTGAATCCACGCTTCCTGATTCCCTCCGCATTGAGAAACGGGAGCGCCAGGATTTTCTCAATGTGCTCGCGCGCGGCGTCCTGGTCCTTCGAGACGGTACCAAGCTTGTCCCACGTCGCTCGGGGAATCTTCCCCTCGACCACCTTCCACATATCCGCCGCTTCTGCTCCGTCGAGAAAAAGCCCCGACGGGCCGATGAACTTGAGCGCATTCCACTCGATCGGGTTGTGGCTCGCGGTGATCGCAAGACCCCCGGCGGCACGGTGGTGCTCGACGGCGAGCTGCACCGTCGGGGTCGGGACCATGCCGATGTCGATCACATCGCACCCGACCGACTGCAGCGCGGCGTGCACTACCGCCTGGAACATAGGCCCCGAGACTCGGCTGTCCCGGCCGACGACGATCTGGGCCTTTCCGCCTGCGCGAGCGAGCGCCCAAGCGCCAAAGCCCGCGGCAAACTGCGCGACGATCTCCGGCGTGAGCGCCTCACCCACGCGCCCGCGCACACCGGAGACGCTGACCATCAGTCCTTCATAAGCCATCGTTCCTCTGGTTTTTACGGGGGCTTTGGAGTAGTGCGTAAATCTAGTGCAGGATCGCAGGAGGCTTTTGAACTGCAACTGAGAACTGATATGCTGCCCGCCGCCCGCTTGAAGCGGCCAGCCACGAGTTTCACTACGTCGGGACGTCACGAACGCAAGATCGGGGCACAGACAACTGCGTTACTCTTGCGCCAATGAGGGCTGTCCAGATGTCTCCAGCTCGCCGCTGGCAGCTTTTAGCTGGCCGCGGGCAGCTTTTCAGTTCTCAGTTGCAGTTTTCAGTTCTCAGTTGCAGTCGGATGCCGTCAGTCCGATTGATTAACTTCTCCTGCATCTTTCCCCGCGTGAAACGCGAATGACCCGCATTTTCGACGAAGATCTGAAGGCCTCGTTCGGGACCCGCGCCATCCACGCGGGCCAACGGCCGGATCTGCTGTCCGGCGCCATCATGACGCCGATCTACACGACGTCCACCTACGTCCAGGAAGGACTGGGCAAGAACAAGGGCTACGAGTACGCGCGAGGGAAAAATCCGACGCGCGAAGCGCTCGAGCGAAACGTCGCCGCGCTCGAAGGGGGAACGCACGGCTTCGCGTTCAGCAGCGGAATGGGCGCGACCGATTCCATCATGAAGCTCTTCAAGTCCGGCGATCACATCGTTGCCGGCGAGAGCAGCTACGGCGGGACGTTCAGACTATTCGATAAGATCCTGAAGAATTTCGGCTTGTGCTTCTCCTACGTCGACAGCCGTGATCCTCAGAACGTCGAGGACGCGTGCAACAAGAACACGGTCGCGATCATGATGGAGACGCCGACGAATCCGATGATGCGAATAACCGATTTGACAGCCGTTGGCCAGATTGCGAAGCGAAAAAACGCACTGTTCATCGTAGACAACACTTTCGCTTCCCCTTATTTCCAGCGGCCATTCGAGCACGGCGCCGATATTGTCTACCACTCGAGCACCAAGTACCTGAACGGACACAGCGACATGGTCGGTGGAATCGCCGTTGTCCGGGACGATTCACTCGCGGAGCGAATGCAGTTCATTCTGAACACAGCGGGTGCGGTGCCAGGTCCGTTTGATGCGTGGCTGGTGCTACGCGGGACGAAGACGCTTCATCTGCGCATGCCGCGTCACGACGAGAACGGACGCAAGATCGCGGCGTGGCTGGCCGAGAAGATCGGTCATGAGAACGTGATTTATCCGGGACTGCCATCGCACCCGCAGCACGAGCTCGCCAAGAGGCAGATGAAAGGGTTTGGCGGCATGATCTCCGTGCTCACGGGCAGCAAGGAGAGGGCGGCCAAGATCCTGAGCCGCGTTCGCGTCTTCTCGCTCGCCGAGTCCCTTGGCGGCGTCGAAAGTCTGATCAGCCACCCGGCGTCGATGACGCACGCATCGGTTCCTCCCGAGCGACGGGCCGAGTTGGGGCTTCGCGACGACCTGGTTCGGCTCTCCTGCGGAGTCGAAGATGTCGGCGACCTGATCGCTGATCTCGAGCAAGCGTTCGCGTGAAGGTTCTGATCGTCGGCGGCGGCGGGCGCGAGCATGCGCTCGCGTGGAAGCTTCGCCGCGACGATCCCAACGCGGAGCTCATCGCGGCGCCCGGAAATCCGGGGATAGAGTCCGTCGCGCGGTGCGTTCCGATCGCCGCCGACAAGCTGGAGCCGCTGGCGGAGCTGGCCGAGAAACAGCGTGTCGATTTCACGCTGGTGGGGCCGGAGGTTCCGCTCGAGGCAGGGATCGTGAATCTGTTCCAGTCCCGTGGACTGCCGATCTTTGGCCCTACGCGCGAGGCCGCGCGGATCGAGACCTCGAAGCGGTTTGCGAAAGAGCTGATGCTTGGCGCCGGCGTTCCAACGGCACGTGCGACGCATCACACCGATGCCCAGGAGGCGAAGGTGGCGCTGGCCGATTTCACGGCGCCGGTGGTCATCAAGGCGTCGGGTCTCGCGGCGGGAAAAGGCGTGGTCATCGCTCAGAGCGCGGTGGAGGCTGAGCGCGCGATCGATGCCATGCTGAACGACCGCGTGTTCGGGGCTGCCGGCGGCGAGATTCTCCTCGAAGAGTTCATGGAAGGCGAAGAGCTCTCCCTCTTCGTCATCACGGACGGCAATCACGCGCTTCCGTTTCTCGCGGCGCAGGATCATAAGCGGCTGCTCGACGGCGACTTCGGCCCCAATACGGGCGGAATGGGAGCGTACGCTCCAACATCCATCGCCAGTCCGGATGTCATCACCCAGGTGATGCGCGAGATCGTCGAGCCCACGCTCGCGGCGATGCGCGAGCAGGGATTTCCGTTCAAAGGCCTCCTCTATGCGGGACTGATGTTGACCTCAGAGGGTCCTCGGGTGGTGGAGTTCAACTGCAGGTTCGGTGATCCGGAGACGCAGGCGCTGATGCCGCTGATGGAATCGTCGCTGCTCGAGCTGGTCGCGGCGGTCGCGGGGGGTGGCTCGCTCGCCCGCTCACGTCTCCCGGAGTGGAAACCGCTGTCAGCAGTGACGACCGTCATCGCGGCCGATGGATACCCGGAGAAGCCACGCACCGGCGACGTGATCCATCTTCCTGGGGCGGATACAGGCGTCGAGATCTTTCACGCTGGCACGGCGCGCAATCCAGTCGGTGAGCTGGTTACAGCAGGAGGACGCGTGCTGGCGATTACTGCTGTCGCGCCCGATTTGCTCGATGCGGCCGACCGGTCGCGCGCATTTGCGGAAAGCGTGTCGTTCAAGGGAAAGCAGCTGCGGCGCGATATCGCCTGGCGGGAATTGACGCGCGGTGCCCGAATTACCTGAGACGGAGACGATCGCGCGCGATCTGAACGGCGCGATCAGCGGACGTCGAATCGAGAAGGTCTCGGTTCGCAAAGCCGATGTACTGCGCGAAGTCAGTCCCCGCTCGATGTCGAAGCGGCTTCGTCACACGACGATCCTCGGAAGTTGGCGCCGCGCCAAACTGGTGGTGATCGATCTGGACAGCGGAGATCGGATCGTCGTACAGCCGCGGTTCACAGGTGCGCTGCTCATCGACGACGGAAGCCTCACGGCTGGAGAGCTCAGCTACTCGACGTTGCGACTCGACCTCGACGACGGCAGAGCTCTCCACTATGCGGATGTGCGCCGACTCGGCACCGTTGCGCTGATGGATGCGGATCGTTTCGAAGAGTACTCGGGGAAGCTCGGAATCGAGCCACTTGACCGTGCGTTCACCGCCAGACATCTATCGGGAGTTCTTCGGGCTACGATCCAGCCCGTGAAGAAAGTGTTAATGGAGCAGCGAAAAATCGCAGGCATCGGCAACATCTACGCAAACGAGGCGCTTTGGCGCGCACGGATAGATCCATCGCGCCCAGCCGCGTCCGTGTCGCTGGAGGAGGCGGCTCTCCTTCGCGACTCCATTGTCGGTGTCCTCCAGGAAGCGATCGAAGCGCGTGGAACGAGCTTCCGCGACTACCGCGACGCCCGCGGCAAGCGCGGGTCCTTCGTCGAGAAACTGGAGGCCTACGGGAGAGCGGGCCTTCGCTGCCGCCGTTGTGGACACAAGCTCGTCTCGACGCACGCGATCGACGGGCGCGCGACGACGCTCTGCGCGAGGTGTCAGCGCTGACATGATACGCGGCATTGCGCGCCTGGAGCACCAGCCGACGAGCGATGCG
>JALYKM010000015.1 GCA_030774785.1 Gemmatimonadota bacterium
CATCAACAGATACTGCATCTTGCCGAGAGGCTACGTCCCAAGGTGATCGTCGTTACGTTCGAAGGACACGCTTGGGAACGTCTGGCATTTGCGGCTGCCCGTCAAATCGTGCCCGATATACGCTGCGTCGGCTATCACCATACCGTGCTCTTTCCCAGACAGCACGCACCGCTGCGATTGCTGCACAGTCTACGCTATGACCCCGACGTGGTGCTTACGGCGGGAGATATCTCGCGCGACCGCTTTCGCAGATCCTTCGATCGCAGTGGAATCCAGGTGGTGACCATGGGTATTCATCGCCGCCAAGCGCATGCAATCGATGCGGAAACGAAGGGCAGCGACCGTAATCGCGTATCGTGCCTTGTCATTCCTGACGGGATCATGTCGGAAGTAGTATTCCTCTTTGATTTCGCAATTGAGTCGGCGCGTCAGGCCTCCGACATCAACTTCATTTTGCGCTTGCATCCCGTGGTATCACTTGAAAAACTCAGGAGCCGGTTTCCGAGGTTTCAACAACTTCCAGGCAATGTGGAAGTTTCAACGGGCACCTTGGATCATGACCTCTCCCGTGCCCGTTGGGCTCTTTACAGGGGCACCAACGCCGCGATTTATGCGGTGATCGCTGGAGTTAGGCCCTTCTACGTGGAAAAACCGGGCGAGATGAGTATTGATTCCCTGCACGAACTGCGATCCTGGAAAAAGGTAGTTGGCAAACCGGCCGAGTTTCTGGAATCTGCGCGCGCGGACTTGGGAGCGGATCCACTGCCTGCCTCAAACGACGCCGCGGCTGCCGCCGCCTACTGCAAGAGGTATTTCATGCCCCCAGACTATCGAGTGTTCGCCGCTGCTGTTGGCGAAGGTGTAGCCCTCGAATGAGTGTAGCCGAGGCGCCAAACACCGTCATCCGCCGCGGCCGTGGCCTTGTGCGAACCGTAGCCAACAAGCTTTTTCGATTCACCGAGAGACGCCTCGGTTTCCATATAACGCCCGTTCACTATTACTCTCCGATTCCTGATGTGGGCCGCCTTCCGAAGAAGGTATTTGACGAGGTGAATGATTGTTGCGGCCTTGAGTTTCACCGCATCGAGCAGCAGAAAATTCTCGAGGATCTGGTTCCCAAGTATCTGGAGGAATTCCTGCCCCAAGCGAACTCGGGCCTGTCTCAGGTGGATGCGTTCATTCTCTACTCGATGATCAGGCTCAAGAAACCCAAGGTCTTCATTGAGATTGGATCGGGCGAATCGACAAAGGTCAGTCTTTTATCTCTGACAAGAAACCGAACGAACGGAATCGACTCGAGCTTCGTCGCGATCGAGCCTTTCCCGAGGGATTACCTGAGGGAGATTGGAGAGAAAGGCTTTCGGCTCATCGAGAGCAACGTGCAAGACGTGCCGCTGAGCACATTTGCGGATGCGGACATTCTGTTCATAGACTCGAGTCACGTGTCCAAGATTGGATCTGACGTGAACTATGAAATACTCAACATCATTCCGCGCCTAAAAGTCGGTGCGCTGGTGCACTGGCACGATATCATGATTCCGGCTGATTATCCCCGCGCCTGGATTGAAAGCGGCAGGATGTTCTGGAACGAGTCGTACGTTGTCCACGCTTTCATGTTGTACAACAAATCGTTCAGGATCATCTGGGCGTCCCGGTACATGCAGCTGTACGACGCTGCACGACTCGCGAGAATGTTTCCATACTTCAAGCCAGAGGATCCTGACCAGCAGTTGAGCTCTTTCTGGATCGAGCGAGTCGGTTAGTTCGCTTCCTCTTATGCACACGTCCACCTCTCGCAGCAGTCTTCAGCAGGGTGCCATGTCCGGATCTGTGTGGGCTGGCCAAGACGTCTCGGTCGTTATTCCAACTTTGGGCGGGCAATCGCTTGCCAGGACAATCGATCAGCTCAATCGCGGAACGCTTCTCCCCGCCGAGATCCTCGTGTGCATTCCCGAAGAGCACCGACATCGTGTGGTCAACCTTGCGCACTCGAATGTCAGGGTAATCGGGACATCGGTGCGCGGCCAGGTAGCGCAGCGCATCGAAGGATTCAAGTCGGCTCGAAACGAGTATGTCCTGCAGCTTGACGACGATGTGGTAGTGGATCCGCATTGCCTCGAGCGCCTCGTCGCAGCGGTTGCCGCCACCGACGGCAACTACTCGGTGGCTGCGGCGCTACGGCACGCAGACACCGACGAGTCAGTCTACGCGCGCTATGCCAAGCCATCGCTCGGAAAGTTCTACTACGTTCTGTTGAACGGCGCCCGCGGTTACGCCCCAGGAACTGTCACAGCGGCCGGCACGGAGATCGGTGTCGATCCAGCGTGCTCGAACCGCACGCTCTACGACGTCGAATGGCTCCCGGGCGGTTGCGTTCTTCACAGCAGAAGAAATCTCGTGCTCCAGAACTACTACCCGCATGCGGGCAAGGCTTACTGCGAGGACCTCTATCAATCCCGACGGCTGTCCGAGATGGGGGTAGGGATGAGGATCGCCAGCGACGCCATTGCGTGGATCGAAGACCCGCGAGCAGAGAGCATTCCTTTCGCGCGTTGGTTAACGGATTTGCGAGGCGATTACCGTGCGAGGAGACACTACCTTAAGGAAACTTCCGGCAGTGCCTGGCGCATGCACGCCTACTACGCCCTTCGATTCCTGAGCCGCGTCGGAAAGTTAGTGTTTTCTCCGGCAAGGTAATGAAGGCCCAGACGCCGACCGCTAGTCCACAACAAAAACTCGGTCTCGTGAATCGCGTTTACGTATGGTCGGTCGTCTTCGAGTCACTGCTCTTTTTCATCATCGGCAGCCAATTCGCCACAGGATTCAACATCACTGTCGGGAAGGTGCTGCAGATCCTGGTCATCATCCTGCTGATTCTCGGTCGAATCGCCTACCGTCGGGATATAAGAATCGTCAACCCAAAAAGCCCGGCATACAAGTATTTCGCGGCGTTCTTCGCACTTGCCATAGTCTCTGGAATTATTGGCGCGTTCAGCGGCAGATACACGTTGAACGCCGGTTACGGGTCCGCGTATGCCAGCACTGCGATTGCCCGTTTCATCCGAGGTGCCGGTACGAGACCGTTCATCGAATACGCCATCCTCGCGTACTACTTCGTCTACTTCACCGTTCTGCCTCGTTACCTGCTTCGTTCCGACAAGGGGCAGGCCTATTTCTTTCGTGTATTCCGCATCGCTTTCACCGCCTGCCTCGCGTTCGGATTCGTCGATCTGCTCCTCCAGGCGTTTGGTCATTCGGGTATCCCGCGTGACATGAGCGAAGGACTCTACGTCGGATTTCGTTTCCATGGCCTCGCCGGAGAGCCGCGAGACGCGTTCGTGTATCTCATGTTCGGGCTCGCGATATTGAACCTGTATGCGTACTGGCGGAAGCGAGGTACCGTGAGCCGAACGTGGATTGCCGTGGTATTTCTCGCGGCGATTCTCACGCAGTCGGCTTCCGGCATGCTGGGTCTGTTGTTCGCCGCGCTACTAGTGATCGGCGCAAGCCGCAAAGAGCTTTCCGTAAAACACGTGCTTTGGCTCGGCGGGACGACCATGATGATCTTGGCGGTCGTGCTTATCAGCGTCCAGTCATCCCCGCGACTGCAGACTTATGTGGCCGCCAGTTCTGTGCTCCTCGACGCACTCGAAAGGGGAATGGCCCCCCCCGCCGCGATTGCTCCTCAGATGGTGAACATCTACCCTGTGTGGGACTTGTACACCAAGGTTTCGCACGGCACAGTCGGTCCTCTGTTCATAGGCTCCGGGCTGGGGAGCGCATCCGTCGTCAACAACAATCTCGGAGGGAGCCTGAACGAATTGGCGAATCCCAACTCAGAGGTGATTCGCCTCTTGTACGAGTGCGGGATTGTGGGAACCCTGCTACTCGTACTCGCGTTCATCTATCCGGTGAGAGTCGTGACTTCGTCGCTTGGCGCCAAAGCGAGGCGTCGCTTCCTGATTTTCACCTGTCTCCTGATCGGGCTGTTTCTCGCGCATCGAAGCACGACCCCATTCATCTACCTCGGGATCTTCCTGGTTGTCATGGGTAGGGCCGCACCGGCAGCGGCATCCGTACAAGCGAGCTCGCTGAGGCGCAACGGCGGGTGATCCTCGCGATCGACTCCTCGAACATTCGCGCTGGCGGCGGGGTGACGCACCTTATCGAACTGCTGCGCGCGGCAGACCCTCCGGCGTACGGATTCAGTGAGGTCATCATCTGGGGCGGCTCCGCGACATTGTCGCGCATTGAAGACAGACATTGGCTCAGTAAGCGGCACGAAAGCCTCTTGGACAGGAGCTTGTTTCATCGAGTCTTCTGGCAGCGGTTCAGGCTCAAGAAGCTGGCGCGGGAAGCGGGCTCACATTTGCTGTTCGTTCCCGGCGGCTCGGATGCGAGCGGCTTCAGGCCAATGGTCACGATGAGTCAGAATTTGCTGCCCTTTGAATGGCGAGAGCTGCGAAGGTTTGGGTGGTCTCTCCAGACGGCAAAAGGGTTGCTGCTCCGAGCTACTCAGACGCGAACCTTTCGCAACGCCGACGGGGTGATCTTCCTGAGCGAGTACGGCAAGGACGCCGTGCTGAAGATTGCCCCGGATCTTGGGGGTGAATCGGTGACAGTCGCGCACGGCGTTAGTCCGCGTTTCTCGCTCCCGCCCCGCCCGCAGCGCCTGCCTACGGATTTCACGATGGACACGCCGTGCCGCGTTATTTACGTTTCCGTCGTCGAGGTTTACAAGCATCAGTGGCATGTGGCTCGAGCCGTTACACAGTTGCGAACGGAAGGAATCGCGATCGCCCTCGACATCGTGGGTCCGCCCGGTGCGGGAATGCAGAGATTGCGCGAGGAGCTGCAACGGGTCGATCCGCGTGGGGAGTTTATCCAATACACTGGCGAAATCGCCCACGAGAGACTCCATGAGTTGTACGCGTCCGCGGACATTGCTGTATTCGCATCCAGCTGTGAGACGTTCGGGCAAATCGTACTTGAGGCCATGAGCGCAGGACTGCCGATCGCCTGCGCGAGACGGTCCGCGATGCCTGAGATTCTCCGGGAGGCGGGCGTATATTTCAATCCCGAGCGCCCGCTCGAGATCGCCGCGGCGCTCCGTACGTTGATCGACTCGCCCGCGCTGAGAGCCGAGAAGGCGGACGCAGCTTTCAGACGAGCCAAAGCATTTTCATGGAAGCGGTGTGCGGAGGAGACCTTCGCTTTTCTGATTCGTACGATGAAAAGAACACCTCGTTATGCCGAATAGAGGCGCTCCAATTCCAGTCATTCGCTGTATCAGCACTTCCGGCCTGTCGGGGAAAGATTGCTGAGCCGCTCCGCCAGTGGCCAAACTGAATCTCTTCCCATACGGATCCTTGTTCTCAGCCAATATTTCTGGCCGGAGTCGTTCCGCATAAATCAGTTGGTGCGATCCTTGAGTCGATCAGGTTGTCAGATAACCGTGTTGACCGGCCAGCCGAACTACCCGGATGGAAAGGTATTCAGTGGGTTTTCAGCCGCCACGACAACCGAGGAGAAGCATAAAGACGGCTATACGATCTATCGTGTTCCACTCATCCCGCGCGGCCGCGCCACAGTGCCGCGCCTGATCGCGAACTACGTTTCGTTCGTCATTTCGGCTACCGTGTTCGGTCCCTGGCTGCTGCGCGGCGCGGAATTCGATGTGGTGTTCGTGTACGCTCCGTCGCCGATCCTGCAAGTCATCCCGGCCATAGTGATGAAATGGCTGAAACGCGCACCTCTGGTGACGTGGGTGCAGGACCTGTGGCCTCAGAGCCTGGAGTCAACCGGATTCGTCACGAATCACCATGTGTTGAGGCTCGTCGAGCGACTGGTGGGATGGATCTACCGGCGAAATGACTTTCTCCTTGGCCAATCGCGCTCCTTCGTAACATCGATCAGGAAGCTTTCGGGGCGGACACCCGTCGAGTATTTTCCGAATCCCGGCGAGGGAATCCCGGGTGAAGATCAATCCACATCGTCCCCCGCTTTGGTCCTCGATCCGGGATTCAATGTCGTGTTCGCCGGCAACCTCGGAACCGTGCAAAGTCTGGACACCGTGCTGGATGCCGCCGAGTTGCTCCGGGCGGAGCGTCAGATTCGATTCGTGTTGATCGGAAGCGGCAGCCGGAGCGGCTGGCTCAAGAGCGAGGTTGAGCGTCGGCAGCTCGAGAACGTGCAGTTGCCAGGGCGCCTGGGCGCAGACCAGATGTCAGGCGTCATGGCTCAGGCATCAGTGCTCCTGGTGAGTCTGATCCGAAGTCCGATCATGAGCCAAACGATTCCTTCGAAGATTCAAGCCTACCTCGCGGCAGCTCGCCCAATCATTGCCTCGCTCGATGGCGAAGGGGCGCAGGTCGTGATCGACGCTGGTGCAGGTGTGTCGGTGCCGGCTGAAGACGCTAGAGCGCTCGCCGATGCCGTGCTGAAAGTCCGGGCCCTCAGTGACATCGAGCGGTCTCGAATGGGGGAAGCTGGCGCCAGGTTCTACCAGAGGCATTTCGATCCCGAAGTGCTGGCGCAGCAACTGATCGCGCATTTTCGAATCGTTGTGAACCGCGATGGCGGCTCTGCGCCGCTGAAGGCAAGTGCATAACTGGTCGGCGTCCAAACGACCCACCAATGTCCTGGTACTCGGCGCAAGCGGGATGCTGGGTCACGCCGTGCTGCGGTTCATGGGAGCGAGTCCGACCATTTCCGTATGGGGGTCGCTGCGATCACCGGCCGCGCTCGAATTTTTGCCTGCCGAGTTGCACAAGCAGCTGGTTACCGATATCGATGTCGAGAAACTCGAGAGCCTCGAGCGACTGTTCGCGCTCGCTCGGCCCGATGTCGTCATCAACTGCATTGGCGTCGTGAAGCAGCTTTCACTGGCCGACGATCCGCTGGTGGCGATTCCCATCAACGCGCTGTTGCCCCATCAACTGGCGCGTCTTTGCGAGACGGCCGCAGCGCGGATGATTCACATCAGTACCGACTGCGTCTTCTCGGGAACCAGAGGCATGTATCGCGAGGACGAGCCGCCGGATGCAACGAGCTTGTACGGGCGAAGTAAGTACCTCGGCGAGGTCGATTACCCGCACGCGGTGACTTTGCGGACATCGATGATCGGTCACGAGCTCGGGAACCCTCACGGCCTGGTAGGGTGGTTTTTGGCAGAGCGGGGCCGGGTTAACGGCTTCACCCGCGCGATTTTCTCCGGGCTTCCAACGGTGGAGCTCTCGCGTGTCGTGCGCGACTTCGTCCTTCCACGCCCCGAATTGAGCGGCGTCTACCACGTTTCCGCCGATCCGATCTCTAAGTATGATCTCTTGCGGCTGGTCGCACATATTTACGGAAAATCGACCGAGATCGTGCCCGATGAGAGCGTGGTCATCGATCGGTCGTTAGATTCGTCCCGGTTCGGTGCGCTGACGGGGTATGTGCCACCGTCGTGGCCGGACCTAGTGCGCAGCATGCGGAATTTCAGCTGACCCTCATGGCCTCATCAACTAAAGTCAAGGAAAGTAACGAGATGTTCGAGGACAAGATCCTGCTCATTACAGGCGGCACAGGCTCTTTCGGCAATGCAGTGCTCACCCGGCTTCTCCCCTCGGACTTTGGCGAGATTCGGGTCTTTAGTCGCGACGAGAAGAAACAGGAAGACATGCGCATCGCCCTGAAGAGCGACAAGGTGAAATTCTACATCGGCGATGTGCGGGAGTACGACGGGGTGCACGATGCGCTTCGTGGGGTCGACTACGTCTTTCACGCGGCGGCGCTAAAGCAGGTTCCCTCGTGTGAGTTTTACCCCATGGAGGCGGTGCGCACCAACGTAATCGGCGCCGAGAACGTGATGCGCGCCGCGATCGCCAACGGCGTGCGCCGCTGTGTGGTTCTCAGCACTGACAAGGCCGTGTATCCGATCAACGCGATGGGGATGTCGAAGGCGATGATGGAGAAGCTCATGGTGGCAAAGTCGCGCTTGTGCAACCCGGAAAAAACGGTGCTTGCTGCTACTCGTTACGGAAACGTGATGGCGTCGCGTGGCTCGGTTATTCCATTGTTCCTGAGCCAGTTGCGCGAAGGCAAGCCGTTGACAATCACCGATCCCAACATGACGCGATTCCTGATGTCCCTGGACGAGTCGGTCGATCTTGCACTCTACGCCTTCTGCAACGCGAGGCCAGGGGACATTTTCGTTCAAAAGGCGCCGGCATCGACGCTGGGGGATCTCGCTCTAGCGCTGCGCGAACTGGTAAAGAACAACAGCGACGTGAAAGTGATCGGTACCCGGCACGGCGAAAAGCTCTATGAGTCGTTGGTATCGCGCGAAGAGATGGCTCGTGCCGAAGATCTTGGCTGCTATTACCGCATCCCGGCTGATTCGCGCGAATTGAACTACGACAAGTATTTCATCGAAGGCGAGACGGCGATCTCGAAAATCGATGACTACACTTCGCACAACACGCGGCGGCTGAACGTGGAGGAGGTCAAGGAAGTGCTGTTGCAGCTCGCCGAAGTTCGCGAAGCCGTCAATGCTTAAGGTCATGACCATTGTCGGTACGCGACCGGAGATCATACGGCTCTCGCGTGTCATCGACAAGCTCGATCGGCACTGCGCTCACGTGCTCGTCCACACCGGCCAGAATTACGACTATGGGTTGAGCGCGGTATTCTTCGATGACATGGGCATCCGAAAGCCGGACTGTTTTCTGGAGGTCGCTGGCGCGACCGCGGCGGAGACCATCGGTCAGGTCATCATCGCCGCCGACCGCGTGATCGCGGAACACGAGCCTGACGCGCTGCTGCTGCTCGGCGACACCAATAGCTCACTTGCCGCCATCTCCGCGAAGCGGCGAAAGGTTCCGATCTTCCACATGGAAGCCGGCAACCGGTCTTTCGACTTTCGGATACCGGAGGAAATCAACCGCCGCATCGTCGACCACGTCGCTGACATCAACCTGCCGTACAGCGAGATCGCGCGTCAGTATCTGCTCCGCGAAGGTATCCTACCGGACCAGGTGATAAAGACAGGCAGTCCGATGCGCGAGGTACTCGAGCATTATCACGAAGCAATCGAAGCTTCCGATGTCATCTCACGCCTCGGCCTCACCGAGCGCCACTATTTCGTCGTGAGCTCACACCGCGAGGAGAACGTCGATTCGCCGGAGAGACTGCGACGGCTCGTGGGCATTATGAACTCATTGGCCGAACGTTACGGTGAGCCAGTCGTGGTCTCCACTCACCCGCGTACAAGAAAGCAGATGGAAGCGTTGAAGCTAGAGGCCGATCAAAAGGTTCAGTTCCACAAGCCGTTCGGCTTTCTGGACTACATCAAGCTCCAGACGAGAGCGCGTGCAGTGCTCTCCGACAGCGGCACAATCACCGAAGAATCGTCGATTCTGAATTTCCCAGCATTGAACCTGCGCGATTCCCACGAGAGGCCGGAGGGGTTCGAGGAAGCAGCCGTTATGTTGGTGGGGCTCGACGTCACGCGAGTCATGAACGCCCTCGAGGTTCTGGCCGATCAGCCGCGAGGCGCTGAGCGACTGCTCGGAATGGTGGGCGATTACGAACCGGTCAATGTCTCGGAGAAAATCCTGCGCATCATCTTGAGTTACACCGGCTTTGTAAAGCAGCGCGTGTGGCATTGTGAATAGGACGTGCTAGAGGCTCCGATCACCGTCGACGAGGGTTTGCGCCGCGCGACAACGGCTCTCTGATGAATTTGGTTCTGATTTTCGGACTCCTGCTCGCGGTGTTTCTTTCAGCGCAGTGGATCACGGGCCGCTTCTGTCGTTCTGGTGCGGCCCAGAAGATTCTCGACATTCCCAACGCCCGCAGCTCGCATGCGGTGGCTACGCCACGCGGCGGTGGGATGGCGATCGTGCTGACAACGCTGCCCGCGCTCGTGATCCTCGGCAGTGTCGGTGCCACAACGTCCGCGCTGGTGTCAGGGCTCCTCGGGGGCGGTGCGCTGGTGGCCCTCATAGGATTTGCGGATGATCACGCGCATATAGCTCCGCGGTGGCGCTTGTTGGGTCACTTCATCGCAGCGCTGTGGGTGGTCACCTGGCTCCGCGGACTGCCGTCACTTCCGATGCTTGGCTTTGCGGTGGAGCTGGGGTGGATCGGCTATGTACTGGCCGTGATTTATCTGGTCTGGGTACTGAATCTCACGAACTTCATGGACGGCATCGACGCCATCGCCGGAGTCGAGGTGATAACCGTTTCAGTGGGCGGGGCGATTCTCTACTTGGTAACGGTCCCCAGCGGCACGCAGTGGCTCGCTCCTCTCGTCCTGGCGTCTGCCACACTCGGCTTCCTCATGTGGAACTGGCCCCCCGCCAAGATCTTCATGGGCGACGGGGGCAGCGGCTTCCTCGGCCTGATGCTAGCTGCCCTCTCACTGCAAGCTGCCTGGGTTGAGCCCAAGCTGTTCTGGAGCTGGATCATCTTGCTTGGTGTTTTCGTCGTGGACGCGACGGTGACGCTTGTTCTTCGCGTGACGAGGGGGGAGAAGTTTTACGAAGCGCACCGGTCCCATGCGTACCAACACGCGGCGGAGAAGACAGGTGCGCATCTCCCCGTCGTTCTCGCCGTCGGAGCCATCAATCTTGGCTGGCTCCTTCCTTGTGCTACACTAGTGGCGCTCGGGTCGCTCGACGGTATCGCCGGAGTTGTTATCGCCTATGCGCCACTCGTCGCCGCCGCACTCTGGCTGAGGGCTGGACGGCCTGTCGTCAAATGAGACTCCCGCGATCGCCGCAACGGCGCGGCTGCCGATGGACAGACGATCATCTAGGCCGCGCTTTGGGACGAGCCGGGGCCGGCGCACGGCGGTTGGGGGACAACCAGCCCGCCGCTCGGTACCAGGAAGCGCGGTCCATGGTGGGTTTGATGAGACGCTTCCCGGGTTGTTGGGATGCTCGGCGAATTGCTAGACACGGTAGAAGGGTTCCAATACCTTGTCAGGTAAATGCGTGGAATATCGGCACCTCTCGCAGACCGTCGCCGGCCCACTAACAATCGAGTGGTGTTCGTTCGTCAGGAATACATCCCCAGACCTCAATGAAACGCGCTTTAATGACCGGGATCACGGGGCAGGACGGCTCGTACCTCGCCGAGCTCTTGTTGAACAAGGGCTACCAGGTGCACGGCGTAATTCGGCGTGCGTCAACGTTTAACACTGATAGAATAGATCACCTCTACGAAGACCCGCACGAGAGCGGCGCGAGGCTCTTTCTTCACTACGGTGATCTTACCGACGGAACTGGCCTTCGACGTATCGTCGAAAAGGTTCGGCCAAACGAGATTTACAACCTCGCTGCCCAGTCCCACGTGCGCGTTTCCTTCGACGAACCCGAGTACACTGCCGACGTGGTGGGCGTAGGAACTCTCCGGTTGCTCGAGTGCTTACGCGATTACGTCGAGCACAACGACCGCACTGTTCGCTTCTATCAAGCTGGCTCCTCCGAAATGTTTGGCGCCGCTCCCGCACCACAGAATGAGCTGACGCCCTTTCACCCAAGAAGCCCATATGCAGCCAGCAAAGTCGCGGCACACTGGTATTCGATCAATTATCGAGAGGCCTATGGGCTCTTCATCAGCAATGGAATTCTCTTCAATCACGAATCGCCGCGGCGCGGTGAAACGTTCGTGACGCGAAAGATCACCCGTGCGGTTGGACGAATTCGCTACGGCCTTCAGGACAAGCTGTACCTCGGCAACCTTGATGCAAAACGAGACTGGGGATTTGCGGGAGATTACGCAGAAGCGATGTGGCTGATGCTGCAGCATTCCGAGCCGGATGATTTTGTAATTGCTACCGGTGAGGCCCATACCGTTCTGGAGTTCGTCGAGAGTGCATTCGGATACGCCGGATTGGACTGGAAGAAATACGTCGAGACAGACCCGCGCTATCTTCGGCCGACCGAAGCCGACCATCTAGAGGGCGACGCCTCAAAGGCTCGACGCGTACTCGGTTGGCAACCGAAGGTCGGGTTTGATTCGCTGGTACGAATGATGGTAGACAGCGATTCCGAGTCTGCGCAGAGGGAGCAGACTCTGCTGTCCGCAGGCCACGCCGTTCCCTTCCGAGGCCTCGCCGCCCGGTGAGACGTGACAGTCGCATTCTCATCTGCGGCGCTCGCGGACTCGTCGGTAGCGCGATAATTCGAAGACTAGCGGCCGAAGGGTACGGGGAACTACTGGAGCCGACTCGCGAAGAGCTCGATTTCACTGATCGCGCCGCGATAACTCGTTATTTCCAGGAGCGCAGACCCGAATACGTATTCATGGCTGCGGCAAGAGTCGGCGGAATTCTTGCGAACACCACTTATCCCGCTGAATTCATTCGAGACAATCTCGCGATCGAGCTGAATGTCATCGATACGGCGTGGATGTCGGGTGTCACGAAGCTGCTCATGCTCGGCAGCTCGTGCATTTATCCGCGCGAGAGTCCGCAGCCGATTCGCGAGGAATACCTTCTTACCGGACCACTCGAGCCAACGAACGCGCCTTACGCCATCGCGAAGATCGCAGGGATCACGCTTTGCCAGTCGTACGCGAGGCAATACGGTGCGCGCTACATCTCAGCGATGCCCACCAATCTTTACGGGCCAGGGGACAATTTCGATCTGGAGTCGAGTCACGTAATTCCTGCTCTCATTCGCAAGTTCCATGAGGCGAAGGCTTCGGGTGCGACTTCCGTGATCGTATGGGGAAGCGGAAAGCCGATGCGAGAGTTCCTCTACGTCGATGATCTGGCCGATGCGTGCACGTTTCTGATGGAGCGGTACGAAGACGCCGCACCGATCAACGTCGGAGTTGGTGAGGATATTTCCATCGCTGAGCTCGCACGGCTGGTCGGCCAGGTGGTCTCGTTTGACGGCGAAATTATGTTCGATTTGTCAAAACCTGACGGCACTCCTCGAAAGCTCTTGGACATCGGACGACTCGGGGCGTTGGGTTGGACCGCGACCACGAAGCTGGAAGAAGGCTTGAAAAAGACCTACGAGTGGTATGTGCAACACGGCCAGTCGGGGGAAGCCTCGCGTCGAGCGGCTAGAATTTTGCTAACCAATGCTCGCCGATGACGACTCGTACCCGATGATCTTGCCCTCGATGAGCTCGGGTCCCCCCGAAACGCAGGTACTGACGCATCCCGCGCTTCAAAGACGTACCGTGCTCAGGGATCGCCGCCCGCACGCCGTTAGGCGCCATACTGGTCGTGTCGCCACCAGATTTGCCGTCCTCGTGGCCGGGGATCTGATCGCGATACTCATCGCGCGCGTGTTCGCGGTGTGGGTTGCCGCGGAGACCATCAACGGATCGCTGGCCTACAGCGACACGCCGCTCGTAACAGGTGGGACCAGATTCATCTTCCTCGGTCTCCTCACAATCGTCGCCGTCTTTGCCACCGGTGGCCACAGCCGTCATCGCGCCCTCAATCATCCGATTCGCCTCTTTATCGCCGTCGCAGGTGCTGTGCTCATCATGTGGGCGGGTGGAATCGCTCGCGGACTTTTGCCCGATCTCACCCTGCCAATGGTCGCGACTGCGGGGACCGTCTGGCTGTCACTACTTATCGTTCGACAGGTTTCCGAATGGATCCTGCGGGATGTATGGCCCGGGCAAAGCGGAGCGGGGGTTGCGATACTCGTCGGGGCTCCGAACCAGGCTGGACGGTACGAACAGGCTGTCGCTGCACCGGGTGGTGACTACCGCGTCGCCGGGTACGTCGCGACTCAGGCGGAGGGCGGCGGTGAATTTCTCGGCACGATCGACAATCTCCCCGCTATCATCGATTCGCACAACGCCGAGGCGGTGGTGGTGTGCGCGGATCTTCCGGCAAGCCGCATAAACGATCTGATCGAGGAATGTCTGCATTCTGGATGTCAGGTTCTGTTTCCCGCGCGCGCTGTACGAGTGTACGGACTTAGGCCGACGCTGGTCTGGCATCACGATCAGCCCTTCTTCGAGCTCGGAAGTCCGGTGCTCAAGGCGCGCGCGCTCATCTCGAAAAGAATCGTAGATGTCGTTGTAAGCGGAATCCTGCTGCTCCTGTTGTCGCCCCTCCTGGTGGCGATCTCAGTCGCGATCCGTCTTGATTCCTCCGGCTCTCCGTTCTTTGCCCAGGAGCGGGCCGGCCTCGGCGGCAGGCGCTTCCGAATGTTCAAGTTCCGCACGATGCGTGAGGGCGCCGATGCGGAGAAACAGGACCTCGCCCACCTCAATCAGACGGGCGACGCACGCCTCTTCAAGATCAGGGACGATCCGCGGACGACTCGTCTGGGACGGATGCTGCGCCGCTGGAGCCTCGACGAGCTGCCGCAGCTCGTGAATGTATTCATGGGAGAGATGTCACTTATCGGACCGCGGCCATTCTTCGAGTCGGACTTCCAGGAGTACGAGGATCATCACTTCCGCCGACTCGATGCCAAACCCGGCATCACGGGACTCTGGCAAGTTAGCGGCCGCAGCGACGTGGTGGACTTCGAGGATGTTATCTTCCTTGACCGGCAATACATCGAGCAGTGGTCGTTCTGGCTCGATGTGAGCATCCTGTTCCGGACAATTCCAGCGGTGCTCCGGCGTACCGGAGCCTTCTAACCAAATGAAAGTATTCATATCCGGCGTGGCTGGCTTTCTCGGCAGCCATCTCGCCGACGCATATACACGAAGCGGCGATCAGGTGATCGGCTGCGACAACATGATCGGCGGTGACCTCCACAATCTGCCGGAAGGAATCGAATTCAAGGAAGCCGACTGCGGCGATGTCGAGGCGATGAAACCGCTGCTCGAGGGCGTCGATCTCGTCTACCATTGCGGCGCGATCGCAACCGAGGGACTCAGCGTATTCTCGCCGGCGATAATTGCCAAACACGTTTACGAGAATACTGCGGGCCTGCTTTCTGCCTCCGCGAGTAAAAGGGTAAAACGGTTCGTGTACTGTTCGAGCATGGCGCGCTACGGAAGAGGGAAGGCGCCCTTTCGCGAAGATCAGGGTGCTGCGCCGGTCGATCCTTACGGCATTGCCAAATACGCGGGCGAGCTGTTGGTTCAGAACGTTTCGGAGACGCACGGCATGGAGTACGTCATCGCCGTTCCGCACAACATCATCGGGCCGCGACAGAAATACGACGATCCATACCGGAATGTCGCTAGCATCATGATCAACCGCATGCTTCAAGGGAAGCAGCCGATAATCTATGGCGATGGGGAGCAGCAGCGGTGCTTCTCCTTCGTGCAGGATTGCGTCGATCCACTTCTCAAAATGGGCACCCAGGCCGGACTGTCGGGGGAAGTCATCAACATTGGTCCTGACGAGGAGCCTGTGACAATTAACCAACTCGCGCGCTTTCTTGGTGACCTTGTCGCTTTTGATCTGAATCCGATTTACGTCCCAGAGCGTCCTCGAGACGTGAAGGACGCGCTTTGCTCAGCCGACAAGGCGAGAAAGCTACTTGCCTATCGGACGAAGGTTTCGCTTCGTGATGGACTCGTCTCCATGATCGACTGGATACGCGCGCATGGCACGAAACCCTTCGAGTACCACCTCCCAATAGAAATAGATTCACCCCTCGTCCCGGCGACCTGGCGCGATCGCCTTCTCTGATGAAGCTCGCGCCCACCTGACACGATGGCGCAGACGTGGCCATTCAGCCGGAAGCGGCATGCGTTACTGAAGATTGTGGACTTCCTGGGGCGAGCGGCGATGGCTCCATTGCGTCGCGCCTCCAAGCCCGCGCTCACGCCGCAATCGATTAGACGAATTCTCGTGATCGAGCCGTGGAACATCGGCGACGTAGTGCTCGCAACACCATTCCTCCGTGCATTGAGAAAGCGCTACCCCAGCGCGGAGATCTCGCTGCTCGCCAAGCCGCACGCCCGCGACCTGCTCTACGGAAGCGGACTCGTCGATGAGATAATCGCGTACGACCTTCCGTGGACCGCGCAAAAAAATAAATACGCTCTCGCCCCATCGGTGATGAAAGAAATGCGAAAGCTCATTCACTGCCTGAGGGAGCGTCACTTCGACGTCACACTCGATTCGAGGATGGATATCAGAGCAAACTTTCTCGCGGCGATGACTGGCGCCCCGCATCGGGTCGGATATGACATTGGAGGGGGAGGCTGGCTGCTCACGGACGTCCTGCCCAGCGATCGCGATGATTCCCATAAGATCGACGATTGGCTCGCACTCCTCGCGCTGCTGGGCGATTCGCAGGGTTCATCCAGCCGAGAGCAACACCTTCCGACGCTCGTCGTTACGGAGGCAGAGCGTGCCATCGCTCGCAGGAACATCG
>JALYKM010000016.1 GCA_030774785.1 Gemmatimonadota bacterium
GATTCTTGTAGACCGATACGTCACTCTGCGACGCCGGGCAGACGTACGCGGTCTTGAGGGTGGGAGCGCTGGGATTGGAGATATCCCAGACCTGATAGCCGTTGTAGTTGCCCTGGATGGCGTAAGGGCCCGTGAACGACATATCCGAGTTGGTAATCCCGAGGAACTTCTCCGACGGCGGAGTCTTGGAGAGCACACGAAGATTCCACACCGCTTCGGCGGCGTCCATCTTCCCGGCGCGGAGACCGACACGCGGATCGGGAATCGCTGAGCTCGACATGGACGGGACTGTGGCGCACCCCCCCACCGACAACACCGTCAGTACGAGCGAGAGCGACAAAAGACGTACGCCCGTCGGTTGGACAGACTTACGGCGAACCTGATACGCGAAAGCCATGGTTAATTCCTCTAATGGAGCGGAGTAAGGGATACGAAGGTTAAAGCGGGTACAAACGTTAGACAGCAGGGTTCGGTACGAACGTTCGAAGGCAGGATGATTACGGAGACTCAACGCCGAGCGTAAGGGCGAGGAGCATCTTCTCCATCCGCGCGATCTCGGTGGATTGATCAACGTTGACGTCGGACGCGAATTTGAACACGGTCTCGTCCTGGCCGGCGCCGTAGGAGTCGAACAGATCCTTCACCATCGAGACGGCGCCGCGATGGTGTTGGATCATGAAGGTAATGAAGCGTCGGTCGAACTCTGCTCCCCTAGCCTCGTCCAGCTGCTTCATCTGAGCCTCGCTGAGCATTCCAGGCATCAGCATCTCATGCTCGACGCCGTTCATCATCATTTTCATTCCCGTCGGGCGCGCTTCCGGCACGGGCTGGCGGCGATCGCCCAGCCACCGCTGCATGGTGCCTATCTCGTCCTGCTGGGCATTGATTATCCGCTCGGCGAGTCTCCGCACAGGGGCGCTGGCACCGTGGGTAGGTGCCCAACGCGCCATCACGATCGCCTGGGCGTGGTGGCCGATCATTCCGGACATGAAGTGAACATCGGCCTCGGTATAGGGGTGGCGAGCACTGTCGGCTCTTGCCTGGGCGATTGCCGCCGGATCGCTCCTGGCTTGGGGGGCCGGCTGGGCCGACATCTGCGCGGCTTCGCGGGTAGCGCTGCTGCATCCCGCGATGGCGGTCGCTCCGAGGAGAGCCGCGATGATCCCGCGAGCGGGTCGTACTGTCATTCCGATCATCTCCTGGGGATCGGCCTGCAACCGAGTCCCGTGAAGGTCTTCGTGTACTACGAATATTACTACGGAGAAGGTTCAATGACTAAGGAGCCGCGGTAGCCAACTTGCATCTCAAGCCCTAGCAACGTGACGACACTTGATGATACGAGGGCAGCGTTCATCGACGCCGCCTGCGTTCCGCTCGACACGGGTCACGGATCCGGGACGCTGGAGGGCGCCGAAGCCATTCTCGCCGAACACCCCCAGGTCGCGACCAGCGACATTCATACGGCCGCCATCCTTGGCGATGATGCGAGTGTGCGCCGGTTCCTCGAGCTTGATCAGAGGAACGCTACTGAGAAAGCAGGGCCGCGCGGCTGGGATGCGCTCACTCATCTCTGTTTCTCGAGATATCTCCGCCTCGATCGCGCGCGATCGGACGGCTTCGTGCGAGCAGCAACGGCGCTGCTCGACGCCGGCGCGAGTCCGAATACAGGCTGGCTCGAGAACAACCATCAACCCCGCCCCGAGTGGGAGAGCGCGCTCTACGGGGCCGCCGGCGTCGCCCATCACGCCGAGCTCACGCGCCTTTTGCTCGAACGCGGCGGCGATCCGAACGACGAGGAGACACCGTATCACGCGCCCGAAACTCACGACAATGCCGCGTTGAAGGCCCTGGTTGAGAGTGGAAAGCTCAACGAGGACAGCCTGACAATGATCCTGCTCCGCAAGACGGATTGGCATGACTACGAGGGGATCAAATGGCTGCTCGAGAAGGGCATCGACCCGAATCGAACGAGCCGGTGGGGAAAGACGGCGCTTCATAACGCAGTGCTCAGGGACAACGACATCGCAATCATCGAGGTCCTGCTGGAACACGGAGCCGACCCGACGCTCGTTGCAACGCGGCCGGACCGGTGGTCGACCGCATCGCCGGGTAAATCCGCGATAGCGATGGCCGCGCGGCGAGGGCGGGGTGACATGCTCTCTTTGCTCGAGCGACGCGGCATTCCGATCGAGTTGGACGGCGTCGACCGACTGATTGCCGCCTGTGCACGGGATGACGACGCGTCTGTCCGGTCAATCGCCGAGTCTGAACCTCGGCTCGTCACCCAACTGGTGGCGGAAGGGGGCAAGTTCCTCGCGGAGTTCGCGGGCGTTGGAAATACGGAGGGAGTTCGGCAGCTTCTCGACCTCGGCGTAGATGTCGGTGCACTGTACGAGGGTGACCCGTATTTTGGTGTGGCGATGAACAGCACAGCGCTTCATGTTGCTGCCTGGCGCGCGAATCACCCGACCGTCAAGGTTCTCATCGAGCGTGGTGCCACGGTGGACGCGCGGGATGGCAACGGACGCACCCCGCTGGCTCTGGCCGTGCGCGCCTGCGTGGATTCATATTGGATCGAGAGACGCTCACCCGAGTCGGTTGAGGCGCTGCTCCGTGCAGGGGCATCAGTGAGCGGCGTCGCGTTTCCATCGGGCTACGCGCCGGTGGATGAGCTGCTCGGATCGTACAGGAAATAATCAGAGGGGAGTCCGATATGAATCGCCGCGCATTTCTGACGTCAGTTGGCCTCGCAGCCGCCGCTTCGCAGTTGGGGTGCGCGTCGGGCGCACGGAGCGCCGCTCCGACCCGTCGGCTGCGCCGCGTCGGGATTCAGCTCTACACCCTACGCGACGACGCGCGACGCGATCTGGAACGCACGCTCGGTGATATCGCTGCCGCCGGTTACAAGGATGTCGAGATGCTCGGCGGAATGAACAACTTCGGAATGCCTGCCGCGCGAGTCCGCGCAATCCTCGACCGAAACGGTCTTCGCGCGCCGTCCACACACGTAGGCGGAAGCGATTTCGACAACCTGGACCGTCAGTTTGCCGATGCCGCGACGTTAGGGCACCAATACATCATTCTTGCGAGCATTCCCGGCGACCACCCGACGCTCGACGACTACCGGCGCTGGGCTGACCGCCTGAACGAAGCGGGAAGACGTTCTCTGACCCACGGCGTCCGGATCGGATTTCACAACGAGCCCGGCGATTTCCCTCCGATCGATGGAATGGTTCCTTACGAGGTCATTGTAGAGCGCACCGATCCCGATCTCGTGCGACTGCAGCTCGACACCGGTAATGCGGCGATGGGAGGTCGCGATCCGCTCGAGTACATGAAGCGCTACGGCTCACGGTACTGGCTCTTCCACATCAAGGATGCCCCTCGCCTCGGCTCCCCCACCGACACCGAGCTGGGGAAAGGCGTCATCGACTTCAAGCGCCTGCTCGCGAGCATCGACCGCATCGACGACAAGTTTCTGTACGTCGAGCAGGAGACGTATCCCGGCGCGCCTTTGGACAGCGCGCGCCGCGATTACGCGTACATATCGACGCTGGAGTTCTGAGACCGCGTCTCAGCGGACCGCGAGACAGCGTTACGTCGCGGTCCACCTGTCAAGGCGAAATGGCAAGAGGTCGAATTCTGTTTTCCCCTTCGTCAGCAGGTCGGCCTGAATCTCTCCGATCGCGCTCGAGAACTTGAATCCGTGTCCCGAGCATGGGCTCGAGATCAGCACTTGCGGCGAGAACGGGTGAAAGTCGATGACGAAGTCGTGATCCGGGGTGTTGGTGAAGAGGCACACGTCACTCTCACGCACCGGAGCTTCCGAGAGCGCGGGAAGAATCGGACGGAGCGCGGCGCGCAATGGATCCACCTCGGCTTCCTCTACCGTACGTTTCACGTTGTCCGGATCCGGTGCTGTCTCTCCGCCGTGCATCACCGACGCCTTCACTCCTCGTGGAAGTCGGGGGAAGCCGTAGCAGATGCTTTCCGGACGATACTCGTAGGCGTAAATCGGCAAACGCTCTCGGTCATAGTGCGGCCCGTCACTCTCGGGGTGGAGCCAGAACACGGCTTGACGCTCGATGGTGAGCGGGAGCTCGAGGTCGGGCAACAGCTCATTAGTCCACGCTCCCGCGGTCAGCACCAGTCGATCCGCGATGTACGAGCCCGAGACGGTAGTAACCCGCACCCCATCACCATCGGGAATCCAGTCGAGTACCGGCTCGTTGAAACGCGCTTCGGCTCCGGCGGCTCGCGCTGACTTGATGTGTGCATTGTTGCAAGCCTCCGGATCGAGAAATCCCGCACGCGGATCGAACACCGCGACGAGATCTTCAGCGAGTTGGAAAGCCGGAAATCGCTGGCGCACGTCGACGGGAGTGAGAACCTCGTGCGGCAGATTGTGCTCGGCGGCGCTAAGAAGCGTGCCCGAAACGACCGAGCCGTACGGCGGACCAATCATGATCCCGCCCGTGATCGTCATCAGAGCGGTCCCGCTGTGCTCCTCGAGCTCGCGCCATAGCTCGTGCGCGCGCTGAACCAGCGGTACATAGAGAGGATGCTCGAAGTAGGTCTCCCGGATGATGCGGCTATCGCCGTGTGAGGACCCGTGCGTATGTCCGGGACCGAATTGCTCTAGACCCAACACGTTCCAGCCGCGTCGCGCCAGATGATAGAGCGTCGCGCTGCCCATGGCGCCAAGTCCGATGACGATGGCATTGTAGTGGTGAGTGTTCATCTCGGCGGCGTCCGCTCCGGGATAATCTAGGCGTCGTAGCTTCGACTCGTGAATGAGTCACGTGACCGCAGCGGCTTTCCTCGAAATCGTAGACGGGCGGGGCGGACACTTCCGGCTCGAGTCAGGGCACCATAGTGACCTCTGGCTCGATCTCGATCCATTGTTCACCGAGCCGCAGAGGATCGAGCCGTTCGTGTCAGCATTGGCGGACGCCCTCCGTCCGCACGATGTATCGATGGTCTGCGGCCCGCTGCTCGGCGGCGCTTTCCTGGCGCTGCTCATTTCGCGTGGACTTGGAGCGCAATTCTGCTCTACCGAGCGGGTGATGCCAGCCGAGCGCGACGGGTTGTATCGCGCTCGGTACCGTCTCCCGTCAGCCCTCACACATCGAGTACGGGGGAAGCGGGTCGCAATGGTGGATGACGTGATGAGCGCCGGATCCGCGCTGCGGGGAACGTATGCCGAACTCCGCAATCACGGCGCGGTACCGGTCGTGGCCGGCGCACTCCTCGTACTCGGCGCAGCGGGCGCCGACTTCTTCACCGCAAGGGGTATTGCGGTGGAGGCAGTCGCCCGCGATGACCACGATCTCTGGCTCCCAGCAGAGTGCCCTCTCTGCGCAGCAGGCGTGCCGCTCGAAAACGTCGGAGAGCCATCCGCTTGATGCTGAACGGCGCTGGAGCCAGCGAGCTCGTCGTTTGGCTCTATGTTTAGTGATGCATTCGAGGCGCGCACACAACCCTGAGCTGGTCGTTCTCTCGCGTGAGGAGGCCGAGCGCTATGAGCCGCGCGGCCGGGAGATCTGCATTTCCATCTCGGATCCGGATGCACCGCCGGCTCGAGTCTCGTCGCGCTTCGCGGCGGTGCTTCGACTTAACTTCGATGACGTCACCGAGCGTGGCGAGCCGTCGGACATTCTTTTTGCGCAGGATCACGCGCGTGAGATCAGGGAGTTCCTCGACGCGTGGCCGAACGCCGAGCGAGTGATAGTTCACTGCAACGCGGGAGTGAGCCGCTCACCAGGTGTGGCGCTCGGGCTGTGCGACGTGCGCGGGTGGGCGACCGCCGCGCTGGAGCGCTCGCATCCCGGTTGGAATCGACTGGTGCGAACGATGCTCGCCGCTGAGCGAAAGGATTAGATGCACAACTGCTCACGGAGGGCGAGTGCGATCGAGTAAGATAACGGCTGACGTCCGCGCGTTTTTCACATCGTACTGCACGGCGTTCATTCGCCAGGACGCGCCGGCGATCGCCAAGCATTTCGCCGATCTCGTGCACGTTACGAGCGATGATGGTCGCGACGTGAGTGTCCGCGTCGCGACCCCGGAGGAGTGGCGGAAGACAATCGATCGCCTCCTGGAAATGTATCGGGCGATCGACGTCGGCTCGGTTGAAGCGACAGGCCTCGCCACCGACGCACTCTCCTCACGACTGGTTCAGTCGCGACTCCGCTGGGCATTGCACGATCGGGCCGCTCGCCCTCTTTATGAGTTCGATGCGATGTATACACTTGCCAGACACACCGAGACCTTTCGCATCACGGCCATCGCGCACAACGAGATTCCGCAATATCGTAGCTGTCTCGCGCGCATCCGGCCAGATCCCGCGCCCTCGTGACGATTTGGACCGTTGAGGTAATCGGCCGACGTTGCGCTCCAAGCGAGATCGCGGCACGATGAAGTCCGGGCAATTCGGAGATCGGTCATGACGGAGAAGCAGGATTGGCGCACGATCGTCGCGTCATCGCTCGACTGGGAGCAGGCGCACGCGAAGTTGGAGACTGCGGTGAAGGGCCTCGCCGCGCCGGTGCGCGGACAGCGACCAGACGGGTATCCGCATTCGGCGTGGGAGCTCCTCGAGCACATTCGGATCACCCAACGCGACCTGTTGGACTTCTGTCAGGATCCTGACTACAAGGAAAAGCTCGAGTGGCCTCATGATTACTGGCCGCCGACGCCGGCACCACCGGCGGCGGACGCATGGGATAAAAGCATCGCGGAGTATCGCCGGGACCGCGAGACGCTGGCCCGGTTCACTACCGAGTCCAAGATCGACTTGACCACAAAGATTCCGCGCGGAACGGGTCAGACGTACCTTCGCACGATTCTGGTCGCTGTCGATCATGCCTCATATCACATCGGGCAGATCGTTTCGGTGAGACGTCTCCTCGATGCGTGGCCGGCGGCGTGACCATCTCGCACGAACAATGCGGTTGTGAACGCCCTGAAAACGCTATGAGACAGCGCGAGCTTCACGCGAGAGAATCACGCATTGGGATCGTTGACACTTCCCCTTCGAAGCGCCAAGCGCGCGAGGAAATCTGACCGATGCCCTGTATCATGACGCTGCTTGCTCTCGCCGCACCGCGGCTGGTAGTAGCGGTGCTGTGGTTCTTCACCCACTGGTTCCGCGGCGTCTTCGACAACATCCTATGGCCAATCGTCGGCTTCGTCTTCCTGCCTACCACTCTGCTCTGGTATTCGGTCGTTCATAACTGGTTCGGCGGGCATTGGACCTTCTGGCCCGTCGCGGGACTCATCCTCGCGCTGATGATCGATCTCGGTCCCGTCAGCGGCCGCCGGATAGCACACAAGCGCTAGAGCGGAGGGGCTGACACCGGAGAATGAAATGAATCATGCAGCGAAGGGCATCACTCGCGCGGCGTTTGGCGCAGTCTACTCGCTCGCAGCCGTCGCGACGGCGCTCGCGTTTGCCGCCTGTGCGAAGACCGAGAGCACCCAGACAGGCGCAGACAGCGCTGCCACCGCCTCGTCCACAGCCGCATCCCTAGCTACCTCGGCCGCTTGTGCAGCCGACAACGGCGGGATCACGCTCCCGGAAGGATTCTGCGCGACGGTGTTCGCCGATACCATCGGTCATGCGCGGCACATTGTCGTCAACTCAAATGGTGACGTTTACGTCAACACCTGGAGTGGCAGATATTACACGACCCCCGCACACCCGGGCGGATTTCTCGTCGCGATGCGCGACACCAACAACGACGGGAACGCGGACATCATCAAGCGTTTCGGGCCTGATTCGCTCCACGGCAATGGGGGCGGAACGGGCATTGGCATCTACAACGGATCGCTCTATGCCGAGGAGTCGGGCTCGAGCGCGGCGAAAATCGTGCGCTACGCGATCTCGACCGACAGCATGACTTCCACGTCGGCATCCGAGACGATTGTCAGCGGGCTGCCGGTGAGCGGCGACCACCCGATGCATCCATTCGCAATCGGACAATCCGGCGACATGTACATGGACCTCGGCTCCGCCACCAACTCATGTCAGGTCAAGAACCGGACACTCGAGTCGCCCGGGAAGAAGCCATGCACCGAGCTTCTCACTCGAGGCGGCATCTGGCGCTACGACGCGAACAAGACGAATCAGCGCTTTTCTCCCGCCGAGCGGTACGCGACCGGGATCCGGAACGCAGTGGGCGTAGCCTTCGATCCCGGTGGCCAGCTCTACTCCACGCAGCACGGCCGCGATCAGCTATTTGACAACTGGCCGAAACTTTACACGGCGGATCAGGGGCAGAATTTCCCCGCCGAAGAGCTTCTCAAGATCGAGCAGGGGGGCGACTACGGCTGGCCGCACTGCTATTACGAGGGCTTTCAGCGGAAGCTGGTGGTCGCACCGGAGTACGGCGGAGACGGCGGCAAAGCCGTGGGCGATTGCGCCTCGAAGAAAGGACCGGAGGCGTTCCTCCCGGCGCACTGGGCGCCGGACGGTCTGTTGTTCTACACCGGCTCCTTATTCCCCGCCCATTACAACGGCGGAGCTTTTATCGCGTTTCACGGGTCGTGGAACCGCGCGCCGGGGCCGCAGCAGGGATACAACGTGGTCTTTGTCCCGTTCGCCGGTGGCAAGCCGGTGGATCCGGCGAAGTACGAGATCTTCGCCGATGGTTTCGCGGGGGCGAACAAGCAGCCTGACGCGGCAGCGCATCGGCCCACCGGCGTCGCGCAGGGGCCTGATGGCGCGCTCTACATCACGGATGACAAAGCAGGCCGTGTATGGCGTGTCGTTTACAAGGGAGCCGCCAGATAGCGTAAGGGTGAGCGCCGGCACGTAACTCCTGCTCCGGCGTGTCGTCTAGATACTGAGCGGAGCGGTGGTCTCTTTGGCCGCCGCTACTCGCATCTACCCGACAAGGACAATCAAATGAGTAAATCACCCCTCCGTTTCGGCCTCCGCACGCTAGCCGGCGCGTTAATCATCGTCGTCGCCTCCATCGCCTGCGGCGGCGGACATCACCTGTCCGAGTATCCATTTTCGAGCCGGACGCTCGCGGTTGTTTACATCGCGCCGCCATCCCCGGAGCTGCTCACGAGCCACTACGATCTGCGGAGCTCCCAGAACGCTGTCGAAGCTGTAGTTCAGGCAGGCGCGGACGTCGCGCGCGAGCGCGAGGGACGTCGCGCCAATGCGCGACTCGACAGCGCCACCGCTCGCATCAACATTCCGTCGGTTCTCGCGCAGCGGACGCTCGAGAGAGCGAGCCGATATCTCGGAACGCGGCCGATCACCGATGAACAGCAAGCCGATTATCTCATGGAAGTTCGCATGGAGAGGTTCGGCATCAACGCCAAGGCGGCCGAGGCTGCGTATCTCTTCACCTACGCCGAAGCAGTGCTGCTCGATCGCCGCACCGGACGGGAGATCTGGAACATCAACGTCCACGGACGTGATCGACTCACTCCCTACGTCGAGAGCTCGAGCCGTATTCCGGGGTCTATCATCACCGCCGGCACACTTGGATCGGTGAGCGTCGCCGACTTTCAGGGAGCGCTCAACCAGCTAATGGACTACTCGTCGAACCTCATCACCAACGAGCTTCGCTCGGCGCTGAGGGACGTCCGCAACAAGTAGCAGCGTAAGAAAGGCGCGGCCCGGGGCATGGGGGCTAGCGGCCCCGGCCTTGTCTCTTGCCGCAAATCCGACTTGGTCGTACGTTCGCTAGGCTCAGCACTGTGCCGAGCGAAAGCCGTCCGTCACCTGAAACGGGGGGTTCCATGTTTATGCTGCAACGCTCCACCAGCATCGCGGTGTGTCTCTGCGCTGCTGTCCTCGCCGGATGCGCCAAGAAGGACGACGCCGCGCTCGATACGACAAGCGCGATGGCGTCCTCGACCGCAACCACCACTGCTCCCGCGCCTGTGAACCTGGCCGATGTCGCCGGCAAGTGGAACATGCGCGCCGTCCCGACGACGGGCGATACCACCGCCACGAAATACGTGCTCACGGCGACATCGAACACATCGGGGTGGACCATCACGTTCCCCGGACGCGCGCCGATCCCCGCGAGAGTCAGCGCTGACGGCGACAGCATCATCCTTGACGCTGGCCCGTTTCCAAGCGTCCGGCGCAAGGGAGTTCAGGTCGTGACCAACAGCGTCGCGCGCCTTCAGAGTGGAAATCTCGTCGGCAGCACCACCGCGCACTACAGGGTGAAGACGGCGGATTCAGTGCTGACGCTCAACGTCACGGGAACCCGCGCGCAGTAGCACGGGACGACGATCATGTTCAGGCCAAAAGGACCAACGTGCCAAAGTTGTGGAATGCCGCTGAGCAAGGATCCGCTCAGCGGCGGGACCAACGCGGACGGCAGCAGGAGCAGCGAGTACTGCAGCCACTGCTATCGCGAGGGCGCTTTCACCCAGCCGAACATCACCGCGCGAGAGATGACGACGCTCGTCGAAGGGAAGCTGCGATCGATGCACTTCCCAGCCTTCCTGGCGAGAAGGTTCGCGAAGGAGGTTCCAATGCTCGGGCGATGGAGAAACGGGGCCGCGCGAGCGGGAGCTCAGCATGATCGAGCCGGCGAGGCCAGGGCGGGCTGATTACGTCGCCAACTACGTAGCTTTACGTACAGCGCCCCGCCTCCGCGCGGCGCATCGTTAGATCAGCAAGGCTAGCGACCGCGCCGATTACGGGGCGGTGCGCTGGCCCCACTGGTCTCACGGAGGCCGTCATGACCGTACCCATCTGGCTTCAACGATACGACGAGGGTGTCCCCACCACGCTCGAGCCCTACCCTGAGCGGACCCTGCTGGACTACCTGTCGGAAGCAGCACGCAACTGGCCCGATCGGCCGGCTCTGCTATTTAAGGGATCAAAGATCAGTTACCGCCAACTCGAGGAAGAGAGTGATTCGCTCGCCGCCGCGCTGGTCGCGATCGGCGTGAAGCGCGGCGACAGGGTCGCGCTGTGTCTGCCCAACTGTCCGCAATTCATGATCGCGGAGTTCGCCGCGTGGAAGGCTGGAGCGATCGCGTGTCCGTTCAATCCGACTTACACCGACCGCGAGATGGGCGAAGCGCTTCGCGCCACCGGCGCCGAGACTCTCGTCGTCCTGAACCGGTTCTACGGCAAGGTGAAAGCAATTCAACCGGAGACGTCGCTCAAGCGCGTCTTCGCTACGAACATCAAGGAATACCTCCCGCCTCTCCTCCGCGTCGCCTACACGCTGCTCAAGGAGAAAAAAGAGGGCGACCGCATTACGCTGCGCGACGGTGACTACCGTTTCGCCGACCTATTGTGGCGTTTCCGTCGCGCGCCGCGGCCCGAAGTGCGTGTGGCCCCCGACGATCCATCGGTGGTCCTGATGAGTGGGGGCACGACCGGTACTCCGAAGGGAGTCGTCGGTCTGCATCGCGGAATGGTGGTGGCCGGTCTCCAGCTCCAATCGTGGCTTCGCTCCGCAATGAACGAGTGGACGGACAAGATCATGCTCCCTCTGCCGCTATTTCACGTGTACGGCAACATCGGTGTGCAAAGTCTGGCGCTGATCAACCACAATCCAATCGCTCTGATTCCCAACCCCCGCGAGATCCGCGATCTGCTCAAGGAGATCATCGACGTGAAGCCGTCGTTCATCTGCACCGTGCCGACGCTTCTCAATGGAATCATGAATCATCCCATGGCGCGGGAGGGAAAGGTCGATTTTAGCTCGATCAAGCTGTGCTTCTCGGGCGCGGCGCCACTGATGGCCGAGACGAGGAAGCGATTCGAGGAGCTTACGGGCGGCGTTATCGTCGAGGGATACTCGCTGACTGAGGCGCAAATGGCGGTGATCGCGAACCCCGTGCGCGGCGAGAAGAAAACCGGATCTGTGGGAATGCCGCTGCCCGATGTGCATGTGCGCATTCTCGACACCGAGGATGGACGTACGCCAGTCCCGCAGGGCGAAGTCGGCGAGATTGTCATCCAGGCGCCGCAGTTAATGCAGGGGTATTGGCAGAAGCCGGACGAGACCAGGGAGATGATTCGTACGAGCGAGCGCGGTGAGCGTCTGCTCTACACCGGCGACCTCGGATACCTCGATGAAGATGGCTACCTCTTCATCGTCGACCGCAAGAAAGATCTGATCAAGACGTGTGGCTTCCAGGTGTGGCCGCGGGAGATCGAGGAAATCATTTCTTCACATCCGGCGGTGGCGGAAGTAGGTGTCGTCGGCCTGCCGGACGCCATGCGCGGCGAGACCGTCAAAGCGTGGATCGTTCTTCGTCCCGGACAGACCGCGACTGGCGCGGAGATCAAGGCGTTCTGCCGTGAAAGCCTCGCGCCTTACAAGGTGCCGGCGAAGTACGAGTTCGTCCGAGAGCTGCCGAAGACGCAGATCGGCAAGGTGCTGCGCCGGGTGCTGCGCCAGCAGGCCGCGGAAACCGAGGAGCCAGTGGAAGCTGGGGCTGCAACTTAGATGCAGGTGACGTGATGGAGGCCGGTGACCTGGCACATAGGGAGGAGACTAAGGCTCGAGCGCCGTTGTGGCTAGCTCATCCTCGATCATCGTTAGCGTTGCGCCGCGCCCTGTCCTTTGTAAACCACTCCGCCCTTCATCACGAAGCTGACGCGTTCCTCATTTGGCTTTGCCTTCTACGAGGAGTTACGGCTTGAGCGCCCTCGTCGCCAGCTCGTCTTCGAGACGCGCGGCGAAATCTGCGACCGTCATGACCTCCTGCTTCTTCCCCGCCCCGCGCACCCTGAGCGCGATCGAGTCCCCTTCGGCCTCACGCTTTCCGACGACGGCCATGTACGGGATTTTCATCATCTCGCCTTCACGGATCCGGTAGTTCAAGGTGTCCGAGCGATCGTCGAGATGCACGCGCACGCCTCGTGCTTTGAGCCGATCGACGACTGACTGCGCGAATCCCTTCAACTCATCGGCGATCGGAATCACGCGCACCTGCTCCGGCGCGAGCCAGAGAGGAAACGCGCCGGCAAAATGCTCGATCAGTCCCCCGACGAAACGCTCCATCGAGCCCACCAGAACCCGGTGCAGCATGATCGGGCGGTGCGGTGTGTTGTCGGGGCCCGTGTACTCGAGCCCGAACCTCTCGGGAAGATTGAAGTCGAGCTGCACCGTTGGCCCCTGCCATTTGCGGCCGATCGCGTCTATCAGCTTGAAGTCGAGCTTCGGTCCGTAGAAGGCGCCGCCACCTTCGTCGTAGGTGAATGACTGGCCGCGCTTGTTGAGAACGTCGGCAAGAGTTTTCTCGGCCTGTTTCCAAAGCTCGGGGCTTCCCAGTGCCCTATCAGGGCGAGTAGCGAGCTCGACCGTGTAAGGATAGCCGAACGTCTTGAGCATCTCGTCGCAGAGCTCTAGCAGCCGCTCGATCTCCGATGGAACCTGCTCCAGCGTGCAGAAGATATGTGCGTCGTCCTGAGTGAAGCCGCGTACGCGCATCATTCCGTGCAGAACGCCGCTCCTCTCGTACCGGTACACCGCGCCGAATTCGGCGTAGCGAATCGGCAGATCCCGATACGATCTCTGGTGCGACTGATAGATGCAGATGTGCCCCGGACAGTTCATCGGCTTGGGACGATATCCCACACCCTCGACATCCATCGAGCCGAACATGTTCTCCTTGAAATTCTCCAGGTGCCCGGAGATCTGGAAAAGCTTTTCGTTCATGATGTGGGGAGTGTAGACCAGCTCGTAGCCGTGACGGAGAATGAGTGCCTTCTCGTACTCCTCGATCTCGTTCCGGATTATCGCACCCTTGGGGTGCCAGAGAATGAGACCTGGTCCGACACGGGCATCGGTCGAGTAAAGATCGAGCTGGTGCGCAAGCACGCGGTGGTCCCGCCGCTTTGCCTCCTCGAGACGATGCAAGTGCTCCTCAAGGTCCTCCTTCCTGAAGAACGCGGTAGCGTAGATGCGCTGGAGCATCTGTCGGTGCTCGTCGCCGCGCCAGTACGCGCCGGCGGTGTGCAGCAGCTTGAAGTTCCTCAGGTACGACGTGTCGGGGACGTGCGGCCCCTTGCAGAGATCGATGAATGGCCCATCCGTGTAAGTCGAGATGATTTCGTCGTCCGGGAACTCGCCGAGACGTTCCAGCTTTAGCGGGTCATCCGAGAATCGCTTGCGCGCTTCGTCCTGCGAGACTTCTTCGCGCACGAAGGGAAATTTCTCGGCAACCACCTTCTTCATCTCTGCGTCGAATTTCTCGAGGTCTTCCGGAGTGAACGGCTCTTCGACCTCGAAGTCGTAATAGAAGCCGTCTTCGATGGCCGGGCCGAAGCCGATCCTGGCGTTGGGACGGAGGCGGCGTACCGCGGTGGCGAGAATGTGCGCGCCAGAGTGCCTGAGCACAGCGAGTGATTCGGGGTCTTTCTCCGTCAAAACCCGGAAGCTTCCGCCCTTTCTGAGCGGAGTGTTGAGATCCAGGACCTCGCCGTCTACCTCGACCGCGATCGCATCGCGCAGCAGCCTGGGCCCAATGGATGCGACAATATCGCGCGGCGGAGCGCCTTCGGGAGCTTCACGGGTAGCGCCGTCGGGGAGCCTCAGCGTCAACATTTTTTGGTATAATTTCGAGTACTGCGGATGGCCTTTATTTTGCTCCCCGTTAAGCTATCGTTTGCAGATACCCTTCGCCACAGGCACTCTATGTCCCCCTTCCGTTATCGTGACGAGCCACCTTACATCTACGCTGAAGAGGAAGAGGAATCTTCTTCCCGCAGCGCACTCTACATCGCCATCGGCGCCGCAGCGGGTTTCGCGGCGGGCGTGCTCATGGCGGAGCGATTCGGAGGCTTCAAGGGATTGACGGACCGGATCAAGGACACGTTCGGCGGCGGGGCCGGCGAAGAGGAGGAAGAGTTCGACTACGAGGGACTCGACGAGGACGAGTTCGATCCCGATGTCGACGAGGACTTCGAGCCGTCGAAGGCGTCGCTCAATGGGTTCGAGGAGCTCGAGGAGAGAGTGCTGGAAGCATTCAGGAATGACCCGATTCTCAGCGAGCGGGCGGTGGACATCGGCGCGGTAGAAGACGGAATCATCGAGCTCACTGGGTGGGTCAACTCCGAGGACGAAGCGCACCAGGCCGTGGTGATCGCGCGGGGAGTGCCGGGAGTCGAAACCGTCGTCAACAGGCTCACCATTCGGAGCGAGGAAGATCTCTTCGACGAAGCCGCACACCGGTACGAGGATGGGGATCCGCCGTTCACCGAGCGCCACTGGGAAGGCCAGCAGGTTGGAACCGGTCGCCGGAGACAGGGCAACTCGACCGAGATCGACCGCCACGCCGATCCGCGCAACGTTCTGGAAGATCGCTCACTCAAGGAGGACAGGGCATTCATGGCGGCGGCTGACGACATTCCGGACACCGCAGAGCGACGCAAGACGACCAAGAAAGCTGCGCGTGGTGGCCGCAACGATGGCTCGGCGGTAGCGCCGAGCGGAGTTCCGAAAGCTGATCACGTCGCTGACCCGGAGAACGCTCCAGCCGACGTTCCAAGACCGCGACCTAACACGTAGCAAAGTTCTCCGCGTGTCGCGGGGGTAACTCGCGCGGTCTTACCCGCGAAAATGGCGCCCGTTAACTTGCGCCGGAGATGAGCACAACACAGGAACTTCACGACCTGCCGGCGCAGTACGACCCCGGCCAGACCGAGCGCGCCATCTACGAGCGCTGGATCGAGGCCGGAATTTTTTCCGCCAACGAGAAGCGCAGCAGGCGCAACGGCGGCGACCGCGACCCGTTCGTGATCGTGATGCCTCCCCCCAATGTGACAGCCGTGCTGCACATGGGGCACGGCCTCAACAACACCGTACAGGACGTGATCATCCGGTGGCGCCGCATGGTGGGAGACGAGGCGCTCTGGGTTCCGGGCACCGACCACGCTGGGATCGCCACCCAGAACATCATGGAGAAGCAGCTCGCCGCCGAAGGCAAGACGAAGTCTGAGCTCGGACGGGCGGCGTTCGTGGAGCGCACGATCGCCTTCGTTGAGGAGACGCGGGGCGAGATTCTGCTTCAGCTGCGCGCGATTGGCGCTTCTGCCGACTGGAACCGGACGGCCTACACGCTGTCTCCGGAGTTGTCGCGTGCGGTGCGGGAAGCGTTCGTCCAGCTCTACGAGCGCGGGCTCATCTACCGCGGCCACCGCGTCATCCACTGGTGTCCGCGTTGCCTCACGTCATTGAGCGATGAAGAGGCGCAGCACGGTGAACAAATGGGCAAGCTGTACCACATCGCTTATCCCATCGTCGGCGCGAAGGACAATGCCAGTCTTACGGTTGCCACCACTCGTCCCGAAACGATGCTCGGCGATGTCGCGCTCGCAGTTCATCCTGACGACAAGCGGTACAAGAAGCTCCTCGGAAAGTCGGTAATACTGCCGATCGCGAACGTCGAGATTCCCATCATCGCCGACGAATACGTCGACCCGACTTTCGGTACCGGAGTCGTCAAGATCACACCCGCGCACGACCCCAATGACTTCGAGGTCGGAATGCGCCACAAGCTGCCGATGCCGATAATCATGGCACCCGACGGAACCATGGCCAATGGCACGGAGGCGGACTCTCGTGTCCCGCCACAGTTGGTTGGCATCGACCGATTCGATGCGCGCGACCGCATCGTGAAGTCACTCCAGAAGTCGGGCCGGCTGATCAAGATCGAGCCGCATCAGCACGCCATTAGGCACTGCTACCGCTGTGAGACCATTGTCGAGCCGCGTCTCTCTGACCAGTGGTTCGTGAAGATGGAACCGCTCGCGAAGCCGGCGCTCGAGGCGGTCCGCGATGGCACGATTCGCATTCTGCCGGAGCGATGGGAAGCAGTCTACGTCAACTGGCTCGAGAACATCCGCGACTGGAACATCTCGCGGCAGCTGTGGTGGGGACACCGCATTCCTGTCTGGTACTGCGACCGGTGCAACGAACAGATCGTCAGTCGCACCGACGTCACTGCGTGCGACAAATGCGGCGGCCCGGTGCGGCAGGACGAAGATGTGCTCGACACCTGGTTCTCCTCGTGGCTCTTTCCGATCTCCACCCTCGGCTGGCCGGATAAAAGCTCGGCCGCGCTGGCGGCGTTCTATCCGACCGACGATCTCATCACCGCCCCGGAGATTCTCTTCTTCTGGGTTTCGAGAATGATCATGGCCGGATATGCCTTTATGGACGCCTCGCCCTTTCACACTGTCTACCTGCATGGGACGGTGCGCGACACCGATCACGTCAAGATGTCGAAGTCGCTTGGCAACGGAATCGACCCACTCGACGTCGTCGACAAGTACGGCGCCGATGCGCTTCGTTACACGGTGATCGCGGGTATGGGCATGGGTGCGGATCTCATGCTCGATCACAGAGATCTCGAGCGCTCGTTTGCTCCCGGACGGAACTTCGCCACCAAGCTCTGGAACATCGGACGATTCCTGCTCGCGAATGTCGGTGCTTCTCCAGTGAGAAGCGTCGACGAGCTGCGGGACGAGGAGCTCACGCTTGCGGACCGATGGATACTCGGCCGGCTGAACGCTACGGTCCTCGAATCCGACGTTGCGCTCGGCCCCGCGCGTCCGGAGAACGGCAAGTGGCGTCGTGAAGAGCGCTACGCGGGATTGCGTCTGAGCGAGTATGCCGAAGCAGCGCGGCGTTTCGTCTGGAATGACCTCGCCGACTGGTATCTCGAGACAACGAAAGGAAGAATCGGCGCAGGCGGAGCCGACAGCGAAGTCGCGCGCGCGGTGCTCACCCAAGTGTTCGACTACGCCTTGAGGCTGTTGCATCCGGTCATGCCGTTCATTACGGAGACGCTCTGGCAGCGCCTTCCCTTCCCAGTCGCAACGGACCGATGCGAGTTCCTGGCGATTGCTCCGTGGCCGATCCCTCATCCGGAATCGTCGGCGGAGAGAGATGCGATGGCGCGCTTCGATCTGATACGCGCCGCGGTGAGTGGCGTACGCCAGATCCGCTCCGACTACGCAATCGCACCGGGAAAGTCGATTGATGCGACGATCGAGTCGCGGACCAATGCGCCGCTCTTCGCTGACCACGCCGGACTCATCGGCCAGCTTGCTCGAGCAACTGTAAAGGTTGGCGGAGCGCCGGCTGGTGCGGGCGCTGCCCACTCGGTTCTGTCGGATGGCAGCGAGGTCATCGTACCGCTTGGCGGCGTGGTCGATCTATCGAAGGAATGCAGCAAGCTGCGGGGAGAGCTCGAGCAGCTCGAGACGAAGCTCCAATCGCTATCGAAGCGCTTGCAAAACGACGGCTTCACCAGCCGAGCACCAGCGGCGGTCGTCGAGTCGGAGCGAAAAAAGGAAGAGGAGTGGATCAAGCGGAGCGAGCAGCTCGCTGAAAAGGTGAGAGCGCTTTGCGGCGGCTGACCGCTGTCGTGCTGCTCGGATTGGCGTGCGCTTCCCCCGGAATGCCGCCGGGCGGCCCGCCGGATGTTGCCGCTCCACAGATCGTCGCCATCATCCCTGATTCGGGCACCCTCGGAGTCTCTCCGAAGGAAGTGATCTTCCGCTTCGACGAAGTCGTGAGCGAGCGGCCTACCTCGGCCACGACGCTCGCCGATCTCTTTCTCATCTCACCACGCGATAGAACAGCCGACGCTTCGTGGCATCGCGACGCTATCGGCGTGCGGCCAAGCAATGGATGGCGCGCGAACACCCCATACACCGTGATCATGTTGCGCGGGATCGCTGACCTGCGAGGCAATATCAGGAATACCGGGGCCTCGACTTTCTTTTCGACGGGCAAGACGATTCCACGCACTCGGCTTGCCGGCCGCGTGTTCGATTGGGTGTCAGGCACGCCTGCCAACGGAGCGCTGGTGGAATCGTTCATCAGGCCCGACAGTCTCCATCCTTACATCGCCCTGGTTGATTCCAGCGGAGCCTTCGTAATCGAGCATTTGCCGCCATCGCGATACACGGTGCGCGCGTACCTCGATCGCAACAAGAACTTTGGAATCGACCCGAGCGAGCCGTGGGACAGCGTCTCCATCGATCTGACCGACAGCGCTGCAGCTACTCTCCTGATTTTCGCGCACGATTCTGTTCCTCCGCGGATTCGCGACGTGTCAGCCGTCGATTCTGTCTCGCTACTCGTGACCTTCGACAGGCCGGTCGACCCATCGCAAACACTCACGGCCGCCAATTTCGCCGTGATCGGACCCGACTCGGTGCCGGTTCCTATCGTCAGTGCGGGTGCCGCGCTCAAGGATACAACTGCCAGGACGGTGATTCCCCCGCTCGGAGCTCTTCGGCCTGCCCGCCCTCCCATCCCATCGCGCCGCGACACGACAGCAGCGAAGCCGGTGATGCCGCGTCCGGCGCCTGTATCGGAGGCTGTGATAAAACTGCAACGTCCACTCGCTCCGAAGACGACGTATCGCGTCCGTGCGATCGGCATTCGCGGGCTCCTCGGGCACACGGGGGACAGCGAGCGGGCTTACACGACACCCGCGGCAGCACCGCCGCCCGCGCCCAAACCAGCGGTGATTCCGCCAGCGGCGCCTCCCGCAACACGATGACTGACGCCAGGAGGGATCTGCCGAGCGTGAATACGCTGCTGGAGACCTCGGGCGTTCGCTCGCTTCTCGAACAGCATCCGAGACGAGTTGTTCTGGATGCGGTGAGAAGCGTCGTGGATGCCGCGCGTAGCGCGGGGGGCGAGCACCGTACCGAGCAGCAGTGGATCGAGAGCATCACTTCCGCAGTTCGGCACAGCACAGAACCGTCACTGCGCCGGGTGATCAATGCCACCGGCGTCGTGTTGCACACGAATCTTGGCCGCGCTCCGCTGGCCGATGTCGCGATTCGCGCGATTGGGGAAGTCGCGCAAGGATTCAGCAATCTCGAGTACGACCTCGAGACTGGGCAGCGCGGATCGCGCTACTCCCACTGCGTCGGCCTGCTCCGCCAGCTCACCGGCGCCGAAGACGCGCTCGTGGTGAACAACTGCGCCGCGGCAATGGTGCTGGCGCTCAATGCCCTGGCGCAGAGGAAGGAAGTCCTCGTGTCCAGGGGCGAGCTGGTCGAGATCGGCGGGAGCTTCCGGATCCCGGACATCATGGCGCGGAGCGGTGCCAAACTCGTCGAAGTAGGCACGACCAATCGAACTCATGACGACGACTATCGGCGCGCGATCACGCCGAAGACCGGCGCGATCGTAAAGGTTCACCGCAGCAACTTCACGATCGAAGGCTTTACGTCGGAGGTGAGCGTCGAGCGCCTGGCTTTCATCGCCGCCGAGCACGGACTGCCGGTCATACACGATCTTGGAAGCGGGCTGATGCTCCCGCTCGATGCATATGGGCTCACGGGAGAGCCCACCGCGTCAACCGCTCTCGCGTCGGGGGCCACGTTGGTTCTCATGAGCGGGGACAAGCTGCTGGGCGGTCCGCAGGCGGGAATCATTCTCGGCACCGGCAGCGTGGTTGCGAAGCTTCGAAAAAATCCGTTTGCGCGGGCGATGAGGGTGGACAAGCTCACGCTCTCCGCGCTCGAGGCGACGCTCCGGCTCTATCTCGAGCCGGAGCGAGCGCTGAAGGAGATTCCGGTGCTGGCGATGTTGACGGAGTCACCGGCTGAAATCGAATCGCGCGCGCATGCTGTGGCCCGTACGCTGCGAGAAGGGGGCGTCGGAGCAGAGGTGACGGCGGCCAAGGCGAGTGTGGGTGGCGGTGCGTTTCCAACGGTTGAAATCCCGTCCAGCACCGTGGTTTTGGGCCGAGACGCCGAGGGGACCGAAGAGAAGCTTCGTCGCGGCGAGCCACCTGTGATCGGGCGGATTACTGACGGCAAGCTGCTGCTCGACCTTCGGAGCGTCCTGCCAGGCGAAGACGCGACGTTGAGCGGCGCCGTTCTCAAAGCGCTCTCGTGAGCCTTCCCGACGCGGTGTTTCTCGACCGCGACGGCACCGTCATGGAGGACGCGCACTACATCAAGTCGCCCGATCAGGTACGCCTGATTCCCGGCGCGGCCGCGGCGGTCAGGAGAATCAACGACGCGAAGGTACCCGCAATCGTGATCACCAATCAATCGGGAATTGCGCGGGGAATCTTCAAGCCCGAGGACTACGAGGCCGTACGCAGCCATTTCGAGTCGCTCCTGGAAGCAGAAGGAGCGCACATCGACGCGAGCTATTTCTGTCCACACCATCCCAGCGTGGCGGGACCGTGCGACTGCCGAAAGCCGGGTACGAAAATGTTCCAGGACGCAATGCGTGATTTCGGACTCGACGCCGCCAACGTCGCCTACATCGGCGACCGATGGCGCGATGTCGTCGCATCGAAGAAGCTGGGCGGCCGGGGAATAATGGTGTCGTCGCCCATGACGACCGATGAAGATCGGCGCAAGGCCCGAGAGGATGAAATCGAGACGGCTCCGTCGCTGGAAGCGGCGGTCGAGATGCTCTTTCGGTCTTACTGACAAGTACGGTTCCGCGTAAAATCGGGGATGCCTTCACGCCTCGCCGTCCTCGCTTCCGGGCGCGGGTCCAATCTCCAGGCAATCATCGAGCACTTCGACAATCTCGCCAGGGAGCGGGTTGCGAAAGTCGCGCTGGTTGCGTCGAACCGCGCCGATTCGCCGGCACTCATTCGTGCCGCGACAGCGTCCATCGACATCGCCAATTTCGACCCGAACGACGACGGGTCAGAGCTTCTGCGCCTTCTGCACAGGTTCCACATCGATCTCGTCGTGCTGGCGGGATACCTGAAACGAATTCCATCGAAGGTGATCAGTGAGTACGCGGGACGGATCATCAACATCCATCCCGCTCTCCTCCCTGCTTTTGGCGGCGAGGGCATGTACGGTGCGCGGGTCCACGAAGCCGTGATCGCTTCGGGAGCCGAGGAAACGGGAGTGACCGTTCATCTGGTGAACGATGATTACGACCGCGGCCCGATCATCGCGCAGTGGCGCGTGCCGGTCGACAAATCCGACACCCCCGAGTCGCTGGCCGCGCGCGTGTTGAACGTCGAGCACGTGGTTTATCCACGGGCGGTGGAGATGGTCGCGATCCTACAACAACTCGAATCAAAAAGTCCTGTCTGATATGCCTACCGCGTTGCTGTCCGTCTCTGACAAAACCGGTGTCGTCGACTTCGCTCGAGGCCTGACCAACCTCGGCTGGAATCTCATCTCCACGGGTGGAACCGCCAAAGCGCTGCGCGCCGCGGGCGTCGCCGTGCGCGACGTCAGTGAAGTAACGAACTTTCCGGAGCTTCTGGACGGTCGTGTGAAAACTCTGCACCCGGCCATACACGGTGCGCTGCTGGCGAGGCGCGACCTTCCGGAGCACGCGAAGGCTCTCGCCGAGCACCACATCGAGCCGATCGACCTCGTGGCGGTGAATCTCTATCCGTTCGAGGAGACGACGGCGACGGCTGGGGCCAAGCCCGAAGAGATCATCGAGCAGATCGACATCGGCGGGCCCTCGATGCTTCGGTCTGCGGCAAAAAACTTCGCCTCGGTCACGGTGATCGTCGACCCCGCGGATTACGGGCGAGTGCTCGCGGCACTCGAAGCGGGGGACGACGACCTCGATCTAAAGCGTCTCCTCGCGGAGAAGGCTTTCGCGCGCACCGCCGCCTACGACGCGGTGATCGCCTACTGGTTCGGGTGCGAGCGCTCGGAAGTATTCCCGGAGCGAATCGCCATCCCGCTCGAGCGCGAGACAATGCTCAGGTATGGTGAGAACCCCGGGCAGCGCGCGGCGTTCTATGTCGAGCGCAAGAACGCTGGAATCGCGGCGCTGGAGCAGAAGGGCGGAAAAGAGCTTTCGTTCAATAATCTGCTCGACCTCGAGGGTGCGCTCTTCGCCACCGACCCATTTCAGGATGAGACGTGCTGTGCGATCGTCAAGCACACGACGCCGTGCGGGATCGCGACTGGCACCAGCGGGCTAGACGCCTACAAGAAAGCGCTTGCCTGTGATCCTGTATCGGCCTTCGGCTCGGTGATCTCCTTGACCGTGGGCGTCGACGAAGTGATCGCCGAAGCCGTATCCAGCCTCTTCGTCGAATGCATCGTCGCGCCGCGCTTCACGACCGGCGCACTGGAGATACTCGGTCGCAAACAAAATCTTCGCGTGCTCGAAGGACGTGCACAGTGGCGCGACCACGTTCTTGATTACAAACGCGTGCGCGGTGGCTTCCTGGCGCAGGAGCGTGCTCCACTGGGCGGCAGCGAGAAAGACTGGCGTGTCGTCACGGCGAGGCAGCCGACCGAAGCTGAATGGTGGGATCTGCGCTTCGCGTGGCGCGCGGTCGGAAGCGTCAAGTCGAACGCGATCGTTCTGGCGCGTGAAGGCGCGACGATCGGGATCGGTGCCGGACAGATGTCCCGAGTGGACGCGGCGTTTCTCTCTGTGCACAAGGCGCGTCTGGCCGGACATGACACCAAACGCTCAGTCATGGGGTCCGACGCTTTTTTCCCGTTCCGCGACGGCGTCGAGCAGGCCGCAGACGCCGGCGTGTCCGCGATCGTTCAGCCCGGCGGCTCGGTCCGCGACGAAGAAGTGATTCAGGCGGCTGACGAGTACGACATCGCGATGGTGTTCACGGGCAAGCGCCAGTTCCGGCACTAGCGATGACAGCGATTCCGCAGACCCGCGACGAGCTCGATTACCGCCCTTCCTATCGCGCCGCAGCGATCGCGTCGGCGCTGGTTTTCGTGCTCTACCTGCTGACGCTCGCGCCCTCCACCGCGATGTGGGACACGAGCGAGTACATCGCCGCGGCCTACACGTTCGGATTGCCCCATCCGCCTGGCAATCCATTTTTCGTTCTGCTTGGCCGCTTCTTCGCCTTACTGCCGATAGCGCCCAACGTGGCGATGCGGATCAACATTCTCGCTGCTCTTTGCAGCGCCGGCGCGGCTGGAATGTGGTTTCTCGTCACGGAGCGCGTGCTGGTTGGGTGGCTGCCGGAGCGCTGGCAGAGAATCGTGGGGGGCTCACTCGCGGCTCTGATCGGCGCGACAGCATTCACGGTGTGGGCCCAGTCCGTCGTCAACGAAAAAGTGTACACGGTGTCGCTGCTGGGGCTGGCACTCGTGTCATGGCTGATTGTGCGCTGGTGCGACGATCCGGACGGACCAAAAGCGGATCGGCTGCTGGTGCTGATCGCTTATGTGAGCGGGCTGGGTTACGCAAACCACATGGCCGGCTTTCTCGCACTGCCGGCCGTTGCCGCGGCTGTCGCAATTCGCCGACCGGGAACCCTTCTTCGCTGGAAGCTTCTCCTCGCGGTCACGGGCACTCTCCTGCTCGGCATGACGCCGTTTCTGACGCAGCCGCTGCGCGCCGCCCGCTTTCCAGCCATCAACGAGGGTGAGCCAACCGGATGCGCGACGCGCATCGGTGCGGGCTGCACCTTCAGCAAGGCGACCTACGATCGCTTCATGTACAACTTCAACCGCGGCCAATACGGCAAGCCCGCGCTGACCGAGAGACAGGCCCCGTTCGAAGCGCAGGTCGGGATGTGGTGGCTGTACTTCCGGTGGCAGTGGCTGCGAGATCCATTCGACAGCTACCCCGGTCTCCAAAAAATGCTGGCGACGCTGTTCCTCCTGCTGGGTGGACTCGGCGGTTACGTCCACTGGAAGCGCGACCGACGATCCTTCTCGTACTTCGGGCCGCTGATGCTGATGGTGACGCTCGCGCTGATCTACTATATGAACTTCAAGTACGGGTCGTCGCAGTCACCCGAGCTCGCTGACACGGTCCCGCGCGAAGTGCGTGACCGCGACTACTTCTACTTGTGGAGCTTCTCGGCGTGGAGCGTCTGGGCGGCTCTTGGTCTCGTGTTCGTGTGGGAGACAGTGGCGGTGTTGCTCGGATCGGAGAAGGTACAGCTCGGCGACGACACGCTGGAGCTCCCACGCCGGCGGAGCTGGCTCCTGGCGAGTCCAGTGCTCGCGATCGCGCTCGTTCCGCTGCTCGGCAATTGGAAATCGGCTTCGCGCGCAGGGCAGACCGACACCGCCGACTTCGCCGCGGACATGCTCAACTCCGTCGAGCCGTACGGGATTCTCGTCACGGCCGGCGACAACGACACCTTCCCCCTCTGGTACGCGCAGGAGGTCGAAGGAATTCGGCGCGATGTGATCGTGGCGTGCCTTTCACTCCTCAACACCGATTGGTACACGCGCCAGCTGTTGCGGCGGCCCATATACGAGTACGACTCTGTGCACGGTCCGGCGATCTATCGCGGCCAGCAGTGGAAGAAACCGGCGGGCCCGCCGCTCAAGTTGTCCATGGACCAGTCTGATGCCGTGCCGTCCGTCATTGAGCTGACGTCCCCGCAAATATTCCGGAAAGAAGGAACGGACATCACGCTCACGATCCAGCCGCGCCCATTCGGAGATTTCACCGGACTCGAGCGAGCAGATCTATTCGTGTTGTACATGATTCGCGACGCGTATCCCGAGCGTCCCTTCTTCTTCGGGCGGACGACCGGCGGATATGCCGAGGAGATGGGATTCGCTCCGTATACGCTGACGACCGGGCTTGCCCGCAAGCTGATGCCGCACATCCCCAAATTGGAAAATGGCATCGTCGCGGTGCAAGGAGAGGGGTGGCTCGACCTCGAGACAACCCGCGCATTGTGGGAAACGGCTTTCAAAGGTCCAGCGTCGATGGCAAAACGTGAGCTGTGGGTAGACCGTCCATCGGCGGGAATACCGTTCCTCTATATGCGCACCGGCCTGGTGTTGAGCTCCGGGCTCGCGCGGGCGGGCCGCACAGATGAAGCCGCACGCATACGCGCGCAAGTGGAGCGAATCGCGCGCGCCACTCAGCTCGAGGATGTGCTGGCGAGCACACCCAGATAGCGCGTTGCCGGAGGGGTACGGCGCGTCTATCTTGAGAACGGAGGGTTGGCAGAACGGCTATTGCACCAGTCTTGAAAACTGGCGCCCGCAAGGGCTTGGGGGTTCGAATCCCTCACCCTCCGTGTATGAGGAACGCCTCTCCTACTTCTCAGTTCCCCCGGCAGGACGCGGCTGCATCCTGTATCCGGTATAAAGAAACAGCGCTCCACAGACGAGAAAGAGCAGGACCCGCCAGATAGTCTCGACGCTCGAGAGATCGACGAGTAGCAGTCTCCCTACCACGATCAGCATCGTGGCGCCTCCGAGATGTCTGAGCAACGGATTGCTTCCCGGGCGCCGGCTCAGAATTAGAAGCACGGCGCCAAGAACCGCGTAGCTCGTCGTCACCAGAGGCGCCCACACTGGCTCGAGCGCGCGCCACGCCACCAGCAGGCCAGTCAGATACGCAGCGATGGCGAGCACCATCCCCTGCACCTTCTCGGTGGGATCCTCAATCAGCGCTTGTGCGATCAGGCCCGCGCATCCAACGGTCGCAATCCCGGACAGCACCCACCGCAGATGCGCCAATCCAACATCTGCAAAGCTGAGCTCGTGCCCGGAGATCGACAACAATGCGATGGCGATGGTCGCTTTGGCTACGGCGCGGGCACCCGCATAAGCGCGCGCGGACGACATGAGAACGAGCGTTGCAACGAGTGATGCGACGGCGATGCCCTCCGGTTCCGACACGATGCGCTCCACACCGAGCACGGTCCACAGCACGGCGGCGGTCCACTCGACGTGCCTGATCTCCACGTCCGGCTGCTCGCCACGGCGAGCGAGTGCGAATGCGGCGGCTCCGAGCAGGAGCAGCGCGAGACCCCACAATTCCTTCGGTACCGCCACCCAGATATTTTCGAGAAAATCGACTGCCAGGATCGGGCTCAAGAGCGGTAAAACCCAAAGCACGAGGCTGTCCGGGGCGCTTTTCCCGCCTC
>JALYKM010000017.1 GCA_030774785.1 Gemmatimonadota bacterium
ATCCCGAGCGGTGGCGGCCTGAAGTTGTGGCCACGCGTCCGAAGTTTTCCTATTTCCCATTCGGTGGCGGAACACGCATCTGCATTGGGGAGCAGTTCGCCTGGATGGAGGGAATTCTCATTCTCGCTACCATCGGTCAGAAGTGGCGAATGAGCTATCTCGGCTCCTCGCCACCTGCCATCGAGCCGAGGATCACGCTGCGTCCCGCCGGATCGCTGGCCATGAAGGTGGAACGTCGCTAACCAACACTGTAACCAGGTCGCCAGTACTTATATCGTAATACGACAGCTTGCAGCTTCTCCCGTCCCCCGTCCAAGCACTGCCATGATCTCGTTCCCTTCTCGTCGCAGTTTGTCGACGGCGTGCCTCGTGTTCACGCCGTTATTTGCTGCTCCCGCGCAACAGACGTATCAATCGCCTCCCGCAGATCTGATCAAAATCCTGGAAGCGCCGGCGAATCCGGTTGCTTCCATCAGTCCAAATCGCCAGTGGGTTTTGGTGACCGTGAGCGATCCACGCACGATCACAATCAGCGACATGGCTGACTCCTCGTATTATCTCGCCGGAAGCAAGATCAGAGCGAATCCGGATTATCGCGTCGAGCCCATTGGGATTCGGTCGGCAGCGGTGAGCAGCATCGATGGAAAGACTGAGCGCGCGCTTCAGGTGCCGTCAGGCGGGCGCATCGGCACCACAGCGTGGTCGAGCGACGGAGATCAGCTCGCGTACACGATTATCGCCAGTCGAACCATGGCTCTCGACATCCTCGATCCCGCGACAGGCCGCGTGCGTCACATCGTGGCTCCCGGATTATCGGGAAGGCTACGCGATCTGGAATGGTCGCGCGATGAAAAGCACCTCGCCTTCACGGTTACGACGCCCGCCGGCACGGCGCTGTGGGTGGCCGATCTCGCCGCCGGAACCCCGCGCCGCCTCACCCCGCCGACGCTCAACTTCACCACCGCGCGCGGAAACATCGTCAACGACACGGGCTGCAACTGGATCAGTGGCAAAGCTCCGCTGGTCTGCAGACTGTGGCCGGCAAACCGCGGCGCGCCGCCAAAGATGTCGGAAGTACCTAGCGGCGTGATCGTGCAGGAGTCCTACGGCCGGTCGGCGCCGGCGCGCACCTACGAGTATCTCCTGCAGGGCCCGTCGGACGAAGCACTCTTCGATTACTACTTCACCGATCAGGTCTCGCTCGTCGGACTTGACGGTAAGATCACGCCTGTAGGGCAGCCTGGCGTTCACGCGCGAGTCACGCCGTCGCCCGATGGGAATTATCTCCTCGTCGAGACGGTACAACGTCCGTACTCCTATCAGGTGCCGATGGACGTCTTTCCATCGCGCACAGACGTCTGGAATCTGAACGGCAGGGTGTTGCATGAGATTCGGAACTCTCACGTGGCCGAGGAGGCTCCGAGCGCGCGAGATGCGGTTCTGCCAGGAATCAGGATCGTGAACTGGCGCTCCGATGTTCCCGCCACGCTGGTGATGGTCGAAGCGCTCGACAAGGGGAATCCACGCAGCGCGGTTCCGAAGCGCGACCAGGTCTCTCTACTGTCGGCCCCATTCACTGGAGCGGCAACGCCGTTCGTCCAGACCGAGTACCGCTATGGTGGTATCACCTGGGTCTCTCCCAACACGGCATTCCTGATAGACCGACTCTCGCGTGGCGCGAAGCAGCGCATCTGGATGATCGATCCTTCCGCGCTAAATGGTGGTGCTCCAAAACTGATTTCGGATCGAAGCGCCGAGGATCGGTACTCAGACCCCGGGACGTGGGTGCTCGTTCAAGATCCGACGACCGAGCGTCTCGTTCCGCTCCGCTCGAGCGATGGCAGGTATCTCTATCTCAAAGGCAACGGCGCATCTCCGGAAGGTGATCGGCCATTCCTCGACCGCTTCGACCTCACAACCGGAAAGACGGAAAGATTGTGGCAATCAACTGCCCCAAACTACGAGCAGGTTCTTCAGGTGGTGGACCAAGATGCGACTCGCATCATCACCCAGCGTGAGTCGCCAACCGACCCGCCGAATATTTTCGCCCGCGATCTAAGAAACAAGTCGCTGACTCCCGTAACCAAGCAGGGTGATCCCGCTCCGTACTTCGCGAACGTAAAGAGCGAGCTCATCACCTACACGCGCCCTGATGGAGTCAAGCTCTCGGCCACACTTTACCTCCCGCCTGGATACGACAAGGCGAAGGGAAGACTGCCGTTTTTCTTCTGGGCATATCCGCGCGAGTTTCAGTCCGCTGACGCCGCGTCACAGCTCATCGGCTCTCCCTATCAGTTCAAGCGGCCGGGCCGTCAGAACTATCTAATGCTTCTCATGCACGGCTACGGCGTGCTCGACGGGCCGACCATGCCGATCGTTGGCGCCAACGGTAAGGAGCCGAATGACAACTACGTCGACCAGCTCGTCGCCAGTGCGCAGGCAGCGGTCGACAAGATTGTGGACATGGGTGTGGCAGACCGCGATCGCATTGGCATCGGCGGCCACTCCTACGGCGCCTTCATGACGGTGAATCTTCTCGCGCACTCCGACATTTTCCGGACAGGCATCGCGGAGAGCGGCGCCTACAATCGCAGCCTCACGCCATTCGGCTTTCAGTCAGAGCCCCGTACCTACTGGGAAGCACCTGAAGTGTATAACGCGATGTCTCCCTTCAACTACGCGAACCGGATCAAAGAGCCGGTGCTGCTCATCCACGGTCAGCGCGACGACAACTCGGGAACCTTTCCGATTCAGTCGGAGCGTCTCTATGCCGCGATCAAGGGAAATGGCGGCAACGTCCGCTACGTCCAGCTGCCGCTCGAGCCGCACGGTTACACCGCGAGGGAAACCCAGCGCCACCTGCTTTGGGAATACATCAACTGGCTCGACAAGTACGTGAAGAACGCGCCGCCGCGAACTACCTCGGCGACGGCAACGTCACCAGCACGTTGATCACTGGCCCTTTCTTCCCAGCAAGGACGAATCGTAGTGGGCGAGCAGGTCTGCCGGCCCGTCGTATATCTCCACGGCGCCCTCTAGTGCTTCGTCGCTCCATCCACCGGACCGGAACGCGATGGTGCGAAGCTTTGCTCTGGCGGCTGCTTCGATGTCGTACGGCGTGTCGCCGATCATCACCAGATTCTTTGGAGAGATCCCGCTCTCCTCAATGGCAGCCTCGATGATGTCCGGATCGGGCTTGGACCTCTCGGCATCACTGGCCGTCGCCCTTTCTTCCATGAGATCAGCAACTTCCGCCGCCTTGAGCAGGCCTATCAGCTCTTCTTCCTTCGCCGATGTGGCGACGATGGGCTTGAGCCCGTCGGAGCGGACGCGCAGAACCAGCGCACGCGAGCCCTCGAGCGGGCGGAGATGCGGAAGGTACTTCTCGCGGAAGATCTCCGATCGCCGCTTGATCAAGCTCTTCCCCTTCTCGGTGTCATGACTGACGCCGATCGTCTGCGGGAGAAGCTTGTCTGCACCCATCCCGATCAGTGGGCGTACAGCCTCGAACGGCACGTCATAGCCAGCTTCCGCGAACGTGTCCACCCAGGACTGCGCGTGCGCGTCGTTGCTGTCTGCGAGCGTGCCGTCGATGTCAAAGATTACGCCCTGAAGCAACAGCCTTACTTCAGGTTCTTCTGAACCGATTCTGCGAGGTCGAGGTGGCCCTGGATCACCGGTGCCGCTTTCTGAATCAGATTCTTGAGCTCGGTGCTCTGCGCCTGATTCATCGCCTTTGTCGCCAGATCCAGGACTTTCTTGTGCGCGTCCACTTCACTGTCGATGTAAGCCTTGTCGAAGTCTTTCCCCTTCGCGGTCGAATTCAGGTTGTCCATGTTTTTCTGTGCGTCGGACACAAGGTTGTCGTCCGCTGGAGGCGTCGGTGTGACCTTCAGCTTCTTTGCCAGGGCCTCCCCCTGAGCGCGCAGGGTGTGATGGTCCCGGGTCATCCTTCTCCCGAAATCGCGAACTGCGGAGCTCGTACCCTTCGTCGCCGCGAGAGCACCGGCGGCGCTGTCGGCCATGTTTGCCTCATCGAGAAGCGCGACGATGTTGGCGTCCGCCCAGGTTCCTGGCGTCGTTGACGACGCGGCCATCCCCGAGGTGTCAGCCGCTACAGTGCTCGAGGCAGCGGTCGTGTCGGCCCCGTAGTTCTCCTTCTTGCTGCACGCGATGGCGGCTAATGCCGCTACAGCCAGCCCCGTCATTCTGAATCTTGCTACCAGCATTTGTCCGTCCCCCTCCAAAGGGTCAAGAAAAAAACCGCTTCGATCATCGAGGCGGCAATTGTCATTTTGTCCCGGATTAAGGCAAAAAGCGTACGCACCCCCTTTTCTTTTTTGGTTCTTCGCGGAGTTCGGTGCTGCTGAGGATAGGATGAGGAAGTGTGGAACGGTTAGCCAAGAGGGTGGATTCTCCCTGCTCTCGGCTTTCTACTTTCTGCTTTCTATGACCCGTTACCCGTTACCCGTACCCGTTTCCCGCTGCCCGTTTCCCGCTGCCGGTTTCCCGTCTCCCGTTGACCGATTGTCCGATTGCCAGCTAGAAGCATTGCAAGATTCTGCGCGGGCTGCTGAAAGGGGTCCAGCCGACGGTTAGCGGTGAGCAGGCACGGGTAACGAGCAACGGGCAGCGGGTAACGGGTACGGGTACGGGTACGGGTAACAGGTAACAGGTAACAGGTAACAGGTAACGGGTAAGCGCGAAAACTATATTATCTCCAGCTCCTCTCCCCATTAAGCACATTCCAGGGTCCCCTCCGCATCGCCATGCGCGTTCGCCCGTTCTCATCCCCCAATTCCCGAAGTCTCCGCGTCGCGGCGAGTTATGCCGCGATCTTCCTCGCCGGAGCCGTCGCGTGCGCTGCCCGTGCCGGTTATTCCGCGATTGGCCGCCTGCCGATCGTTCACGCGGACACTGCCGCGCTCCGTCGCACCCTCGACTCGATCGCCGATGCGCACCACGGCGTCGTTGGCTACAGCGTCATCGATCTCGAGACCGGCGCACGCATCAGCAGGCGGGGCGACGAGACTTTCCCCACCGCCAGTCTGATCAAGGTTCCAATCCTCGTGACCGTCTATGATCTGGTCGCCAAGGGACAGCTCTCACTCGACGATCCGCTGACTGTGCTGAAGATCGATCAGGTGCCCGGCTCGGGAGTCATACAGTTCCTGCACAACGGCACGGTGCTGACGGTTCATGATGCCGCTTGGCTCATGTCGACCATCAGCGACAACACCGCGACCAATCTCCTGCTCGATCGAATCATCATCCGCCGCGTGTGGGCGAAGATGGACTCGTTAGGTCTGCAGCACACGCGTGTGCATTCGAAGAGCTTCCTTCGCAATTCGAGCGTCGCCATGGACAGCTCCGTGAAATACGGACTCGGCGTAACCACGCCGAACGAGATGGCACGCCTATTCGAGCTCATGGCGCTGGGGAAGGCGGTGAATCCCGCGACGGACTCGACGATGCTCGACATCCTCGAGCATAACAACACCGATTTCATGCTACAGCGTTACGCTGGTGGGGCACGGGCCGCTCACAAGGATGGCGAGACCGATGCGGTGCGAACCGAGTGCACGCTCTGGTACCTGCGCAATCGTGTCGTGGCGTGCGTGATGAGCAAGGAGAACAAGGATCAGCGCTGGATCCTGGACAATGAGCCGCAGCTGACTCTCGCGAACATGGGCCTTGCGATCATCAACGCGTTTGGAGGAGTCCCGCCCGCGCCACCGACAAGCTGAAAAGCTCTCAGCTTAAGGCTGAACGCTCCCTGCTTCAGTCTTGTGGATGCCCGTGAGCCACAGCGATCCTTAATCCGCGGTCCTAAGCCCTAGAGTACCTTGTGCCGTCCGCTCGCCCGCGCGGCAAGCGCCCTCACATCTGAAGGCGTCAACAGCGTTTGGTAGTGAGCCGACCGCGCATCGTAGTGACTGAGGAGCTTGCCGGCGCCTGGTGCAATCACGGCGCGCTCATAATCCTTACCCGCGAACTCTATCACCGCCTTCATGTCGGTGAACTGAGTCATGACGATGAACTCGACTTCGTCGGCGGCGGCGTCGCGCCTCAGTAGATACGCGCCCGTGTAGCCCCTGATGCGGTGGATTCCGGGTAGAACATCAAGCCGAAGAAGCGACTCGTATTTGTCCGCGTTCTCATGCGCGGTCCAGCCGTGCCAGATTCTGCTGATCATCTTCACCTCGCCACAACCATCCTGCATGATGTTTGCCGCTGCCGGCGCTGACCAGTTCATCCGGCCGAAGCCTGGGGCGGCTTCGACCGTTCTTCGAGATTCTGGTCCTCAGTGACCCGTGCGCTCTACTGTCTTGCCGGTGAAATTTTCGGTGCTCAGATCCTTCGATGATAGCGAACGCACGTATGCCGTCAGCATCCAGATCTGATCATTGGAGATGCGCCCGCCCCACGCCGGCATTCCATCCGGCCTTCCCTGATAGATCGACTCGAATACCTCCCCAGGCGATCCGCCGAAGTGCCAGCGCCCGTCCTGAAAGCTCGGACCCATCGCGCCCGACCCCTCGGCGCCGTGACAGTCGATGCAGTTGTAACCCACGAACAGCTGTCCGCCGACACCAATAGCGTGCTTGTCGCCTTCATAGGGGTTCGTGACGAGCAGCGGTTTTATCTGAGATGGAAATCCGACAGGGAGGATTTCCGGATGCTCGATGAGGCGGAGGCTGTCCCCGGCGACGAGGAGATAGCTCGTGGCACCCTGCTCAGGTGAGGTCGTCGACGCTGACGTCGCGACTGGTCGGGATGTGTCGCTCCTTTCTCCAGCGCTACGTTGACACCCAACGACCGCGCACACTCCGCAGAACATCACGACGCATCGGGTGCGCTTCTGATTTCGCATCAGCCAACTCCTTCGCGCATCATAGCGAGAAGACGAAGAGCTCTCCGCCCCAGCTCGTCCACCTGGCAATATCCGGAAGCGTCGTTCCGCGCTCGCGAACATCGTAGGGGAGATTCGCCGCTACATCACCGGCAATCAGGAGCCCCATGTCCCCGCCTATTCCTGCATAAATCGCGACATACTGCTTCCCATCCGGACCCGTGTACGTCACGGGATTGCCGACGACGCCTGAGCCGACCTTGAACTGCCACAATACTTTTCCACTGCGCGCATCCACCGCCTTGAACCAGCCGTCCAGCGTACCGTAGAACACGACGCCACCCGCCGTCGCCAGGGCGCCGCCCCAAACGGGATACGGCTCCTTTATTCCCCAGATCTTCTTGCCGTTAGTCGCATCCCACGCGATGAACTCACCTCGATAACCTCCGGGCCCACCCTTCTCCGGAGCGTTGCCACCGATGAACGGCGTGCCGGCGATGTAGGTGACCGCGCGCGCCTGGAAATCCATGCAGAGATTATTCGTCGGCACGTAGAACAGACCGGTCTGCGGTGAGAACGCGGCCGGCTGCTGATTTTTCCCGCCCTCGAGGCTCGGGCAAATGTCCTTCACGTTCTTGTCCTGCGCAGTCTTTTTCGTCTCGACGACGTTCGGACGGCCCGTCGTCAGGTCGATTCCGGTCGACCAGTTCATCGGCACGAATGGCTCTGCCAGGAGCACTTCGCCTGTTGCCCGATCGATCGTGTACGCAAACCCGTTGCGGTCGAAGTGTACCAACGCCTTCCGCACCTGACCCTTGATCGGCAGGTCGACGAGGATGTTCTCGTTCACTGCGTCGTAGTCCCACATGTCGTGTGGCGTCACCTGGAAGGCCCACACCATCTCGCCAGTGTCGGCATCGCGCGCCAGAATGGCCGCCGTCCACTTGTTGTCACCACTCCGCTGACTCTCGTTCCACGGTCCGGGATTGCTGGTGCCATGGTAGATGAGATTGAGCGCCGGATCGTACGAGAGCCATCCCCACACCGCGCCGCCGCCAGTTTTCCACGTGTCGCCAGGCCACGAAGACACTCCCAGATCCTTGCCCCGATCGTGTGCATAGAACGTCTTGAACTTCGGACCCACCTTCACGTCCTTGTCGGGGCCGACGTTGTACGCGCGCCACACTTCCTTGCCCGTCGCCGCATCGAGCGCGGCTATCCATCCGCGTACCCCCATCTCGCCGCCGCTCGATCCGACGATAACTTTCCCCTTCACCACGATCGGCGCCATCGTCATCGTCTCGCCACGGGAGAGATCACCCATCTTCGTCCGCCACACCTGCGTTCCCGTCGCTGCGTCGATGGCGATTGTGTGGCCATCCAGCAGATTGTAGAAGATCTTTCCATCCGCGTAGGCGGCGCCTCGATTCACTACATCACAGCACGCGCGGCCAATCGCCTGCTGGGAGTTCTCGGGACGGAATTTCCATTTGAGCGGCTGTCCCATCTGCGCGAGGTCGATCGCGTAGGACACGTTGGGATACGGGGTGACGACGTACATCGTGTTGGCGACGACGAGCGGCTGGCCCTCGTGTCCCCG
>JALYKM010000018.1 GCA_030774785.1 Gemmatimonadota bacterium
GGCAGGAGTCTTTCCGCGACGAGTGGGATCTCCATCGGCGTGGGATTGCCGATCGCTTCAGTGAGAAGACCGATCATGTTGTGGAAGTAGACCGTGGTTCTCAAACCTCCATTCCACCAGGTCGAATAGCCGGATCCACTTCTCATCGTGGCGCCGGGCTTTCCTTCAGCGACGAATCTCGAGTGCATCGCCGCGCCGACGAGATCGAGCTCCATCGGAACGAGCGGATCGAAGTTGTAGTTGAAGGGATCCCTGAACGGTGGCGCGAAGATCACCGTTCCGATGGGTCCGGTCTGGTGGTGGTTGTACATGATCTGTGGGTACCAGGCGCGGAACAGAATGCTGTCCATGGCCTGCGTCTCCGGCTGAGAAGCCATGTACGAGTCGCGGTTGTTGTCGTGACCGGCGTACTTGTGATAAAGACGCGGCAATCGCGACGTGCTTCTCTTCAGCGTGTCGGCCTCGCGCATGTACCAGTTCGAGACGAGCTCCTGCCCATCTGGATTCGCCGGAACGCAGAGGATTATGTCGTCACGTAGAAAGCGGAGAGTCTCCGGATCGGTGCGGCTCACGAGCTCGTACACGGTTTGTATCAGCTGCTGCGCTCCCAGCACCTCGCTGGCGTGAAGGCCGCCATCGATCCATACGACAATCTTCCCTTCCGAAGCGAGCAAACGCGCCTGGGCATCGGTGAGATTCTCGGCCAGAGCCAGCCGCCTCGATATCTCCTGGTAGCGCGCCAGTTTCTTGTGGTTTGCGGGCGACGTGATGATCGCCATCCACATCGGTCGCCCCTCCGCGCTAGTTCCGATCCGGACCATCTTCATCCGATCGGACTCTCGATCGAGCTTGTGCCAGTAGTCGATCATCTGGCTGTAGTTGGCGAGAAAATAGTCGTCGCCGATGTAGTGTCCGAACTGCAAGCGAGGTGAAGTAATTCTCGCCTGGGCCGAGGCCGTGCCCGGTATGGCGAGGAGGGAGAGCACTACCGCGGTGGACTTCAGGCGTTGCATCGAGTCACAGTTGGGGAATGGCCGCAGCGAGGTGCGCTTGGGGTAGAGCCTGTCACGCAGAAATTTAATTGTCAGGGGTTTGGGGTGCTGCGGCGGGAGGCGCCGCTGGCGGCGACCAGGACACCGCCAAGGACGATGGCGCCTCCGACGAGCGTGTTGGCCGTTGGAATCTGTCTGATCGAGGGGATGAGCGCCCCCAGCAGTGTGGCTCCAACCGGCTCGCCCAGCACGGTGAGGTTTACTACATAGGCCGGCAGGTACTTGAGAGCCCAGTTCATTCCGGTATGGCCGATCAGCATCGGGCCGACGGCCAACCCCGCAAAGATCGCGATATCCCTCGGCGGCTGCGGCGCGAGAGCGATGCCACGTGAGAGAGCGATCGAGAAGAGACTCAGGAACGCGACCGAGTAGACAATTCCCACGTACGCCCAAACGCCGAGCGACCTGCGCAGGCGCCTCCCGACGGTGTAGTAGACGGCTGCGGTCGCCGCCGCGGACATCGCCAGCAGGTTCCCCAGTAGGGGCCGATTCCCGCTTGGCGCGATTCCTTCCCGGAGGTCCGGTGCTGCGATGATGAAAGCGCCGGCGATGGCGAGCGCTATGCCGAGCACTTGACGCTTCGACGGCGCTTCTCTCAGGGCTATCGCGGATATCGTCGCTACCACCGCCGGCTGGAGGCTAACGAGCGTGACTGATGCCGCGATGGTCGTGAGGTGAATGGACGCATTCCACGCCCAGAAATGGAGCGCGAGGCACACGCCGCCCACCGCTGCCAGCACGAGCTCGCCCGACGTGATCCTCCGCCAGTCACGCCATTCGCCGGTGGCGACGAGCAAAGCGCCGACGATCAGGAGGGAGAACGCCAGTCGCCAGACCGCGATCGCGACAGGATCCGCACTCGAGAGCCGGACGAGCGGACCGGCGAACGCGATCCCGAACAGTGAGAGCGCGAGCACCCAATAGGGCTTGCTGGACATGGCAAAAAAAAAAGAGCCGGTGCGTTGAGCACCGGCTCTTTTTTTCCAGACAACCTTACTCGCTCTTCTGGGTTTTGACCAGTCGCATCTCGGCGGCAGCGCGGCCCGCGTGCTTCAGGACCTTGTCGTCGTAAAGGTGACAGTTCGGCGTGTTGCGGCCCCTCACGCAGCCGTTATAGCGAAGCAGCGCGACGCGTGTGTTGGGCGCATCGGCCAGGGCCTGCTTGAGAATCTGGACGCCGTGGCAGATGTTGCTCTCAATGTCGAACAGGTCCTTTGATCCGCAGCCCCACTTGCCGCTATGGAGCGGCATCACCTGCATCAGGCCGCGGGCACCCACAGAGCTGCGTGCGCGCGGGTCGAGGGTCGCATCTTCGGTGAGGAGTACGCCGACCAGAAGTGCCGGATCGAGGTTCTCCTTCTGAGCCTGGTCGACGATCGCATCGGCAATGCGGAAGGCCAATGCGCGGTCGTGGGTGTACTGGTTCAGAACCTCACCGATACGAAATGCCTCTTCGGTGGGCAGTGAAGCGTCCACGACAGCCGCGGGCAATCTAAGAAGCTTGCCCGGGTTCGCATACAGCGGGTGCTGCTGCGAGATCGTCCACACCGCGCCGCCGACGAGCAGCCCACCCAGCGCAATCGCATGGGAAGCAGCACGCATGGCCGTCTTCATCGGAGAAGACAGCTTCGGAGGAGGTGCATTCAACGGCTTAAGTGACTTCTTCACAGGGTCTCCTGGAATTAGTACAGCCCGAGCGCGCTTAAATGAGGGGGACAAGAACCCTTCCCTTCTCATCGCGGTACGCCCGGCCCAACCGATCCGCAAAACCGTGCAACACTTCGATATCCCGCTCACGAACGCGGTACTGTGCTGCCGTAGTCGGGAGCCGGTATGTCGCGATGCTCTCGGTTGCCGGCAGCTTCTTAACCTGCATCCTGCCCTTCACCAGCTCAGCCCCTCGAGGCTTGGCGAAGTCCCACATCCTTCGGCCGATCTGCGAGTTCGTCAACGGACAATCCGGATAACGCGCTCGGATGTACCGGATAAAGTACTCGTTGTCGATCAACCGCTCACGTCCGTCCTCCGGAATGTCGGCGATTGCTATTGCACGCCTCTGTTCCGGTGGCGTATGCCAGCGATTCAGATCTTCAGCCTCCAAAGAGACGTGGATCTTGGCGCCGAGCACCGCCGCAATCTGCCGCAAAAGATCGAGCGAGACATTATAGTCCTCGTCATGCTCGATATTGCGTATCGTCGACGCCGACACTGGTCTGGTTAGACGTGCCGCAACGTCTTCACGACGGAGACCTCTGAGCTTTCTGATGCGCTCGAGTTCCCGTCCAATCCATTCTGGCATTTCGAATCTATTATGGTAGTGCTACTGCTGAGATACGTATAATGGTACCACTATTGACGAATTCGGTCAAGACAAAGTTTCTCTGCCCCCCTTAACGGGTGGGGTCGAAAAAGTCAAGTATGTGAGTGTCCGTTCGCAAGTCTCAGTTTGACAATGGCTTGCGGCATCGAAGAGGGAGTTTAGGATGCAGTCAGGTGTTTACGCCCGACCCGCGCGACCCTATTCGGCCATCGAAAAAGTCAGCATCTGGGTCGCCGCCTGCTCCGCGAACTTCAGCACCTTGCCCGAGTACGTGTGACAGTTTGGCGTATTCGTGCCGCGCACGCACCCGTTGTAGCGAAGCAGGGCCCGCTCCACGCTGGGTGAGCGCTTGATGAGATCGGCCAATATGCTGACGCCGTGGCAGATGTTGGAATCGACGGCGAAGAGGTCCGACGTAGCGCAGTTCTTCCACTTTCCGATATGAAAGGGCATCACCTGCATCAGTCCCCGGGCGCCAACGGAGCTCTTGGCGTTGGGATCGAGCTTCGCGTCCTCCGTCAGCACGACTCCCACCAGAAGCGCCGGGCTGATGTTTCTCTTGCCGCCTTCGACGACAATGGCCGTGGCGATCTTCCGCGCGAGCACTGTATCACTGGTGTATTTGCGGAACGCGTAGGCTACCCGCTGGATCTCCTCTTTGGCCTTTGCGTCGGTCGGGCCTGAGTACTCCTCGGTGCCAGGCGGTTCGGCGGTGACCACTGCCGCCGGTAGATGCAGAAGCTCGCCGGGCTTCACGAATTTTGGATGTTGTTGCCTGAGCGTCCAGACGGTTCCGGCGGCAAGAAGTATTACCGCGCCGATCCCGTGTAGCATCGCCTTGAGAATTCGCATCCACCGCGGCGCGGGCGCCCTAACCGGTCTTCGCACCGGCACATTCGTGAAGGGATTTCCCGCCCCCGACTGCCGCTGTTCGTACTCGAGGTCGGCCATGCCCGTTTCCGGTTGCACCTCACATGCCAAACCGGGGTATGGAGATTGCCCTCCCGCCCGTGCTTGCCTCCCACTACACTGATGCTGAATGAAAGAGTCTGAGGGACTTTACCGCTCCTTTCGCTTCCTCAAGAAAGCGCTCCTCGGCCTTGTCATTGTCGTCGTCGGGCTCCTGCTCTTCGGATACTTCTTCTTCATGCGTCACGTCGACGCGCCGAAAGCCTGGAGCGCGGCCGACAGAGAGCTCCAGGGGGGCATGCTCCAGTACGGTGAGAAGGTGCAGCGAAAGGCAAAGGTCTTCGTGCGGAGGCCAAGCGATTATTACCGGGGCGCCAACGGGATTCTTTACGCGACAAACGATCGATTGATTTTCATCGGGGTCGCGCCGGGCAGCAAGTTCGAAAACGAGGATGCGCCGCCCATGATACTGTCACAGGAGTTTCCGAACGACACTCTCCTTGGCCTGCGTAGCACTCGTCTCTACTTCCTCACGGCTCACGGCGTACGCGCGACGCATCCGGGCGTGCCTCGTGGCGACTTCGCCGCGATTGGCGGAGCAGAAGCAGCGCTCGATTCGCTGGCGGAATACGTCAACTCGATCCATGCCGCACAGCGCAAGGAAGCGGCGCGCGAGCAGCGTCTGCGCCAGGCGGTCGACGCTCTCATAAAGCAGCCACTATACTATACCGTCAGGCGCGGTGATGCCCTCTCCCTCATCGCGACCAGGTTCGATGCTACGCCTGAACAGATCAGGCAGTGGAACCAGCTGGAAGGTGATCGCGTGAACATCGGCCAGCGCCTCCTGGTGAAGCCGGCAAAGAAGTAGCGCGCCAGAGATCATTGATTCGGGACCATCAAGAGTGGCATTCGAATCGTAACAGACATATGCTACCTGTGACGCGAAGTGCGCGCGCCACCACCGAGAGGTAACAATCATGGACGATCTCAAGCAGACGCTCGACAAGTTGCGGGAAGAGCTGACGAATGCCGGGAAGAGACTGGCGGACCTGGCGGAAAAGGGGAAAGCGGAGCTGCCCGCCGCCGCGAAAAAGATCGACGAGGAATATCGGCGCATACAGAAGCTGCTGGATTCCGCGATCGACAAGCTCCGGCACAGGTAGAGCTTTCGAGGGCAGTCGGGCGGGCGAATCGCAACCAAGCGGGGGTCGGTATCCCCGCTCAGCACTCACACCAGATGCGGACGTGCCTCGTGTCCCGCCCTGTACGCCGACAGGATCTGAATATCCCCTACTGTCGGCGGTGCGAGCGAGTAGACGATTCCGAGCCGCCAGCTTTCATGCGCCAGATGGTACCGCCGGTAGATGATGTACGGCGCGTCCTGAATCGCTCGCAGCACCGCGTTGTCCTCGATCTCCGAGAGAGGCTTGTCGGGTAGGCAAATCTCAGGCGGTGGTTCGTCGCCGAATTCGAGGCGCATGACCTCAGCGCGCGACGTTATTAGCCAGCATTCCATTGAGAGGGATTGGAGAGCAGAACGGCGGGATCCGGAGCGCAAATTTGCGCGCATCCGAGCGTCGCGGCTAGCGGCTCAGAAATCCGATTTTAGGGACAGTTGATCTCCCAGACCGAGGGGCCGTTCGTCACGATCGAGCAGGTCTTCGCTGTCTTATCGTGGGTCGCAATCGCCTGCCAGCTTGGAGGTGGCCCCGGATCGACGGTAGCGGCGATCGTTACTCCCACTGTGGGTGCGAAGCCCTGGGCGGCGCCGTTACCAGCAAAGTAGCTCCCCTGACTGTCTATCTGATAATTCTGCTCGTACAGAGCGAAGTTCCTGAGATCGGCCTTCATCGAGGCGACGTAAGCCGATTCCTTGGTGTTGACGAACTTGGCGATGGCGATGCCGGAAAGGATGCCGAGCACGACGAGAACGACGAGGAGCTCGATAAGAGTGAAGCCCTTTCTGGAAGCTCGCATGCGGGTCTTGCGAAAAGTTTTTTCCACCTCTGCGAAAAAAGGTCTGAGAGTCGGACAATTCGCACAAGCCCGAACCTGCTACCTGGCCGCTTTGGCCGCCGCCTTCGGCTTGAACAGCTGCGCGTATTGGCCATACCCCTCCGCCTCCAGCTGTGATGCTGGAATGAAGCGCATCGCCGCCGAATTCATGCAGTAGCGCAGACCGGTCGGGCGCGGGCCGTCGTCGAAGACGTGCCCGAGATGGGAATCAGCGTGCGCCGAGCGGACCTCGGTGCGGCTGTAGCCAAGAATGCGATCAGTTTTCGTGCGAATGTTCGCTGGCTCGAGCGGTCGCGTGAAGCTTGGCCACCCGGTGCCGGAATCATACTTGTCGAGGGAGCTGAAGAGGGGCTCACCAGAGACGACGTCGACATAGATCCCGGGCTCGTGGCTATCCCAATACGTATTGCGGAAGGGCGTCTCGGTAGCCTCGCGCTGCGTGACCGCGTACTGAAGTGACGTGAGCTTTCTCTTTATCTCGCTGTCGCTCGGCTTTACGAAAACCTTGCGCGGAGCTACGGCAGGAGTGGCAGTGGCTTGCCTGTCCTGCGCCTCCGCGGATCCGGCAACGAGCAGGAGAGAAATTGCGGCGGCGATTGCGGCGGCGATTAACCGGGTCAGGGATGGTCCCGTCTGGACTGCTATTCTATTGTAGTGCACTGGAGACTCCGGTCGCTGAAACGGGGGGGTCGAGGGACTTGTCATGATACGCCCTTTGAGCGTCAACGGTCCAGAGTGCTGAATTGTGCCGGGCGCCCAGAGCTGAATTCGACTCTGGATCCTTTGACCAGTTGGGTCCGCTGGGTCGCCCGCCCGACCCTTTGCAAGGTGCAATGCCAGTTGCAAAATGCGGCGCTTCCGACCTTGCCGGGACCCCTGTTGACCTACTGCAAGTGGTTGCAACCATGGCACTTAGCGGTATCGCTGGGTTTGGATCGCGGGTTGCCTCTACTTAGGGTTGCCTCAATTCGAGCCGCCTCGTCTTAGGGACATGCTGAAGGCCTAGAAAGCTGGCGGCGATATACTAACGCTTCAGGAGAACATAGATGAGCAACAAAAAGGGTTTTACCCTCATTGAGCTTCTGATCGTGGTCGTCATCATCGGTATTCTTGCCGCGATCGCGATTCCGAAGTTCGCAAATACGAAGGACAAGGCGTACGTCGCAGCGATGAAGT
>JALYKM010000019.1 GCA_030774785.1 Gemmatimonadota bacterium
ATACGAGCTTGTTGGCGAGCGCGAACTGCGCTTGCCGGTCCGCCATGGTGTGTGTAGTGCGCGGATCCGGCACGACCTGGAGCGGCATCGTGTAGACTTGATTGTCCTTCGTCATCCTCACCGTGTACGTCCCGGGCAGAACGCGAGGACCGTACGCGGCGCCGAATGCCGCGCTCGCAGCCGGCGGAACCCGCGGCGGCTTGAGGCGCATCGACCATCTCACCCTGCTCAAGCCACGTCTCTTTGTGCTCGGAACCGTCCCGACGAGATGACCAGCTGCGTCGAGCACGTCGATCTTCATGTCGCCGAAGATATGGCGCTTCTTGAGGTAGTAGGTAATTATCGCCGCATCGGGCGGATTCGGGCCGACGAAGGCCGCATCCCCATTCGCCCAGCCGCCACCGGCAGGAACCTTCTGCACCGTCCGACGCGCACGCACGAACACAACATCGCTCGCCAGCGTTGCGGGTGTGAGAGCACGTAGCGGCGTGATGTCGTCGATGATCCAGATTCCACGTCCGTGCGTCGCGATCACCAGATCGTTGTCGCGCGGATGGATCGCGAGATCGCGCACCGCGACGGCGGGGAAATCCCCGCCCTTGTATCGTGACCACTGCGCTCCGCCGTCGACCGAGACCCAGAGACCGAATTCCGTGCCGAGGAAGAGAAGCTGCGGGTTGACGAGATCTTCCCTGATGACGTGCGCGTAGCCGCGAGCGGGGCTGCCGGGAGCTACGAGCGGAGTCCAGGTCTTCCCGTAGTCCGCCGATTTGTAGGCGTACGGACGCATGTCACCAAAGGTGTGGAGATCGAAAGTGGCGTATACGGTGCCTTCGTCGAAATGCCCGGCGTCCAGGTACGACACCCAGGCGGCCTTAGGCAATCCGGCAATGTTGCTGATGACGTTCGTCCACGTTTTCCCGCCGTCGCGCGTCAGCTGAAGATTCCCATCGTCGGTTCCCGCCCAGATGACTTTGGGATTCTTTGGCGATTCGGCAATCGCGTAGATCGTCGTGTGCATCTCCGCGGCGGAGTTGTCGACGGTCACTCCGCCCGACTGCTCCTGGAGCTGTTTCGTCGGATCATTCGTCGTCAGATCGGGCGAAATGCGATCCCACGTCTGGCCGAAGTCACGGGTTCGGAACAGGTACTGCGCGCCGATGTACACCGTGCCCTTCTGCATTGGGCTCAGGTGGATCGGCGTGTTCCAGTTGAAGCGGAGCTTCCCCTCCTTGTAACGCGGAAGGGGCTTGATGGGCCGGCTCTCGTGCGTCTTTCTGTTCACGCGCCCAATCTCTCCGCCCTGATACTCTGCGTACACATAGCTCCGATCGGTGGGATCGACGAACATCCAGAATCCATCGCCTCCGTACATGTTCTCCCAGCGGCTGTTTGTGATGCCGCCCGGATATTCCGAGTCGCCGATCCAGGAGCTGTTGTCCTGCAGTCCGCCATAAACGTGATACGGCCGGTCGTCGTCCAGACTCACGTGATAGAACTGCGAGATCGGAAGATTGTCGCCCTTCCACCATTTGTTGCCGGCGTCGAACGAGTACCACATGCCGCCATCATCACCGGTAATTATATGGTCGGTATTGGCCGGATCGATCCAGAGGTCGTGGAAGTCGCCGTGCGCGCCATTGGTGATGCCGCTGAAGCTCTGGCCTCCGTCAGAGCTGACGACGAGCGGCCCATCCGGCTTGTAGACGCGATTCTCGTTCTTCGGATCCACGATGAGATTCGCGAAGTAGAAGGGCCGCCAGATCATTGCCTGGCTGCGGTCGCGCATCTCCCATGTTTTGCCGCCATCGCTGGAGCGATAAAGCGCATTCTTGGGCGGCGCTGCTTCGATGAATGCGTAGACGACGTTCGCGTTGGACGGCGCTACGGTTACCGCTACTCTGCCCCACGGCTTCGCTGGCAGACCGCTCGCGGTCGACGCATTGAGATCGCTCCACGTCGCGCCGCCGTCGGTGCTCTTGAACATTCCGCTCGCGCTCGGCGCGTTCTCACCGTCGCCGCCGGAGCGGAATGTCCACCCCTTGCGACGGAAATCCCACATCCCGGCGAAGAGCGTCTTCGAGCTCTTCGGGTCCATCGAAATCATCGAGCAGCCGGTTGACGCGTTTGAGCCCTTGAGGATTTTCGTCCACGTCTGGCCGCCGTTGGCCGTCTTGTACACGCCGCGGTCTTCGCTGTCGCTCCAGAGCTTGCCTGGTACGCAGGCATAGACCGTGTTTGGATTGGTCGGATCGATGAGAATCTTGGCGATGCGCTCAGACTCCCCGAGACCCATGTTGGTCCAGTTCTCGCCGCCGTCCACCGACTTGTAGATCCCGTTTCCGACCGAGACGCTGTTGCGCGTCCAGGATTCACCCGTTCCCACCCAGATCACCTTCGGATTGGTTGGATCGATGGCAATCGCTCCGATGGATTGCACGGGCTCCTTGTCGAACACCGGCTTGTAGCTGGTCCCGCCGTTGACTGACTTCCACACTCCTCCACTGGCCGCGCCAATGTAGACAGTGAGACGATTGCCTTCCGCCGCGGCGGCGATCGCCGCTATCCGTCCGCTCATCGCGGCCGAGCCGATGTTCCGTGCGCCGAGGCCGGAGATTGTCTCGGAGTCGACTTTCGCGCCGGGCGCTGGTTGCACTGGCTGGGAGAGAGCACTGGTGGCAAGAGCCGTGAGCAACACTGACGCACGCAAGGCGGAGCGCAAGGACCTGTTCATCAGCGGGATCCTCCGCTGGCGGGAAGTTTCGGCCGGATGTAGCGAGTCGAGTCGATCGGAACGTTGAACTCGATCTTGTCGAAGGTGATTTTCTGCGATCCCGAGCTTCCCTTCTGGCGAGTCTCCATCGAGAACGGGAGATACCAGCCGCCCACTTGCTTGTAGTCACCGAGCGTCGTCTCGGACTCCTGGGGCGTGCCGCGAATGATTCGCTTGGTCTCGTATTTGATCGGTACGTACGAGTCTGTGTCCATATAGTAGTAGCGCGTGTCGCCGTTTTTTTGCGTGACCCTGAGCTTGTAAACGTCGGTGCCCTCGACCTGGTCCATCCCGACCAATTCGACCTTGTTTCCCTTCTGCTTGTAGTTGATCAGCGGCTCGTCGAAGTCCGAATCCTCGACGATCGACCGCAGCTCCTCTTCGCTCAGCGACTCGGCATCCTTCTTCCCGCCAAACGGGTCGATCTTCCACCCGGTAGCTCCGTCGTAGGCGTTGACGGCGGTCATCCCCTGGATCGAGAACTCCTGGCGGACTCTGTTCGGGCGGGTGCTCTCCTGCATGACCACTGCCTCGAACCCATCGTCCCCGGTGTATTTGCCGATGCGCCGCAAAGTTCTGATCGACTGGATCTTGTCGGCTCCCCCGACCGTCTTGATGTAGCGGGCGATGATGTCGTCAGCGGTGGGAGTCGTCTGGGCACGAACCGGCGCTCCGGTCCCGATGAGTGCCAGGCTCGTGAGGCTAAGTAGCGCGATACGCATGGTACTCCCGGGCAGAGGCCGTTCGCGTGAGGCGGTGAGATGTAGCCTGAAAATTCTGCGCGGCGGGGGAATTGTTTGTCAATGATGAGGCACATTGACCCATCCAGACAATGGCCACTGCTTCGTTACCGGATTCGCGCGAACTATTTACGCGCCGGCCTCTCGCGCAGAACGGCACGCAGCTCCTCGGTCAGTTTTTTGGACAGCTCCGGTCTGTCGTGAAACGCCGCCGGGGTGTTCTGGAACAGCGCGATCTCCCACTTCCCGTTTTTCCGGACCGCCACCATCGACTGGACGGCATTCAGCTCGGGATTGATGTCATCCTTCCCCGGTGGAACCATCCCCGCGTTGGCGCGCAGCAGCGTCCCGTCGCTCGCAATTGGCCGCACCTCGCGCACGATTTTGACGTAAGCCGCTGTCTGATGGTGCGAGAAGATCTCGCTGACGTGCGCGCCAATCTCCAATTGACCGTTCACCTGGCGGCCATCGAACCCGACGATGCTGCCATCCGACGCGAAGAGCAGCGCATAGTCGCGCGCGTTGCGCTTGTTCCATGCCTCGATAACCCTCTCGTATAGATCGCGCGTCGCTCTCTCCGAGTCCGCGCTTACTGGATCGCTGGGCATCATGATTTTCCCTCTCCCGAGATTTCCTCGAACCGTTTTTCGATCCTTCGGTCCGGCACGAGCCACATCAGGGCAACGAAGACGTAGATCGCATCGGACAATAACTGATTCACGAACGCCAGCGGAATCGCGATCAGGTACAGAATCACCGAAATGATTCCCTTTGCGTCATTGCCCACTGCTGCCTTCAGTTTCGAGTGCGTCCCCTGGCTCCTGATTATCGCCTGCGAGAGTACGTAGTACGCGACTCCGGCCATCATCAACACGACCCCGTACAAAGCGGTAGGCAGTGGAGCGAAGTGGTTCTCTCCCATCCATCCGGTCACGAACGGCATCAGGGAGAGCCAGAACAGCAGGTGGAGGTTTGCCCAGAGGATCCCGCCGGTGATCCGGTCCGTGAGGTAGAACATGTGGTGGTGATTGTTCCAATAGATGCTGAGCACTATGAAGCTGAGCACGTAGGTAAGAAACACCGGCAGGAGCGGAGAGAGAGCGGCGAAGTCGGTGCCAAGTGGCACCTTCAGCTCCAACACCATGATCGTGATGAGGATCGCGATCACTCCATCGCTGAAAGCGCTGATCCGCTCATTGGTCATGCGACAGCTCCTTATGGCCGGTGCGGGCTAGCGCGAGATTTCAAAAATCTATCACGGCTCACCGGTTGGGCATGGTCGCGGCGATTAGTCAGCTTATTCACCGAGGTCGAGAACAAGCTCACAGTCGACCCCAGCATTTTCGCTGGAGTCTGATGGCCCCTTGTCGGAGCGTCGCGGTCGTTACGATCACGATGCTCCGGCTTGCACCTGCGTCGCCGCATCAGTCAGGACCTGAACGAACTCCGCGGCGTCGCCCCAGTTGCCATCGTAGCGCACGCCGTTAATGAAGAAGGTCGGAGTCCCGTTCACACCGCTCCGTACCCCACTGCGGAAATCGTCACGCACCTTTTTCGTCCAGGTGCCCGCCGCCAGCTCCTGTGCGACGCGTTGCGCATCGACACCGATTCTGGCGGCATACATGATCAGGTCCTCGTCTTCGAGGGCGTGCTGGTTGCCGAACAGGATATCGTGCATCTCCCAGAATCTGCCCTGCGCCCCGGCGGACTCCGAAGCTTCGGCGGCCGATTGCGCGTGCGGATGCGCCTCCGTGAGGGGGAAGTGCCGGTACACGAACCGGAGCTGTTCGCCCATGAAGCGGCGGACACCCTGGACGATGGGGTGTGCCCGGCCACAATGCGGACACTCGAAGTCGCCGTACTCGACGAGCATCACGGGAGCGTTGCTGGGACCGAGCGAATGGTCTCGATCGTTGACGGGAACTGCGAGCTGCGCTGATTGCATGGTCGTGTCTGGCTGAAGGCTAAGAAGAGATATAGCGCCGCCGTGTGCTTCGCGCGCGTCCTGATCGTTGGGCACGGTCCCTGCACGCCGCTGTCGGCGGGAATGCGAACGGCAACCGTTTCACGCGCGCTCACAATTCGCGGAGAGAGCCATGTCTCGAAATCTGAACGTCACTCGCTGTCTGGGAGTGCTGCCTCTGCTCGCGCTCTCGCTCGCGTGCTCGAAAAAGAATGATTCAGCGGTGGACACCGCTGCAGTGGCTGTGATCGCTCCCGACACTACGGCGGCGGTCGCGGTGACCGCGGCGCCGGGCGGACCTGTCTCGCTTACCGTTGCGACCAAGCCGGGGGTTGGCGTGTATGTCACCGACGCCGCGGGACGCGCGGTCTACGTGCTGGATGACGGAACGGGCACGACGGTCGCCTGCACTGGGACCTGCGCTACCGAGTTCAAATCCGTAACTGGCAGCGCGACCGCGGCGGCGGGTGCCACGGCCCTGAAGGCGGACCTGATTGGGGTGACGACTCTGCCTGACGGAACGGTCCAGGTCACATACGCAGGGAAGCCCCTCTACTACGCGAATGCCGACCCGGGCGCCGCCACCATCAGTGAACAGGGGATGAAGATGGGCAAGACTACCTCGTATCTTGTGAGCCCCAGCGGCAACAAGATCACGAAAAAGGCCAAGTGACGGTGGCTAGAGAAGCTGACAGACCGGTGGAGGCTGCACCGACGTCCGAGAAGGGCCGCGATGTCGGCGTCGATGCAGTGCTCCCGGCTGGCACTCACGCCCCGCCGTTCACGCTCCGCTCGAGCCCCGAGCAGTCGTATTCACTTTCCGACTTCCGTGGCCGACCGGTCGTGCTGGCGTTCTACCCGGCGGACTGGAGTCCGGTGTGCGGCGACCAGATGGCTCTCTACAACGAGATGCGTGAAGAGTTCGCGGAGTACGGCGCGCAGATCCTCGGTATTTCCGTCGATGGCGTCTGGTGTCACCGCGCCTTCATGCAGGCGCGGAACATCCACTTCCCGCTGCTATCCGACTTCGAGCCGAAAGGAGAAGTGTCACGCCGGTACGGCGCCTACGCGAAAAACGAAGGGACGTCCGCTCGCGCGCTTTTCGTCATCGATGGTGCCGGCGTGATCCGCTGGAGCTATCTCTCTCCGGTCGGCGTGAACCCCGGTGCGGACGGAATCCTGGCCGCGCTCGAGAAGATGACCGCCGGCGACGAGACCACTCCGCGCCAGGAAAAGGAAGTGCCGGTGAACACACCAGTTCGCGGAGACTCCGCCGGCCCCGTGCGAGACGAGGTTACGGGCGACGGAGGATCCGTGGGCAGCTCTCAGGAGCAGCACTTGGGAGAAGCATCCGCCCGCTGATCGATCCGGATCCCTCCGAGATTTCGCCGGAATGGCGAGGGTTGCCGTTTCTCGCGTAAATACTGGTCGAATTGACGCGCTGACTCGAGGCCAGGTGCCATGATCAAAACGCTCGGACTGACCCACCTCGCGCTCACTGTAAGCGATCTGGAGAGATCGTTCCAGTTCTACCACGATGTCTTCGGAATGCTGGCCGTCTACCGCGAGAAGACTTTCCTCCAGGCCCAGACACCCGGGGCGCGCGATGTCCTGGTGCTCGAGGAGGGCACGGAGAACGTCGGCCGCTCCGGCGGGATCAAGCATTTTGGATTCCGCCTCGCCGACGCTCGCGACATCGACAGGGCCGCTACCGCGATCGAGCGGGCCGGCGGGAAGATCAAGCACCGCGGTGAGTTCTGTCCGGGCGAGCCTTACGTCTTCTTCACCGATCCCGACGGGTACGAGGTCGAGGTGTGGTACGAGCTACCGACTGAGACGGTGCGGTAGCGGGCTACCGGCACCAACGCGAACTGCAACTGAACGAGTCGTGAGCTGGCGAACTGTAACTGGCGGTTCCCGAGAGCTTGTGCACCTAGGCGAGCGTCTTGATACTTGCGTCCATGACTAAAACCTTCCTTTTGCTGATCCTGGCCGCGTTGCTCTCCAACTGCGCGCCCGCTCAGACATCGCCGGTCACTACCGGGATGAGACAGGGCCGTGAATCGCCACTGACATCCGCGCGGGCGTCGCGATTCGCCGATTCAGTGCTCAAGCTCATGACCCTCGACGAGAAGCTCGGACAGCTCGCGCAAACACCCGGGCGGGGAACGCCGGACGGCCCGCGCGCGCCGGAGGGCGGAGAAAAGCTCATTCGCGCCGGACGCGTTGGGTCGTTCCTTGGAATCTTCGGAGCCGAGTACACGCG
>JALYKM010000020.1 GCA_030774785.1 Gemmatimonadota bacterium
CTATAGCGAGGCGTAAGAATGGAAGCGATACGAACGGCTCGATTGGAGACGGTATGACGAAGGCGAAAGCGCTGAACGTTGTAATTGGATTGCTGGCGTTGCTTCTTCCTGTGCGCGGTTTCGCTCAGGTCGGATCGACCACGGACATATTGATGGGACGCATCGCCGGTCTCGACAGTCAGGCGGTCGCAGGCGCGCGTGTCGAAGCTACATCAGTCGAGACTGGGATCACGCGCACCAAAACGACCGGGCCCGACGGTCGCTACACCATCATCTTCCCCGACGGCGGCGGCAACTATCGCCTCACCGTGCGAGCGCTCGGCATGTCGCCAGTGACGCGCAACATCCAGCGACAGGGCGACGAAGATCGCATCATCACCGACATCGACATGGGGCGGGTGGCAACTCAGCTGGCGACAGTGCAGGTGCGCGCCGCACCGCGCCGCGGCGATCCATCACAGCGTCCAGAGCCGGGTAGCACCGAGCGCAACCTCAATCCCAATCTCGTCAATCGCCTGCCGATAGATGCGGGCGACCTGACCGCGCTCGCGGCTCTCGCTCCGGGAGTGGTCTCGGTTCCGGGGACCGACACCACGAAGGCCTCCTTCTCCGTCGCGGGCCAGCCGACGAATCAGAACAACATCACCCTCGACGGATTGAGCTTCGGGGCGGGCAGCGTTCCGCAGGAAGCCGTTCGCAACACGCGCGTCGTGACGAGCACGTATGACGTCGCGCGCGGTCAGTTCACGGGCGGACAGCTGGCATCCACGACGCGCGGGGGAACGAACAACGTCCAGGGTGCGGTGAGCTACTCGCGGCGTGATCCCAATCTCGAATTCGTGGACGACACGAACCCTGCGTTCGGGCAGAAGTACAAGCAAAACCAGATCAGCGTTGGCGCCGGCGGTCCGATCATCAAGGACAAGCTCTTCACCTTCGGCGCTCTCACCTTCTCGCGCCGAACAGATCCGCTGCTCTCCCTTCTCGCCGCCGATCCTCTAACGCTCGAGCGACTCGGCACCAACCCCGATTCGGTCAGCCGATTCCTGAATCTCGTTCAGGGGTTCGGACTTCCGCTGACTTCTCCGCTCGCGCCCGAGCAGCGTCTCAACGACAATACCTCGGCGCTCCTGCGCGTCGATTACAATCTCGCGGAAGACCATTCACTCATGTTGCGCGGGGACTGGCGCGGCAGCACTCAGCTCGGCTCGCGCCTCAATGCGCTCGCACTACCGCACAGCGGTGGCGACCTCAAAGGGTCAGGTGGCGGAGGAATGATGACCCTGACTTCACACGTCGGGATGTTCATCAACGAGCTGCGGGGCTACAAGTCGGTCGATAGCAGGAATACGTCCGGCTACCTCTCCGTCCCCGACGGCCGTGTCATCGTCGCTTCGGTGCTCGGCGATGGGACGAGCGCGATCTCGACGCTCCAGTTTGGCGGAAACCCGTCACTGCCGCAGGAGACAAAATTGAGCCTGCTCGAGGTGAGCGACGAGATTTCCCGCCTCACGACGGCGGGAGGACACCGGTTCAAGCTAGGCGGACTCCTCAATCAGCAAAGGAGCGCGGTCGGCTTCATTCCGAACCGGTTTGGCACATTCACTTTCAATTCTCTGGAGAATTTCGCCGGCGGACAACCGGCGCAGTTCACGCGCACTCTCTTCGCCCGGGATCAGCAGTCCGCGACGAATAACGTGGCGATGTACCTCGGCGATTCCTGGCGGGTGAAGCCGCAGTTTCAGGTGACATACGGCCTGCGCGCGGAGGGATCACGTTACCCGGATAAACCGGAGTACAATCCGGAAGTGGAGGCGATTTTTGGCCGACGGACGGACAATCTCCCTTCGGAAGTGCACGTGAGTCCGCGCGCCGGATTCACGGTGTTCGTGGGTGAGTCGCAGTTTGGTCCGCCGCCACTTACTCTGCGCGGAGGAATCGGCGAATTCCGCGGCACCGCTCCCACGCAGCTGTTCGCGACCGCGCTCAACGCAACCGGTCTCGCCAACGGACAATCGCTGCTGACATGCATTGGATCGGCCGCTCCGACTCCCGACTGGGCAGCGTACCTCGCCGATCCATCCACGATTCCGACCTCGTGCAACGGCGGAACGCCGATATTCGCCAATCAACGGCGCAATGTCACCGTATTCGATCCAGGCTTTGAGGCTCCCCGCGCGTGGCGCGCGTCTCTCGGCTTGAACCGGCGCTTCCGGGATCGCTACTCCTTCTCGATCGACGCTGGTTACGCGCGGGGAGTCGCTCAGACCGGGTCAACCGACATCAACCTCGACACAATTCCAAAGTTCGCCCTCACCAATGAAGACAATCGCCCCGTTTACGTTCCGGCGAGCGCGATCGTGCCGACTACCGGTGCTGTATCGATACTCGGATCCCGTCTCTATCAGCAATTCGGCGTCGTCAACCAGATCCAGTCCAATCTCAAGTCCGACACGAAGCAGATCACGCTCGGCCTGAACGGCATCACCAGCAAAGGCATTCTGCTCAACGCCTCGTACACGCTCACGAGCTCATTCGACCAGTCGCAGGGCTTTTCACAGGGAGCCGGGCAGGGCTTTGGCGGAGCCGCTGGAACCACCGCTGGAAATCCGAACATCTCCGAATGGGGCCGGAGCGACAATGCTCGTCGCCATGTACTGCTGGGGACGATTACCTATCCAATCAAGCCCGCCTTCGAGCTCACCGCGATCGCACGTGCTACGTCGGGCAGCAATTTCTCGCCACTCGTTGGCGGCGACATCAACGGCGACGGCCGCAATAACGATCGCGCGTTCGTGTTCAATCCCTCCGATCCCGTCGTGATGAGCGATACGGCACTGGCAAATGGAATGACGCGCCTTCTCGCCAGTACGTCCCCGCGAGCGCGCGATTGTCTCCTCGCTCAGATGAACAAGGTGGCTGATCGGAGCAGCTGCTCGAGTCCCTGGTCGCCGTCGCTGGATCTTCAGGCGAACATCAGGCCGGCATCGTTCGGTCTCGATCGCAGACTCACGATCTCCGTTATCGCGCTCAACACCCTTACCGGTCTCGATCAACTACTGCATGGGAGCAACAACCTTCACGGTTGGGGCCAGCCATCGTTCCCAGACCGCACGCTCCTTTACGTGCGTGGATTCGATCCAGCTTCGCTGACTTACAAGTACCAGGTGAACGAGCACTTCGGCGTGACGAATGGAACGCGCAATGCGTTCCGCGTTCCGTTCCAGATCGCCATCCAGGCTCGCCTCGCTCTGGGAACCGATCCCGCGCGGCAGCAGTTCAACAACGTCGTCGGCCGTGGTCCGGGTGGCGGGCGAATGAACCCGGAAGCGCTCAAGGCGAGAATGACGCGCCTCGTCCCCAACGCGTTCCTCGAGGTCATCGCGATCAACGACTCAGCCAAGATCGAGCTCACGCCGGATCAGATCGCGAAGCTCCAGGCGTCAGGCGACGCGTTCAAGGTGAAGGCTGACTCGCTCATCGACAAGGTCGCCAACATTCTCGGCGACACGACGGTGAAGAGCCCCGATCCGATGACAGTCTTCGCGAAGCTGCAGCCGTCCATGACCGAAGGAAGGAAGCTCGCGACTCAGGCGATCAATGAGGCAAAAGCCATTCTGACGCCGGGCCAGTGGGCAAAGGTGCCCGAGAGCATCAAGACCCCGGGCTTGAGACGCGGCGACGGGGAGGGAGGAAGGTCCGAGCGCGGGGGTCCGGGCAGCGAGTAGCCGGTACCCAGACGAGCCGGCCCCCCTTTGCCGGACTCCACCTGACGGGGTATTCTCCCCCATCCTTCACCTCATACATCATGAAAGGTTGTCTAAGAAGGGCAGGCTGTCTCGTCATCATCATCATCCTTCTCGCCGCGACGTGGTACTGGTACGCGCGCGTCGAGCGCCCGGCCGCGGCGACGAAATCGAATGCGGCGACCGCTGCTGCAACGACCGCAACTTCGGTCAGCTCAGGCTGGCAGCCACTCACCGCCGCTGACGCAGAGCGTGGGCGGGTTGCCGTCCAGTCGCTTGAACGACAATCCGGAGCGGTCTTCGCGAATCTGACCCCGGCGCAGGCCGCGTCGTACATCTTCATGGTGGTGGCGAAGCAGCTTCCTCCCTCCGCGAAAAACGCCGAGGCCGCGATCATCGGTGACCGGCTCTACGTCCGGTCCGACGTCGAGCTCAAGGATTTTGGCGGCGCCAAGACACTTGGCCCCCTTGGAATGCTGCTCGGCGAGCGTGACAGCGTCCGATTTGGCGGCACGATCAACATGCTCCGACCGGGACTGGCGGAATTCCTCGTCCAGGAGGTGAAGCTTGGCAGAATCGAAGTGCCTGGTGCTCTGATCCCGAGGCTCCTGACCCAGATGAAGCGCGGAAAGACCATCGAAGGCATCTCGCAAAACGGACTCCCAATGGTGATGCCGCCATACATTTCAGATGTGCGCATCTCGAACGGAAGGATTACGCTCTACAAGAGTGTCCGGTGAGCCGAAGGATTCTCGTCATCGACGATGAGCAGGGGATCCGCGCGGCGCTGGGGCAGCTCCTCGAGTACGAGGGCTACGAGGTTCGCACTATCGCGAACGCGGCAGATGGAATAACCGAGTATCAGAAGTGGCGGCCGCACCTCGTCTTTCTCGACGTGAAAATGGCCGGCATGGACGGCATGGAAGCGCTTAAAAAACTTCGCGAGCTGGATCCGGCAGCGACCGTCGTGATGATCAGCGGCCACGCCACGATCCGCACCGCCGTCGAAGCAACGCAGCTGGGCGCTTACGAGATACTGGAGAAGCCCCTCGATACCGATCGCATTCTGGTGATGCTCAGGAATGCGCTCTTTCACCTGGATCTCCAGGAAGAGAACGCCCGTCTCCGCGAATCGATCGATGCGCCGTTCGAGATTGTCGGCAAGACGCCGGTGATGCGGGCTTTGATGGAAAAGATAGAGAAGGTTGCGGCGACTCCGGCGCGCGTACTCATCACCGGTGACAACGGAACGGGCAAGGAGCTGGTGGCACGCGCGCTCCACCGGATGTCGCCCCGCGCGAGCAAGCCCTTCGTCGAGGTGAATTGCGCCGCCATACCGGGCGAGCTCATCGAGAGCGAGCTGTTCGGTCACATGAAGGGCTCGTTCACCGGCGCGATCTCCGACCGCGCGGGAAAGTTCGAGCAGGCGAACAAGGGAACGCTCTTCCTCGACGAAATCGGCGACATGAGCCTTGCCGCGCAGGCGAAGGTGCTACGCGTGCTGCAGGACAACGTCATCACCAGGATCGGCGGAGCCAAGCCGATCTCCGTGGATGTCCGGGTAATCGCGGCGACGAACAAGACGCTCGAAAACGAGATAGCGGCGGGTAAGTTCCGGGAAGACCTCTACTATCGCCTGAACGTCGTCCCGATTCACGTAGCGCCGATCCGCGAGCGGCGCGAGGACATCCCGATGCTCGCGCAGTACTTTGCGGCCACTCTGTCGGCACGCGAAGGAATTCCACCGCGCACGTTCACGCCGGATGCGCTGGAGCGGCTGAGCTCGCTGGACTGGCCCGGCAACGTCCGCGAACTGCGAAATACCGTCGAGCGGTTGTTGATCCTGGCCCCCGACAGTCAGATCTCGGCGCGGGACATCGACCGGCTCGCGGGCCAGCGCGCGCTCGACGACGCTGGGCTGGCGACCCTCACACAGTGCCGCACCTTCGAGGAATTCAAGGATGCGGCCGAGCGGGCTTTCTTGCTCAACAAGCTGCGGGAGTTCGATTGGAACGTCTCGGAGACCGCGCGCGCTGTCGAGATGCCGAGGTCCAACCTCTACAAAAAGATCGAGCGATATTCGCTATCGCGTGAGCACAGCTGACGCGTGGCTCACGCTCCAATCACTGAATTACAGAAATGAAAAAGTTCAACAACTTCATCGCCGGAAAGTGGGCAGGCCCTGAATCGGGCGAATACTTCGACAATCGGAACCCCGCCGATCGTGGCGATGTGATCGGCAAGTTCCCCCTCTCCGACCGGCGAGACGTGGATCGCGCCGTCGAGAGCGCCAAGCGGGGCTTCGCCAGATGGCGACGCACTCCGGCCCCCGCGCGCGGGGATGTTCTCCGGGTCGTAGGCGACCTCATGACCAGGCGGAAGGAAGAGATCGCCGACGCGATGACACGAGAGATGGGTAAGCCTCTCACGGAGACGCGGGGCGACGTTCAGGAAGGAATCGATACGGCGTACTACGCGGCGAGCGAAGGGCGCCGCCTGTTCGGCAGGACCGTGCCGAGCGAGCTGCGCAACAAGTGGGCGATGAGCTACCGCCGCCCGATCGGCGTCGCGGGTCTCATCTGCCCGTTCAATTTTCCAATGGCGATCCCGACCTGGAAGATGTTTCCGGCTCTCGTGTGCGGAAATGCGGTGATCTTCAAGCCCGCGGAGGACGTACCGCATACTGGAACCCTCCTGGTGGAGATCCTTCTCGAGGCTGGGCTGCCTCCCGAAGTGATCCAGCTCGTACACGGCCGAGGCGAGCAGGTGGGCGCAGCGATGGTCGAGCATCCGGAAATCCCGCTCATCTCGTTTACCGGCTCGACCGAGACCGGTCGGATCGTTGGTGAGACTTGCGGGCGCCTCCACAAGAGGCTCTCGCTGGAGATGGGTGGCAAGAATGCGCAGATCGTCCTGGACGATGCAGACCTCGATCTCGCCCTCGAGGGTGCTCTCTGGGGCGCCTTTGGAACGACGGGGCAACGTTGCACCGCCACCAGTCGTCTTATTCTACAGAAGAAGATTCACGACAAGTTTCTGGGCATGCTCGAGGACCGCGCCAAAGCCCTCAAGCTCGGTGACGGAAGAAAGAAGGGGACCGATGTCGGTCCGCTCATCAACGAAGACGCTCTCAGAAAGGTCGAGACCTACGTGGACATCGGGCAGTCGGAGGGCGCGAAGCTCCTTACGGGGGGCGAGCGGCCGGAGAAGCTCTCGAAGGGCAATTTCTTCGAGCCGACGATCTTCACGAACGTCAAGGCGGGCAGCCGTCTCGAGCAGGAAGAGATCTTCGGACCGGTTCTTTCGGTCATCCGCGTCAAAGATGCGGACGAGGCTTTCGCGGTCAACAACGATGTGAAGTATGGCTTGTCGTCGTCAATCTACACGCGGGATGTCAACACGGCGTTCCGCGCGCTGAACGAGCTCGACAACGGGATCACGTACGTTAACGCACCAACCATCGGCGCGGAGGCTCATCTCCCGTTCGGTGGCGTGAAGCAGACTGGAAACGGGCACAGAGAAGGTGGATGGGAGGTCTACGAGTTCTACTCCGAGACCAAGGTCGGCTACGCCGATTTCTCCGGCACCCTTCAGCGGGCCCAGATTGATACCTACCTGGGAACGCCCGACTAATCACCGTGGTATAGACGGATCATGGACGTAACTGAACACAAGCGGGCGTACGCGCTCCAGCTCGCCAACAGGAATCGAAGCAGCGGCAAGCTTGCGTTCTTTGCCCACTGGGCAAGGATCATCGTGGTGTCGCTCGCCCTCTTCGTGGTGATCCGCGCCTTCGGGGTGGAGGCGTTCAAGATCGCCAGCGGGAGCATGGAACACACGCTGTTCGAGGGCGACTTTCTCCTGATCAACAAGCTGGTTTATGGCGCCGGCATTCCCGGCAGCGGACGGAAGCTGCCCGCCCTGCACGCGCCGCGTCGCGGGGACGTCGTCGTCTTCACGTATCCCGTTGATCCGCGGCTCAATTACGTGAAGCGCATTGTCGGCGTCCCGGGTGACACGCTCCAGATGCGTGACGCGACACTGATCAGAAACGGGAAACTCGTGAAGGAGAACTACATCCAACGCACGCCTGAGGAGGCCGATCAGTCGGACGACGATTTCCGCTGGCAGAAAGCCTACCTGGTGGGTGGCGCATCGATCGAAGCCTATCATCCCTCGCGTAACAACTGGGGCCCTTTGGTCGTCCCTGCTCATGACTACTTCGTCCTCGGAGATAATCGCGACAACTCGTCGGATTCGAGGTATTGGGGGTTCGTGGCCGACTCTCTTGTGCGCGGCCAGCCGATAGTGGTCTATTATAGCTACGCGCCCGAGACCGGAGACCGCCTGGACTGGCTGACTCGCTTACGGTGGAAGCGCTTCGGAGAGATCATTCACTAGAAAGATCTCTCGATTTCTGAGAGGATGACGCTATCGCTATGAAGGCATCGACGAATCGGAAATCGACCGTCGACGAGGGGTCGCTCGATCAGTACCTCAGGGACATCAGCGTCTTTCCCCTCATTACCCGCGAGAAGGAAGTCGAGCTCGCGAAGCGCATCCGCGAGAACGATCAGGAAGCCCTCGATACACTGGTCAGATCGAATCTCAGATTCGTCGTCTCCGTCGCCAAGAAATATCAGAATCAGGGAGTCTCGCTCTCCGATCTGATCAACGAGGGCAACCTCGGCCTCATTCGTGCCGCCCACAAATTCGACGAGACGAAGGGCATCAAGTTCATCTCGTACGCGGTGTGGTGGATCCGGCAGTCTATTCTGCAGGCGCTGGCGGAGCAGTCGCGCATCGTGCGCGTCCCACTGAATCGCGCGGGCACTCTGCATCGCATCGGAAAGCGGGCGAGTAGTCTGCTCCAGGAGCTCGGTCGGCAGCCGACCAACCTGGAGATCGCCGATGGCATGGACATCAGCGAGGACGAGGTCGCCAAGACGATGATGATCTCGCAGGTGCACCTCTCGCTCGACGCGCCGATGACGCCGGGCGAGGACAACCGTCTCCTCGATTATCTCCCCGACAACATGAATCCGACTCCGGACGAGATCACGTTCGAGAAGGCGTTGTCCGAGGCGATCGAAGAGTCGCTGTCGTCTCTGAAGGAGCGCGAGTCGAAAATTCTGCGGTTGTATTTCGGGCTCGACGGCGCGGACCCGATGACGCTCGAGGATATCGGCACGCTGTTGCAGATCACGAGAGAGCGGGTGCGGCAGATCAAGGAAAAGGCGCTCCTCAAGCTGCGGCACAATTCGCGGCGGCGGTCGCTCGAGTCGTTCCTCGGCTGATCCAGCCGAAGTAGTCGAGAGGGTCAGAGCGCGCAGGTGAGTTTTGCCGAGGAGTGCGATGGCTGACTCAATCACGATACGAGCCGCGGTGCCCGGCGACGCTCCAATTCTCAGCGAGTTGCTCGCCCAACTTGGATATCCGGCCACAGAGTCCGAAATCCCTGACCGCTTGGCGGCGATTGCCACATTCCCCGCGGCGGCCGCTTTTGTCGCGACCAACAGATATGGGGAAGTCGTCGGGCTGATTACAGCTCACCTCATTCCGTCGATTCACGATAACGGTCCCGTCGCGTGGCTTACGACGCTGGTCGTGCTGGAGGACGCACGCGGAGCTGGCATCGGCTCGACGCTGGTCCGTCACGTGGAACGTTGGGCCGTTGAGAAGGGCGCGAAGCGCTTGTCAGTCACTTCCGGTTTTCAGCGACAATCGACGCACGAGTTTTACGAGAAAAGAGACTATGAGCGCACGGGCCTGCGTTTCACGAAGCAGCTGGATCTCGCTTTGGTTGCGGACAATCGGTCAGTGAAAAAGAATTGATGGTATCCACAGCGCCGCGATTAGATTTCGGGCCATGGCACAACAGGCTTCATTCGACGTTACGACCGGCGTCGACCTCCAGGAGGTCGACAACGCTGTCAATCAGGCGCAGAAGGAGATCTCGCAGCGCTACGACTTCAAGGGGTCGCCCGCGACCATTGAGCTCAATCGTGTGGAAGGCAAGATCGCGCTCACGGCCGAGAATGATTACAAGATGGAGGCGCTCTGGGACGTGCTGCAGACGAAACTCATTAAGCGCAGCGTCCCCGTAAAGAACCTCGAGCCCGGCGAGATCAAGCCCGCGACCGGCGATACCGTTCGGCGCGACATCGCGCTCAAAATGGCGCTCGATGGGGACACTGCAAAAAAAGTAGCCGCCGCCATCAAGGAAGCAAAGCTCAAGAAGGTCCAGGCCGCGATCCAGGGTGACCAGGTCCGCGTCACTTCTCCATCGCGCGACGACCTCCAGGAAGCGATGGCCCTCCTGCGCGGAAAAGACTTCGGCGTGGAGCTAAAGTTCGGGAATTACCGTTGACGGCCCGACCCATTCTCGCGCGCTACATCGCCATCATCACGTGAAAGTCGGCCTCATTACACTCGGGTGCGACAAGAACACCGTCGACAGCGAGCGCTACCTGGCGCAGCTGTCGGATTTTTCCGCCGAATACACGCCGGAGCTACCCGAGGCGGAGGTGATCATCGTCAACACCTGCGGCTTCATCGATGCCGCCAAGAAAGAGTCGATCGACGCGATGATCGAAGCCGCGCGTTTCAAGACGATGGGGCGCTGTCGGGCGGTCGTCGCCGTCGGCTGCATGATCGAGCGACACAAGCAGGAGCTCCTCGACGCGCTTCCCGAGGTTGATCTCTTTCTCGGCTCTTCAGAGATGCAGAGGCTCGTTCCGGAGCTGACCGAAAGAGGACTGCTTGGGGAAGCGAGCGAAGAGCTTCACCCGGGCGTGCGTCTCTATACCGGCGATCTGCCGCACGTCCGCTACATGAAGATCAGCGAGGGCTGCGATCACGGCTGTGCGTTCTGCGCGATTCCTCTCATGCGCGGGAAGCACCGCTCCTTCGCCCTGGACGAAGTCGTTCGCGAAGCGCAGCTCCTCGAGCTACAGGGCGCGCGGGAGCTCAATCTCGTCGCGCAAGATCTTGCCCACTACGGTCGCGACCGCAGCGATGGGAACAAGCTGCCGGAGCTGCTCGAGTCCCTCGTCGCCGAAACGTCGATTCCGTGGATCCGCATGCTCTACCTGTATTCAGCTGGAATCACCGAGCGGTTGCTCGAGGTCGTCGCGCGCGAGCAGCGGGTTCTTCCGTATCTCGACATGCCGATACAGCACGGCTCGGATCCCGTGCTCGCGCGCATGCGGCGTCCCGAGAGAAAGCGCACCATCCGCGAGCGCGTAAAGAAGTTTCGCGATGCTGTTCCCGACGTCGCGATTCGCACGACCTGCATCGTTGGCTTCCCGGGCGAGACCGAGGAACAGTTCGAGGAGCTTCTCGAGTTTCTCGAGGAGATGGAGTTCGAGCGCGTCGGTGCGTTCACCTATTCCCCGCAGGAAGGAACGCGCGCCGCGCAGTACGCCGACGATGTTCACGAGGCGGTGAAGCGAGAGCGCCTCGAGAGACTGACCGAGCTTCAGCGCTCGATCACTGCGGAGCGGTACGAGTCGCGCGTGGGCCGCACCGCGCTTGCGCTGGTGGACCGGGCGAACTCCGAGAACGGAACATCGCAGGCGCGACTGCCATGGCAGGCGGATGACATCGATGGCGTGACACAGATCGACCTGGCGCTGCCAACCGGGACAATCGTGGAAGTTGCGGTGGAGGAAGTCGTCGACGACTACGACTTTCAGGCATCCGTCATTTGTGTCGCGCTTCCAGCGGAAGTTCCGGAGCGACGCCGGGTTTCCCGCCAGCTCCCAATCAGTCAGGTGACGCTCGGAAGCTACGGCCGCTAATGCGCGTTTTGGTCGCACCAATCCAACGGTCGTGTAGCTGAATGCGCTCAGCAGAGGTGATGGCGCGGGCTCGCGAGCTCTTCCCGGGAGGGGTCAACTCTCCAGTCAGGGCGTTTCGCGGAGTTGGCGGCGAGCCCATCGTCGCCGCGCGCGGAGAAGGCGCCCGGATCTGGGACGCCGATGGCAGGGAATACATCGACTTCGTCCTTTCCTGGGGGCCCCTCGTGCTCGGCCACGCTTCTCCGATAGTTCTCGAGGCGCTGGAGAACGCGATGCGGAAAGGAACGAGCTTCGGGATGCCGACCGAGCTCGAGGTTCAGCTCGCCGAGCTGATCCGCCAGCGCATGCCCCACGTCGAGATGATGCGCTTCGTCTCGAGCGGCACAGAGGCGACCATGAGTGCAGTGCGTCTCGCACGCGCGGTCACCGGACGGGACGCGATACTGAAGTTCGAGGGCTGCTACCACGGGCACGCGGACTCATTCCTCGTCCGCGCGGGATCCGGGGTGGCCACGCTCGGCCTTCCTGATTCGCCGGGTGTTCCGGCGTCGCTCGCGGCGCTCACTCTCACGGCGCCATTCAACGATCTCGATGCGGCGACCGACCTTGTCCGTTCCCGCCCGAACGGCGTCGCAGCGATCATCGTCGAGCCGGTGGTAGGGAATTCCGGATTCATTCCGCCGAATCCGGGGTTTCTGGAGGGCCTGCGGGGGCTCGCCGACGACTCGGGAGCTCTTCTCATCTTCGACGAAGTGATGACAGGATTTCGCATCGCCCCCGGCGGGGCCAGAGAGCGTTTTGGAGTCACGGCCGATCTGACGACACTCGGCAAGGTGATCGGGGGCGGGCTGCCGGCAGCGGCCTATGGCGGGCGGCGGGAGATCATGGAGCGCGTCGCGCCCTCCGGTCCTGTCTACCAGGCCGGGACCCTGTCGGGGAATCCGCTGGCGATGGCGGCAGGTTTGGCGACCCTTTCGGCGCTCACGCCCGCGCTCCACTCCATAATCGAGAAGCGCACGACCGCGCTGGTCGAAGGTTTGCAAAAGATCGCCGGGGAACTGCGAGTCCCGTTGACGGCGGGATGCGCGGGGTCAATGTGGGGCTTCTTTTTCACCGGGAAGTCGGTCCGCAACTTCTCTGATGCAAAATCATCTGACGTGAATCTTTTTCGGCGTTTCTTTCACGCCGCACTCGATCGAGGAGTGTACTTGGCGCCATCACCATTCGAAGCGTGCTTCATGTCCGCGGCGCACGGCGACGCTGAGATCGAAGCTGCGTTGGAGAAAATGAGCGATGCAATGGAGCAGACAATTGCGTAGGGGGCGGTTGAGCGCGCGGTCGCGGGCAGGCATTGCGGGCGTGTGTGTGCTCGCCGTCGGCGCCTGCGTCTCGCTCGTCTCGCCTGGTCCTGGAGCGGGAAACGTTCCCGTCGTGCGAGGGCCCTACAAGAATGGAAGAGACCAGAGCGTTCGAATCGCGCTCGCTACGGCCGCGCGCGAAGGACCCGACCTCGGTTCCGGGAAGGGGCCCGTCGTGGTCCGGCCTGAACCGAACAGCTCATTCGTCGTGTGGAACGGCAAGCGATACCGCGGCGAGCTCGTCATCAGCGCAACCGATTCCGGCCTCCTCGTCGTCAATCGACTGCCCATGGACGATTATCTGCGCGGCGTTGTCCCGCTCGAGATCGGCAATCGCACCGTCGCGGAGTTCGCTGCGGTCCAGGCGCAGGCGGTTGCCGCAAGGACCTACGCCTACAAGCATCTGAACGACACCCGCACATTCGACATGTACTCCACCGTGCAGGACCAGGTGTACGGCGGAGTCGACGCGGAAAAGCCGCAGTCCGACAGCGCGATCATCACGACGGCTGACATTGTCGTGCTTTACGCAGGACAACCGATCAGCACGCCGTATCACTCGACGTGTGGTGGGACCACCGCGGCCGTGAGCGAAGTCTGGTACACCCAACCCGACGAGCCCTACCTGCGGCCCGTAAGCGACAGAATTCCGGGAACCGACCATTTCTACTGCGATCCATCGCCGCGATTTAGCTGGACGCAAAGCTTTGATGGAGCCGGCCTGCGTGCGGTGATGGAGAAGTACCTGGCCGTCTATACGAACGCGCCGAAGACCGGTGTCGGAAGGATCACCGATATCAGAGAGCAGGGAAGGACACCCTCTGGGCGCGTTGCCGCGCTCGCGGTGCACACCGATAGCGGTAGCTACACGCTTCGCGGAAACGACATTCGCTTCGTGCTGCGCGATCCCAAAGGTGCCATCCTCAACAGCACCTACTTCACCTTCATCAGGGAAACGAGCGGTGGGGAAGTTTTCAGCCTCAACGTGAATGGCCGCGGGTACGGACACGGGATCGGCATGTGCCAGTGGGGGGCGATCGGTCGGGCGCGCGCGGGGCAGAATTATCGTACGATTCTAGAGACTTATTATCCGGGGACGACGATTGGCCGAATCGCCGGTTAGCGCCAAGGAAACGAAATCCACGAAGAACACCGTCCGCCTCGGCCTCGTCGGAGCGGGTGCGATCGCCCAGCTCGCCCACCTACCGGTGCTGTCGAAGATCAAGGGCGCGGAGCTCATAGCGCTGTGTGACAACGACGGACCGAAGGCCAGCGCTATCGCCGAACGTCTCAAGATCCCCGACGTGTTCACCGACATCGAGGACCTGCTCGAGCTCGATCAGGTGGATGCGGTCGTGATCGCTACGCCGAATCACCTCCACGAGCCCCACGTTCTTCGCGCGCTGAAATCGAAGGTCGATGTGTTGTGCGAGCGCCCACTGTCGCTGACATCCCGCGGGGTCGAGCGCATCCTCGCAGCTGCAAAGCAGTCCGGCCGCAAGGTCGTCGTCGGCAACAATCATCGTTTCCGCAGCGACGTCCAGCAGCTCTATCGTTTTCTTCAGGGCGGCGAGCTGGGCCGCCTGATCGGCGTGCGCGCGGGACAGTATCAATTCGAGACCAGTCGCACGGGCTGGCGATTCAGAAGGCCGGAGGCGGGTGGCGGCGCCTTCTTCGAGCATGGCTACCCGCTGGTTGATCTGGCTCTCTGGGTCGCCGATTTTCCCGAGCCGGTGCGCGTGACGGCGAACATGGATCGGAGCCGCGGCGCGAGCACCGTCGAAGATTCAATGATCGTGCACGTAGAGTGCGCGGGGGGCATGAGCTTCAGCTTCGACGTGTCGTGGTCCTACGTCGGACAGGAAGAGCGCTGGTGGTTCGAGGTTCTTTCCGCGCGTGGCAGCGCGCGGCTTGCTCCGCTGCGCGTGGTGAAGATGCTGAACGGCAAGCCGACGGATGTATCGCCGAGCGGCGCGGCCGCACGCGAGAGCGTGTTCCTGCAATCGTATCGCGCCGAGCTCGCGCACTTCATTGCCGTCGTCAATGAGGACACGCCGTACGAGGCCCCCGACGATCAGCTCACGGTGATCAAGCTGATGGAAGCGATCTACAAGGCGGCGGAGGAAGGCAAGGAAGTCCGCCTGTAGCCGGTTAGGCGGTGGACAGTCCACCAGACCGCCAGATTTATCGGCAAAGCCAGTGCAATGATCTCGCCGTTCTTCTGATCGAAGAACGGAATTCCCTGCAGGACGAAGCCGAATAACGAGAGCGCGGCCACGAAGCCGCTCAGCTTGCGGGCACTCGAGACACCGCGCAATCCGTACATCGAAAGCGGAATCAGAACCACAAGCGCGATCGAGAGCGGATCGAAATGCATCAGATTCTCGTTGCGGCCCATGAAGTAATGCTTCGTAAACAGCCACGCGATTACGAGCGCGGTCCCGGCCAGGCCGGCAACGAGACTCCACAACGTCGCGATTGCGGTGGCCGCGAAGAACGCCACTCTGTGTCCTCCCTCGGCGCTTCTCACGAGGGCGATCAGCGCGGCGGCTAAAAGAATTCCAACCGCGACATACCACGGGAAATAGTTGGGGGGAGCTGCAGGCTCTGGCGGGCGACCAGAGGTGAAGAGCGCCGTTTCCGAGCGCACGAGAGGAATCTGCGCACCCGTACTGTCCGCGATGCGGACACCTCTGAGGTCGTTCGCCATCCGCACCGGAAGGAACATCTCTTCCCATACTGAGATCGGTTTGTCGGCGGGATGTCCGAGCGCCAGAGTGACGCCGGTGTAGAGCGAGATATCCCCTGTCATGAGTCGCTGGGTATGCCAGCGATAAGTTCCGGACGTCATGCGGGTGACGGTCGCGAGCTGGAGCTGGCCAGCGAGGGCGTGATCGAGCGCATCGCGGAGCCGCGTCGAGCAGTTGTCCCGATAGTAGTCGTATCGATAGAACTTGTTCTGGGGCAGCGCATTCCACTCGACGAACTGCTTCAGCTTGAGCCGCTGCGCCGGCGTGAGATTGAGCTCCTG
>JALYKM010000021.1 GCA_030774785.1 Gemmatimonadota bacterium
GTGGTTAACTCCGTGGCGTTGCGTGCTTTCCGAGACGAGCGCGTAGAAGTCTCGGGTGAATCCTTGCAAAGCGATGACAGATAATGTTCCGCCTTGCAGTCCAAGTAGTCCATCTAATTGGCGTTAGGCGGACATCGAGTATCAGGGATTTCCGACAATGATTCGAAGGTTAATCGCGTTGCGCCGCGTCTCTCTCTTCGCATGTGCGGTTACCACGAGTGCGTGCCGGCATAAAGCAGCCTACGTCGAACCGCCACCTAGGTGGCGATGGGCTGATGTCGGGACGGCTTGCACGCCGACCGCACCGGCGTATTCGCTCCCGGAAGAATTACGGGACACGTCTAGCCATCCTTTTCGCATGGCGGGACGAGATCAATGGGAAGAAAAGGCCACCATTGCTCGGACTATTCCGGGAGGATGGGGAGGAGTCTCGTGGAGAAAGGAAGATCCGCGTACCGTTATCTACCTCACTGATACCACTCAACTCGCTGCCGCTGTGCCCGCTTTAGTCGCCGCAGGCCTTCTGCCCCAAAACCCAAGGGTCGGCCTGCTTCAAGGCCGTTGGACGTACGTGCAACTCTATGACTGGTTTCGCTACATCCAAACGCACATTCTGGGCGTTCGGGTCTCAATGTGGACGCTCGATGAGCGCAATAACCGAATCTATTATGGAGTCGAGGACGAGGCGGCCGCGCTCGATCTCAGTCGAAGATTGACTGAAATGCATGCGCCCTGCTTTCTGGTGGCAGTCGACGTTACGGGCCGTGCAATGTTGCTCTGACGCCCACGAAGCTAGCCACTTGCCGCCTAACGAACGTTGCAGCAGACAAGCACTTTTCGGATGCGGCTTCGCCGCAATGATGGTAGCGTGCTTGCAGCTGAACTAAGGCGTTAGATGGCGCGCATGCATCTTCTTCGTCCAAGCCTCGTCGCTTTCTTGGCGCTGCTTTCCCTCGTCGGTTGTCATCGTCTGAACGACAAGCCTGGCCCACTGAACACGGATGGGTACCGGTACAGAGCGGGGAGCGCCATCGTCGGCACAGCGCGGGACACCTTAAGAGTCGCCGTTGTCGTCGTGAACGAATCGGATCAACAACGGGAGCTTGGATTCCCCTCCTGCCCACCGGTTTATGATGCCGTAAAGGCGCGAGTAGCTGCGAGCCGACGACATTGGGATTCGGAAGTCTACGAACAGGAAAAACAACCGATACCTCGTGATTCAACCGGCAAGCCGATTCCGCGCTTTTGCACGCTGATGCTTCCTATCATGACGTTTCCACCTGGAGGTTCGTACACATACGTACTCAACGTACCTGTGCGGGAAGTGCTGGGAGACTCGCTACCCTCCGGGCACTATGGGGTGACCGCGCGGCTTGTTATTAACGGGAAGCTCGTACGCGATTTGGACGCGGGCGACGTCGAGCTGTCCGCGCCGCCCATCTAACGAACGTTGCAGCATACAAGCACTTTTCGGATGCGGCTACGCCGCAATGGTGGTAGTGTGCAACAGGTACGTGCCAACTTCATCAAAGCGGAATTTCTTGGATCCGGCTTCGCGCCATTGAACGCGTCCGAGGTGGGCAGCATTCAGGCTCCGACATTGTTGATCACTGGTCAGCGCAGCCCCGGGTTGTTTCATCGCCTGACCAATCGGCTTCAGGAGCTTCTGCCGGATGCCGAGCGAATCGAGATTCCTGGAGCATCCCACATCATGCATGAGGACAACCCACCGGCCTATAACGCGGCGGTTCTGTCACATTTGAGAAAGCACGGCCAAACAACGTCGTGCTAGCCGGGTAACCACGCGACCATTGACTCCGCGCGGGACTTCATAAGTGGGGCATCCCGAGGTTCTCGCCATCGCTTATGGGACGGTATGCCTTCTCTGGCTTGCGGCCTCTCGTCCGCTTCCTTACTGGCGTTCTCCCAAACGTCCCTCCTTCGACCATCCGTGGCGCGAGGTCGGCTTTGCGTTGCTGGCCGCGTTACTTGTGATCGGACTCGGACAGCTATGGTTACGCGGCGTTCGTCTGCCCAATCATACGGCATGGCGTCCCGTCTTCGAATCCATCAATCAAATAGCAATCTTCAGCCCAATGCTGTTGCTCCTCCTCTGGCGTCGCCAAACGCTGGCTTCGGCCTGGCTGCCCGGGCGTCACGTGGCACCGCGACTCGCTATCGGTCTGGGTTTGGCCGTTATCGCGCTTGCCATCTATACGGCACTTGAACGGGGTGCGCCAAGCTTCCTATCCACGTTGCAGCGCGTCTTCGACCCCGGCAACAGTCACGTGGCCGTTCAAGTCCTTCTCGAGGATATCACCATAGCGATTCTCATGGTTCGCTTGGGTGCGGCCCTGACGAATAAGTGGGCGGTTATCGTCGCGGCTGCACTCTTCGCGGGTGGGCACATACCCACCATGGTCTCGGAGGGTGCTTCAAGCGTGCAGATGATTGGTCTCTTCTGAGATTTTGGGCTTGGAATGCTCGTCATAGCCACCGCATCGCGTGGAGCCGACATCTTGTGGCTCTGGCCGGTGCATTACGCGCTTGACATGACCCAGTTCCTGAGGAACGTTGCCTGACCGGAGCGTTAGGCAGATCACGGAGGCCCCATGCACGCGAACATTCGAGGTGCGCTCGTGTTACTCGGCGGTGTCGTTGCCGCCGTGATCGTAGTAGTCCTGATGGACGCGGTAGTCGGTAGCATCTATGCGCTTCCTGCCGGAACCGACCCGAGCAATCCGGAGAGCATGCGACAAGCCGTCGCCGCCCTGCCCACTGCCGCTTTCCTGCTTCTCCTCGTGGGATGGGTTCTCGCAGCGGCGGTCGGTTCCTACCTCGCTGCTCGATTTGCCACGCACGCTCCCCCAACCCATGGGATGATCTTGGCATTCTTCGTCCTGGTGGCGACGGTCGCAAATCTCGCGAAGATTCCGCACCCGGTGTGGCTGTGGCCCGCGACAATCATCCTCATACCGGCGGCGGGATGGGCGGCAACGAGGCTCGTCGCCCGGCCGACAGTCGCGTCATCACGCAGCACCGTGGAATGACAATCCAGGTCAAGCGCTGTAGCTGGCCGCGAACCGATCTCGACATCGAGTACCACGACACAGAGTGGGGCGTTCCCGTTCACGACGATCGGCGGCTGTTCGAGCTTCTGATATTGGAGGGGGCCCAAGCCGGCCTGAGCTGGTCAACCGTGCTCAAGAAGCGCCCGACTTATCGACTCGCATT
>JALYKM010000022.1 GCA_030774785.1 Gemmatimonadota bacterium
AAGACGTGGCGGAACGCGACGCCGGCCGCGATCACTCCGTGGAGCAGAGTGACGATGATCGAGGCGTCGCACTTCGATCCGAATACGGCGTACGCTAGTGTCGATCGCCACCAGCTCCAGGATTTCGAGCCCTACATCTACCGCACCCGCGACATGGGCAAGACCTGGCAGAAGATCACGAAGGGTTTGCCCGCCGGCGTCTACGTGCATGTCGTGAAGGAAGATCCCCTGCGGCGCGGGCTGCTCGTCGCCGGCACTGAGCGCGGCGTCCACATCTCGTTCGACGACGGCGACAACTGGCAGTCGCTTCAGCTCAACATCCCGGTGACGTCGATACGCGACTTCGAGATCTACGGCAACGATCTGATCGTCGCCACGCATGGGCGCGGATTCTGGATCATCGACGACATCTCTCCGCTCCGCCAGCTCGGCGATTCGGTGATGCGCGACGACGCGTATCTGTTCAAGCCTGCCGACGCAATCAACTTCATCGAGGGAACCGACAACGGTACGCCGCTTCAGAAGGACGAGTCGCGGGCGGAGAATCCACCGAATGGCGCGCTGATCGACTATTACCTGAAGAGAGCTGCGACCACGCTGGTGACGATGGAGATTGTAGATGCAAACAGTGCTGTGGTACAGACGTTCTCGAGCGATCCGAATGCGCAGGGGCCGGCCGCGAGTCCCGGCGGCGGCGCGCCACCGACAACTGGACTTCCGAGGGTGTCACCGCTCTGGCAAACTCGACCCGAGCCGCTTTCGACTGCTGCGGGATTGCATCGCGTGGCGTGGAATCCGATACGGCAGAGACCACGCGGCGCGCCCCCCGCGGATGAGGGTGGTCCGCTCGATACACGCTTCATCGGCAACTTCACCGCGAAGCTCACCGTGAACGGAAAAGCTTACACGCAGCCGTTCACGGTAAAGCCCGATCCGCGGAGGAGCGCAAAGTAACCGTCGGGGAAGACTGCGCCTACTTGACGCTGAACTGGTAGCACTCGCTCGTTAGCACGGCCACCGTGGGGTTGTCTTTCCGAACTACCCGGAAATAGATGTCGAACGTCGTGCCGTGTGGACTGGTCAGAATGCGAAACAAGTCTTCGCGTCCGGTGCCTTTGTCGTCCGTCGTGATCGATTGTGGAGGAAGGGCGGCTCCCTTGCCCAACGTCAGCCACGTTGTGCTCGTGCAGCTACCGTCCAGGTTCGTATCGACCGCTCTCTGGAGGAGGTACTCAGTGTTCGGAGCGAGGTCCCTCACCCACACATCCAGATAGACAATCTGAGCAGCGTCGTTGCCCGGCTGGCGGAATTTCACGTGACCGAAACCGTCGCCGCGCAAGATGACCTCGAGATTGTAGTTCGGCGTGTCCCCAGTCGAGCGATCCGTTGCCACGCTCGTATTCACCGACAGCGCTTGCGGGCTTGTCGGCCCCTCCTGACATGCGGTTGCGGCGAGCGCCGCAATTAGTACTGATCCCGTGATACTGACTCGCATAGCTCTCTCCTTTGTAGGGTACGCTCATCACTTGGGGCTGATCGCGCCCGCTCCGGGCCAGTCGGTGTCTCCGACTCGCACGAGATTCATCTCGAAGAAGCGAACGGGTGCGCGGCTAGGCATGATCCGGTCGCCGACTTCGCGCCATTCTACGCCGGCGCCTCCATCGAGGGCTGGCCGGCGTCCGTCGTGTAGCCGCGTCCAGTCCGCGCTCCGGCAGTGGTTTCCTTCCCGCCCAGCTCGGCAATGAATTCGTTGTGGTCCATCGGCCGGGAGAACATCGGATAGTTCTTTTCCACGGCGGCCCGCTGCTCTTCCTCGCTCAGCGTCGCGGTGCAGTCCTTGAGCGTGATGACGTTGTAGCCCTTCTCGTACCCGGTTCGCATCGTCGATTCGACACAGCAGTTGGTGAGAAACCCACCGAGCGCAATGTTGGTGATCCCACGACTGCGAAGAACGAAATCCAGATTGGTGCTGGCGAAACCGTCGAGTCCGCGTTTTCCCTCGACGACGATGTCCTGCGGCTCCGGCTTCAGCTCCTCGACGATCTCGGATCCCCAACTGCCCTTTCTGAACGATTTCGAATCGACTACGCCCTTCAGGATTCCGTAGGGCTCAGGCGTGAGCTCGTGATAGTCGTCGGTGAAGCTGATTGGCGCGTGTACGATCGTGGCGCCAAGCTCCCGCGCCTTCTTCACCGTCTCCAACGTGTTGGCGAGCATGTTGGTCGAGTTCATCACCGGCTTGACAGCGTCGTGGAGCGTACCGCCTTCGGAGGTGAAATCGTTCTGGTACTCGATTAGAACGACAGCCGTGCGCTTCGGGTCCATCCCTGCTCCTTGTTGTGCTCGCATATGATATAATCGCGGCGACGGTGAGCCGTCAGAGCCACAGGCGCGTGTCCGAATTCGATGCCTACCGCCGCTGGGAGAACAGCCACTCCCAGAACTTCGGTGACCCGTACCCCGGGTCCCACGCGTTGTGTCCCGTGCCCGGAACTTCGGTGTATTGGACCGGCGCGCCCGCAGCCCGGAGCGCGGCAAAGGTTTTTCTAGATTCGTCAACCGAAACCACTGGATCGACCTCGCCGTGAAAGATCCAGGTGGGAGTTTGCCGCAGCTGGCGTGCGAACGCGGCAAAAGTCTCACCGCTGTCTGCCGGCACGACCGGATCCGCGGTCTTCCAGAACTGAGGTGAAATCCAGCCGCAGATTGGCGCGATGGCGGCGAATCGCTTGGGATTTCTGTACGCGATGTACCACGTACCATTGCCACCCATGGAAAGTCCAGTGAGATAAACCCTCGACGGGTCTGTCTGGTACTCGCGCATCGTCTGATCGAGGGCCATGAGGGCAACTCGAGCGAGCGTGCCGGTCCACGATGACTCAGCCGTCGCCTGCGGAAAGACAGCAATCGCCGGAAAGCGCGCGGCGTTCTGGCGAATCGCGGGTGCGAGCCCCACTTGGGTCTGCACGTATCCATCGCTCCCACGCTCACCGGCACCGTGGAGAAAGAGTATCGTCGGCCAGCGTTGAGTCGGCACGTACGACGCGGGAACAAAAATCTGATATCGATACTTCGTGCCGTTGAAAACGACCGAGCGATCGAGGAATCCGGTCTCGATTTTCGGTCGCGTCTGAGCACTGGCCGCGCCGGAAGCTGCCAGGAGCGCGATGAGTGACGCAGCTATCTGATTTCGCATAACGCCTCTATTGGGTGCGCCAACTGACCAATGTGCAGGTGTCACGCGATTGGGTCAACGAACGTCGTGTGCTCTTACCGATCCTGGGTTGCGACGAAGCTTCCTGGCCGCGACGAGTCCGCCCGCACCGACCACCCCGTATTCAGTATAAGCGTCCACCCATCTCCCTTGATCTCCTTTGCTTCGGTTCCAACTGGCGCCGCCGGTGCGCCAATTCTGATTCGCGAGAAATCATTCTGCACGAGTACTCCGCCGTGCTCTACGGTGAGCTTTCCCCACGGCGCTGAGAAGTTCCCCGAGGGATAAATGGTCGAGTGGAGATCGAAGCCGATCAATTCGGTCGGATCGTAACTCCACGCGAGCGAGTCTTTGGACTGTCGCAGCGTGATCGTCGAGCCTGCTCCGAGCCGGGCGCGATAATCCCGCATAGCCGGCGCGCGGGCGGAATCGCGTTCCCCCTCCGTCCGGTCGATTTCGTCCCAGCCGTACTCCTGCGCGCGCGCCCGTACGGTCGCTGCGAGATTGCGCGGATGCTCGAAGTGGATCGCCCGGGCGAGCAGTGCCCCGATGTCTCGATTCGTCAGAACCGCATCCCGCCAATTGGGCGCGAACTGATCGAGCAGCACGCCGAGCGCCGGCCCGGTGCCGTACGCGAAGGCGCGGACAAAAGTTGGCGTCGTCTCGTAGTCGCGAACGTATCTCGCCACGCGTGTGGGACCTTCACCGGTCAACTGCATGGCGAGGCGCTGCCCGGTGTACTCCGGAAGTCCCTCCTGGATCTCGAGCGTCGCTTCGAGGCTGTCGCTCCCGGGATAGAGCGAGCGCCGCTGAGCGCGAAAGAGCAAAGCAGATTCGATGTGATCCCGAGCTGCTTCCCGGTCGGGAAGTGATTCAAGCGCGCGGGCGAGAGCGCGGTACTCGAGACGTAACCAGGTCCGGCCCGGACGCATGTCGAGCTGATTATTGAGGGCGTCGGCCTGGCGAAGCCCGAGTGTCTCCTGCTCGCGGTGAAAAACCTCGTGCATGACGAGATCGGCGCGCGCGTAGCGATCGCGGGGGAGGGGTAGCGCCACCATCGTCCACGTACGTCCTCCCCACGGGAAGGAGGTATTGGCGACGTACTGATTCTCGGGAAGTGTCGTCACATACGCGTCCCCCAATCTCAGGAAATGCTTTCCGGCAACCGTGTCGTTGGCGATGACGAGGCGAGTTTGGCGATCGACGAGCGCAATTGGACCGCAGAGACTCCGTTTCCAAAGCGTTCCCGCGTCCATCTCGCAGGCAGTCTTGGCGTCGCGGAGGGCGGAAAGGGCCCGGGCAGTGTCTATCTGCTGGCCGCTCGTGTGCGCGAAAGGCAGCGCCAGCGCTACGGCGACCAAGAGGGGCGGGCGGAAGTATGAAAAAACATGCATTGTGGGAGGGCTCCGTCCCCGATTGGCTGTTAGTCTATTGACATTGTGTCAATCCATTGACATAATGTCAAGGGACGCCCATTTTCGTCCCGACGTGGTCGGATCCCAAAGTGGAGAGTGCTCGATGAAGAATCGCGGACTGGAACAGCTCGGACGCCGAGAGCGGCAGATCATGGAGATCATCTACCGACGGGGAAGCGCGAACGCGGCTGAAGTGCTGGCCGATCTTCCCGATCCGCCGACCTATACCGCCGTGCGCGGCATGTTGCGCCTGCTCGAGAGCAAGGGGCATCTCCGACACGAGCAGGATGGCCCGCGCTACGTCTATTTCCCCACCGCCGATCCCGACCGCGTGGGCAAATCCGCGGTAAAACATCTCGTCAGAACATTCTTTGACAACTCCGCCAGCTCCGCGGTCGCGGCAATGGTCGGCATGTACGAGGACCGCTGGAGCGACGCCGACCTGGACAATCTGGAAAAGCTGATAGAAAGGGCTCGCAGCAAAGGAGGTGCGTCATGACACCGTTCGTTCTGGCACTACTCGCCAAGCTGACTCTGATCCTCGCGCTCGGCCTCATCATCGCCGCGACGTTTCGCAGCTTCAGCCCGTCGCTTCGTCATCTCATTCTTTTTGCCACCCTTGCTAGCTGCCTGGCGCTCCCGTTCGCGATATTCATGTCGCCACAGTGGAACGTCCCCGTTCTGCCGCACTCTTCCTCAACGGTCCTTCCCCCGGCGAGCGTCAGCGGCATCGCGAACACGCGGCCCGCCGGTTCCGCATTGACAGCAAAGGTGATCGACGCGGGAGCCGTGCAATCTCCATCCGGCGCGGGCGACCTTTTCGCCACGCTCCCGCTGCTTCCACTCCTCTGGGTGATTGGGTTCACAGCCGTCATGGTATGGCTTGCGATCGGACGCATCCGACTCCGTCGCATCGGCGCGAGCTCATGGCCGCTTGACGATTCCGACTGGAGCGGGATTCTCGACCAGGAACGCAATTACGCGGGCGTCACCAAGCCGATCCTTCTTTACTCCAGTTCCGTTGTGAGCACGCCGCTCACGTGGGGATCGCGCGCTCCTGTAGTCCTTCTCCCGGAAGACGCTCTCGACTGGCCCGAGCCACACCGCAGAATTGTCCTTCGGCACGAACTGGCTCACATCGCGCGCGGGGATTCATTTACGCAGCTCGTTGCTGGTTTCGTCTGCGCGCTGTACTGGTTTCATCCGCTGGTCTGGATCGCCGAGCGGCGGCTTCGCGCCGAATGCGAGCGCGCGTGTGACGACAGCGTCGTGTCGCTAGGCACTCCTGCCGCGGAGTACGCCGTGCATCTTCTGGAAGTCGCCCGTTCAGCACGCGCATTTGGCGCCGCTGGTTTCCTGTCCGTAGCGATGGCTCGCCCATCACAGCTCGAGGGCCGGTTGCTCGCCGTGCTCAATGAATCGCGTCGACGCGTTTCGCTTTCTCGCGGAGCGCGACCGGCTGCAGCGCTGCTAGCGGCACTCATTCTGATACCACTCGCCGCATTTCGCGCTGTTCCGAAGTTAGATCCGCCGCCAGTAAGGTTCGCGAGCCCCACATCGAACCGAACGATTAGGCCAGTCGATTCACCGGCATCTACTGTAGGGGTCTCAGTCACACCAACACCATCAGTCAGTATAGACGCACCGTCACTTCCAGATGACGCTACGGTGGCGAACAGCCGGCAGTCCGCCGCCGACACGACGTTGCAACTCTCGGTTCCCGCTCGCAGTGCGGGAACGCTCACTCTCGATCTGAAAACCGGCGGAGCGGTGATCATCAAAGGCTGGGACAAGCCTGAGGTTTTCGTTCGGGCCTCCCTCGGTGGGCGCGATTGGCGCGAAACCGAAGTGAGTCTCCGGCCTTCGGATGCCGGTGCTCGACTCGAAAGCAACTACGCTGTACGCTCGGACAATCAGAGCTCGCACCACGTCTTTGAGATCAACGTGCCGCGCAACTTCAACGTGAGGATTTCTTCGGCCGGTGGGTCGCTCTCGATTGCAGGTGTTGATGGAGTGTTCACCGGGCAAACGGGCGGCGGTGAGATCGACATCCAGAAGGCGAACGGCGAAGTGGATATCCGGACCGGCGGAGGCGCTGTCCATGTCTCCGACTCGCGTCTGAATGGAACGGTGAGCACCGGTGGCGGGGTAGTTAAGATCGAGGGTGTCACCGGCAACCTCAATGGCTACTCCGGCAGCGGCCCAGTCACCTACATGAGAGCGAAAGGGGTTACCATCCGCCGCGAAAACGGTGTCACCATCCTCGACACCGACACGGCCGAGTTTAGCGCCAGCGCCAGCGGAAGTGGAAGCCGATCTGGGAGTGGCAGCATCACGACCACCAGAAGTGGCACGACCACCAGAAGTGGCACGACCACGACGACCTACACCAATGATGGTGTTAGGCGAGGAAGCGGATTCGGCGCGAGTGGAATCAGCATGAACTCCGCGGGCGGGGGGATCTCGCTTGCGGCGGCACCAGACGGTGCGCGTGTCACGACAGGCGGCGGCCCAATCCGAATCGGTCCATCCGCCGGAGAAGTCTACGCGTCGACTGGAGGCGGTCCAATTGACATCGGCCCCGCAACCGGATCCGTCGAGGCGCACACCGGAGCGGGTGATGTGACGATCGAGATAAAGGGCGCCGGCGCGCACTCGGTCGATGTGACTTCGGGCAAGGGCCAGATCGTGCTCGTGCTGCCGCGGGATCTCGACGCGACTCTCGAGCTCGAGACGGCCTACACGGACAACCTCGGCCACAAGACGCGCATTGTCAGCGACTGGCCGCTTCAGACCACTGAAACGGACAACTGGGATCGCCGCGAAGGAACGCCTCGGCGCTACGTACGCGCGCGTCAGACCATCGGTCGGGGCGGAAGCGCGATCCGAGTGCGGACCGTAAACGGAAACGTCGTCCTGCACCGCAACCGCTAGGCCCTGTCGTTCGCTCCGCGGCCGGGTGACAAAGGACTTCTGCAAACAGGGACAATCATGACGCGAGCCTTCCGTGTCGCCTTGCTCTGCCTGGTGAGCGCTTCTTTCGCGTCAGCGCAGGAGCTTCGCTTCCCCAATGCCACGATCGGCCGCGACACCGCACTTGCGATGTCGGCTTTGGCAGACCAGGCGATCGCCACCTACAAGGACGACAATCGCGACCGCTACCTCGACAACCTGTTCCGCGTACAGATAGTCGCCCGCCGCAACGCTGACGCGATCAACACGCTGACGGCGCTACGCGCACTGCGCGGGAACAGAGTTTCTCCATCGGCCACCGCGGCCGATGCGCTGTACGCGATCCTCGCCACGTCGAGGCAGCACGGGAATGGCGCACAGTTCGACGATGCGTTTCGGCGAGCGTTCCGCGACGCTGTCGGCCAGCTTGACGACCGAACCTCCGCGCTGGTGATGCGCGCGCTCAGGGTCAATCGTTTGGCCCTGGACCGGGCTGTCACCGGTGCGCTGCAACAGCAGAACGGCAAGGACATTGTCTCGCTCGCCGATGCGCTCCGATTGATGAAAGCGTACCAGATCCAGCAAGCATTCCGGAGTATTGTACCGCTTGTCGCGCCTCTCGTCGCCGAAGACGATCGTCGACGTTACATCGTCGATAACGATGTTCAGGTGAGAACCCCGGATGGCGCGACTGTCTGCGCAACAGTGATGCGACAACGGTCGGTTACGCGTCGTCTCCCGGCGCTCCTCAACTTCACCATCTACGCCGCCGCGGAAGCCAACTTGGGCGAGGCTCGGCGAGCCGCATCAAATGGGTACGTCGGTGTCGAGGGTCTTACCCGTGGAAAGGGGTGCAGCGCCGACAAACCTGTGCCGTATGAGCACGACGGCTCAGACGCGGCCGCACTTATCGATTGGATCGCCCGGCAACCTTGGAGTGACGGCCGAGTGGGGATGTACGGTGGGAGTTATGAGGGATTCACGCAATGGGCAGCGGCGAAGCACATGCCGAAGGCCTTGAAGACAATCATACCGGCCGTCCCTGTGGCTCCGGGTATCGACGTACCGATGGACGGCAATCTGTTTCTTAGCTTCGTCTACGCGTGGCCTTTCTATACAACGAATGTGAAAGGCCTCGACGACACGACCTACTTAAACTTTGCGCGTTGGAATCGATTGAACCACGACTGGTATGTGAGCGGTCGTCCTTACCGCGATCTCGACAAGGTCGACGGAACGCCCAATCCAATCTTCGACGTGTGGATCACGCATCCGACTTACGACTCGTATTGGCAGAGCATGATTCCGTACGAGAGAGATTTCGCGCGAATCAACATCCCGAT
>JALYKM010000023.1 GCA_030774785.1 Gemmatimonadota bacterium
GGAAGGCAACACGCGAAGGGCGATCGACATCCACGAAGGGGAGAAGGTCGACGCGGCCGCGTTCAAGGCGCTCGTGAAGGCCGCGGTGGCCCAGAATGGCCCGCCGGCGAAGAAACGGTAGACCCTGTGAGGTGCAATTCCGAGCTGCGGCGCGCGGCGCATGCACGACACCTCGGCGCGGCTGGTGGAGCGGGTGCTGCCCGCGGCGTCGCCGACCTATGAACCCCGCTTCATCCTTGGGTAATGCGACATGGAACGTGTTGCCGATTGAGTCGAGGTTGCCGAACCGAAGTGACATATGCTATTGGCGATAAATGGTGTTAGCGGTCTCACGCCCAAGTTCAGGTGTGGGCTATTCTACTTGAATTCCATGCAACCTAGCGAGTTTGAATGCTCGTCACTGCTGGAGCTCTGTCAGCCTTGTTTGTCGCTATGATCCACACTGGGTTGCGACACGTTTCTGCTTCGACGAAGCAGCGCGCAGCGAGGTCCGCACCGAGAGTCGGGTGAGTTGGTTTAATGGCTCAACGTCGCGCCCGTCGAAAAAAGCCATCGCACCATTATCGCACCAATAAAGGCAAACGGGGGCCGCGAATACTCGCGGCCCCCGCCTTTATCTAACACTGATGCAATCACTTAGGTAATCGGGACGGCGGGATTTGAACCCGCGACCCCCTGAACCCCATTCAGGTGCGCTACCGGACTGCGCTACGTCCCGTCAACATCGAACTGCATGTCAGACAGCAAGTTAAAATAGCGCGGCGCCGGGCATTTTCTAAGGCCTTGACCAATTCCCTGAACTTACTCCCTGAACTTCGCCGGGAGAATGGCCGTTCTCCGCCAGGTTCGGAAGGGCGATTTCATATCAGCTAGATGCCGATTTCATATCCCAGCCTTAGGGGAGCGCAGGTCCAAGGGTCTTACCGAGCGTACTCTTACCCGGCTTGACGGCTGCGACAGGTCTGAGGGGGACCTTCAGCGAGCCCGACGAACGGCTTGCGAGGTCAAGTAGAACGTCAGCACTAAGGTGGACGCAGCGATTAGAACAGGCTGCCACCATGCCGCATGCCACATAGGCGTGACCCGGCTTAAGGTATTCGCAACCGCTTGAACTCCAAAGATGAGAATCAGGACTCCGACAACCGCTGTAGGCCGGCTGAACACCTCTAATAGGCCCACGACCACACCAATACCCGCGTAGATCAACAACAAAGGCCAAGAGACTGGCGAAGCAATCAGTGACGAGACTGCTCCTATAAGAAGCAATGCGCCAGCAGCGAGTGCTGACCGGCTACTCAACAGCGACTCGGGCCTCGCATCCTTCACTAGCGCACTCCGAATCTTTGGCTCCTGCCTATCGCTGGGTACCACCTACGAACCGCCTACGTCTTCTTGGCACCGGTGGGCCCAGAACCACTCAGCCAAGGCTTTCGCGCGAGCAATTTCGCCTGCAGTCAAGGTCTCTTCGATGGACTTAGGGCGACTCACGGTGTCGGTGTTGGCAGTCACGGGGGGACGGGCTGCCTTATCTGGAACAATAAGCCGACCCCCCTGACTGGTTGGATAAAACTGCACAGCGAACATATACGTTTGGGGCTCTTGTTTGCTGTCGTTGCCAGGGACCGAAATCATCATGTGCAAGGGCGCACCCGCAGAATCGAATGTAACCATGCTCGTTCGCAGATGTGCAGAGTCGTTGCCATCAATGAAATGGAATAGATGGGGAACCGAGTCAGCCGGGTTTGTACGAATTGAATGGCAGAGCAGGGTCCCGCTCGGCGTACCCAATTGCTCCAAAGCCAATGGCGACTGAGCATTCATATTCCCCGCGCAGGAGATGAGACACGCGGTTAGGATGACGTGTTTCTGCCGAATTACGGTCCGATAGAACGCCATGCAAAGTGGCATTGCCGTCCTCTTGATTTCGGAAAGCTAATCGTTGTGAGTGGATCTACTGCATAGCGTAGCAGACGTGAACCGAAACCCCGTGCCAGGTCTGGCCGTTATCGAATGAGATTTTCCATGTCTGATACTCACAGAACATACCGCCTCCACCGCCTCCACCGCCTCCACCAGAACCTCCGCCCAAATAAATCGGCCCAACGGTCACCGTCCTGTTGGAACAGTTATACGAATTCCAGTAGAACGCGAGAATATTCACCTGGATCCGAGAAGCCTCATGTGTGGCGACTAAATCAGCGAATTTCAGAGCGATAAGGGTGCCCCGAGGTATCGTCCTCGTTGCCCAGTCGGCCGCTTCGGCTACAGCGAATGGCCAAATTTCCTTAATGTAATTTGTGCGCTTACTGAAATACTGGTTTGCGTAGGACACAGCCAGACTCGCCACGTCGGTGCAGGGATCGGCAGACATTGCGAAATAGTTTCCAGCGAAAAAAGAGTTGCTGGCGAAGGCAAATGATCCCGTAGAGTTCATCGCGGTCGGTTGGGAAGGGCGAGTCCTGGAATGCGGCTGGATTCGCCTAGGTAACTTGTTTCTCCTTGAATCCTCGGGCCGCCGCCACATCAACTTTGGCACTGCCGTGCCTGATGGACGTTGGGGTGATGTTCCAACCCTCGCGCGACTCGGCGGTCCGCTACGAGGTTCAGCTTGCACCGGTTCCCAAGGATCAAGAATGCGTATTTGAGCTTCGCAGCCGACTTTGCTGTCCGGTGTACTGCAACCAGTATCGTAGGTGAGAGTCGAAATATCGGTTGCCACAGGATCGGTCGCGATCGTTCCGTAAAATGCCTCGATTGCAAGATTGGTCTGGTCTTCATCCAGGAGCAACTTTCGTCCATCGGACATACGAATCTCGCGAGCGGGTACGTTTAGCGTGTACTGAGTTCCGTCTTCATCCCATACAGACAGTTCTGATGCAACCACACTAAGAGCGGGTTTTATGTTGGGTTGGAGTCGAGGGCGTTCGGGTCCGCCGAGATCGGTACTACATGCTACAGTCGCCAAAACGACAACAGTGCCGATTACTAGGAGCCGGTTGGGTGAGCCAGGTGTCAACATTCTTCCTCCTGATGGGTGGTCAGCCGAGAAAGTCGCAGGATGGTGTCAGAACCCCGTCAGCATTCTGCTTCTAGTGAGCCCTGACTTTGTCCAGACTCTGAGGACTTAGGGGTTCCCGCAAGGTCGTTTTCGTATCACCGCGATGTCGATTTCATTTCACGCGGAGAAGAAATAGCAGAGAACGTCAGGAATGCGTCAGACGGTCCTGCCCTCGTGATATAAAACCGACATCTGGGTGATATGAAATCGACATATCGCGCGAGTCTGCTCACGCCGATTATCGAGGCGGCCCCCCAGTCGTGAGGTTTTCGCATGCCCAGTTCTGAGATGATCCGCTTGATGACCCACGGACTTCCGTCATAACCCTCAGACATCTGACTGTAAGCAATCGGTCAGAAGGTTAGTCGGGTGCTGCCGCGCCGCCGTAACTCCTAGCTGGCCGAGTAGTGCCAGACTTTTCGGTCTCCTTTGCTTCCTGCCTTTTTTGATCTTGCCAGGTCCTCCCTGCCCACCAGTGTGATCATGAGGCGAGTCAGGTCAGTGCGCTTGTACTGACCACCGCGGCGCGCAAGTTCGGAGAGGATGTCCTGTAGGGTTCTGGGTGTGTCTAGCCAACCGGCCGCCTTCAGCGCGAGAATCCGACCCGTAAGGCCCTTGCCTGTTGCCGTCGCGTTGCGGCGCACCCGCTTCTGTGCAGGAGCGCCTGCATCATCGTCATCGCCCGCTGACGACTTGCGCGTTGTTCTCTTGGAAGTGCGCTTCCGTGCTGGCGATTGCGCCCGGCCTCCAGTGCCCCGCAACAAGTCGGTCCCAGTCTTGGTGACGAAGTAGTAGCCTGCTTTGGAGTGGTCCTCGGACACCAGTCTGCGAGCTACTGCGGTTTGCAGATCGCGGATCAAGTTTTTGGGCGGAGCCTCGCCTGATCGCTGAAACCAGCTGGGGAAATCCTCTTTTGGGACGAGCCGCTGGTCCTGCTGTTCGTCCATGAACAGAGCGATCGCAGCAATCCGTTCCGCGTTGTTTTTCACGTTCAAGTCGCTAATGAATTCGCCGATCGTGACCGAGTCGTCAGCCGTGCCATTGGCTTCATGCTCACCACTGCGTGGCAGGCGTAGCGAGCCCTCCGGAGAGGCCGACGTTCCGCCCATTAGGACGGCTAAAACCTTTAAAGCAACTCCTCGGGAGTCGGAGAAGATCCTTTTACGCTCGGTAACGCCATGACCTGAGCGAGCCACTCTTGGTGCTGCTCGGGGGTCATCCCGTACTGCCTTGCGGCTCGTAGTCCCCTCGATTCCCGTACATCCTCCTTCTTCTTGTCCTTCCCTTTCTGCCTGTAGTCGAAAGCCCCCTGACTGATAATCGCGGAGACCATCGTTGACCGCCGCTTCGGCTGTTTGAGGCAGTCCCCTACATAGTTCTCGAAAGCGGCGGCGGTCTCGAGCTGTATGCCAACCTCAATCAGCCGCACCACCGAGAAGCTCTGCCTCTCCACTGGCCCCAACAACTTCTCTGCGGTGGTGAAATTCTCGGCTATGACGAGGCGGGCCTCCCACGTTTCCGGAATCGCGGCGGTGATCCTCTCGACGCGCCATCCTTTCGTCCAGTCGAGACGCCAACGGTGGAAGATCATTCTCACGAGGTCGGCTCGAACCTGCTCCACCCTCGGATCACCTACCGGTTCGTTCAGAGTCAATCGTTCTGCCAACGAGATGAGGCTCGCTTCTGGCACGTAACGGAGGCCTGCGGGGAGACCGAACTCTACTCTCCTCCGCTGTCGCAGCCACGCGGCGCATTCAGCAATCTCTGGGGCTACCGACACTCCTGGCTTCGGCGGCTTGATCCTCTTTGCTACATGCTCCGGGGATTGCTTCCCTCTCAACCGGCCCTTTGTCCATCCCATACTCGGCGACCTCTTGTTCTCGTGATTGAAACTTTCTTTGACTTCTACCGGAGGCTGTTTGCTTGCTCTCTCCGTTTATTACCACGGCGTTCTATATGAGACGAAGTACTTCTACTGCTTAAAAGCAAAAGCATCTATCTACATCAATCTCTCATATAGAATCGCGGCATAATTCAACATCAGATAAGACAAGTGCTTACACAGTCCCCGGAGTTTGTAGCGGCATAATTGCCTTTTCTGCGCGTTCGCCTCCTCTCCCGTTCAATTACAAAGCACCATCGCTCCTTTCCGTGCTTTCTGCTCCGGTGTTCTGTACTCTCGCCACCTTGACCGGGCCCCCGGAGTGATTATCCCAGATCGGCAAGTAAGGACCTCCATCGTCTAGAGCACCACTCTCCTCTAGCGCGAGGCGTAGGGCCATCTCCACCCCGCGGTAGATTGGGACCTGATTCGCACGGCAGAAGTTGCGGAACATGAACCAAGTCTTTCTCTGGACCCGAACGGTCACTGCAAGTTCGCGTGTGTCGTCTGCCATTTCCTAACTCCTCCAAAAACAAAAAAGGGACTCATCCCATGATTCTGGATGAGCCCCCTGCGGAAGGGACCTGCCGGTCTACCGGCTCGACTTGGCGTGCCCGCTACGAACTCGCGCAAGAAGTTTCTCACAAAAGAAAAGCAATTGTCCAACGACGATAATATCGGGAGCCGAGATTCTGCAAGTACCCGGTAGGTGGTTCGCTTACCTTAGGCAAACAATTGCAGTTCCAGGGGGAGTATGTGAGCCAATCCCGTGGTATTGGTCCCAGAGGTCTGCTCGGCAACGCCGCATCTCGGGCCTGTCAGCGGTGCGCGATTCCCGCTCGATGCTACCGTTCACGCGAATAACCGCGCAACTTGCTGGGAATCTCGTGGGGGCTGGCTTCACCCCATTCAGGTGCGCTACCGGGCTGCGCTACGTCCCGTTGCAGCTCCAAAACACGGAGCCAAAACAGACTGGGGAGTATAGTCGCTCGCTACCCGCGCTACAACCCAACTCGCCTCGGGTTCAGC
>JALYKM010000024.1 GCA_030774785.1 Gemmatimonadota bacterium
CGCGCGTCCGTATCGTGGCTCGCAGCGAACCCTTGGCACCACTAGCCAGCTTGCTCTCTGTCGGCTCGCCGTTGATCAGGAATCGACTGCTCGCGCTGAGATTGTTCGCCGCGCGCGCGCCGTCGGAACCTTTCTCCTCGCCCACCACGAAGAGCACGTCGATGCGTTTCTCGCCGTTGCCGACGAGTCGGTCAGCCGCAACCATCATCGCAGCCGCGATTCCCTTGGCGTCCGACGACCCGCGCCCCAGCAGACGTGTTCCTTCCAGCCGCGGCGGAACGTACGGAGGAACCGTGTCGAGGTGGGTCGAGAAAGTGACGCCGCCGCCTCCGCCGGATCGCGAGGCCCAAATGTTGGCGCGGCCGCGACTCACTTCCTGAAGGGCGATGTTCCATCCGCGCGCGACGAGCCAGCGCGATACGAAATCCACGACGCTCCCCTCGGAACCCGTCGTAGATTGAATCGCGAGCAACTCCGCGGCCAGCGAGACGACGTCGGTCATGCGCGGAAGTTAGCGCCGCCCGTGAGCGATGTCAGGGCGGCGCGCGCGGATGTCCGCGCAGCTTCGGTGAACGGAATCAGGTAGCCGTGTGGATCTGAGTCGTCGCTGCCCGCGATGCTGCGCCCTCGACCCCTTGCACGTGCTCCACGAAGATCTGCTGGACGAGCCGATTCGCTTCCTTCACGTACACATCGTGATGGCGCTCTCCGACGTCCCCTATGTCCCGCAACCGGGTATTGCCGAGAATCTTGCCGGCCTCGCGAAAAGTTTTGAAGGTGTCCTCCGCCTGCCGGGCCATTACAATATCGCCAACGAGCCGCAGGAAATCGCTTTCGCGGGCGGCATCGGCAAGGTCCCGCGCGGCGCCAAGCGCGGCGCCAATGAACTTCTTGCCGGCGCCAGCCTCCGCGCCGAGCTCCGCCTGATAATCCTCCAGCATTCGCTGATGCTCGCGCATCTGAGGAATGTGGCGCGAGCACAGATCACGGAAGCGTGCATCCTCGGCCTGCCCCTCGTGATCCTCGAGCGCCTTGAGAAAGGTCTGATGCTGCATCACGGCGTTGTTGATCTGGCTCTTTAGAAAATCGATCCCGCGGTCCATGAATTCTCCCGGATTTGTCGTCTCGCGCCGCGGTGATACGCGGCATTCACTGCTACGGATGTAGGGCAGAAGGCGGGCCAACCGGGTGCCGTAATCCGCGCGACATAACCCTTGCATTCAGAGCCCCAAAACGTTAGTTTCAAGAAACCCGAATACGTGCCGAAGATCGGCCCGTAAGTTATGCAATCGCAGGAGTTTACATTGCCCCGAGCTGGGAGGAGCGCTAAGGGAAAGCGGAAGGGAAAACCGGAGGTGGGGAGGACGATCAGCATCCGCGAGATGGACCCTCTCGAAATGTGCGGGAAAGGGACCACCGTGACGCGGCTTTACCGCGTCGCAGAACGCCTCGACCAGAGCAGAATCCACCACCTCGTTTTTTTCGACCGGCACGGCTGGTATTGCGAGCACGGCAAACAGTGCAGTGTGGTGAAGGACGTGCAAAAATTCACGAGAAGCAAACTTTAGCGACTAACAACGGATGGATGAGAGAATGATCGCAAGACAGGATACCTACAATGAAAAGACCGACGTATGGGCGAAGCTATCTGCCCCGGTCCCCTCTGCCGTCATCTCCTGGCGCCAGGATGGAAAAGTCACGGCGAGGGACGGCAAGTACTTCGCAAGGTTCGTCGCCTATGTCGAAGCCAATACAGTTCGCGAGCGGCTGGATACGGTCGTTCCGGGTGAGTGGGATCTCACCCTCGAGCTCCTCCCAGCGGTCGCGGGCGAAGACGGCGACGGCGCCCAGTGCTCTTTCAAGGCGCGGCTCCAGATCCTCGGCGTCATTCGCGAGGACGTCGGAACCGGCCGCGACTACAAGCAGGCGTCCACCGACGCCTTCAAGAGAGCAGCAGTGAGATTCGGCATCGCGCACGAGCTCTACGCCTACGAGCAGAACTGGGTCGAGATGGACGGCGACGGCAAGTACGCGAAGCCGGTCGAAGATCCGCAGCTAGCCTACGCGCGCCGTTACGGAACGCCCGGTGCGGCTGCCGTCATTGCAGTGCCGGGCACGAATGGAAACGGCACGCGTGAGATTGTCGCCCCGGCGTCGCTCCTCACCGACATGGAAGTAGTGAGCTGCCCAAAGTGCGGAGGACGGATGTGGGACAACCGCTTGACCAAGCGCAATCCCAAGGCGCCGGACCACAAGTGCCAGAACCGGTCCTGCGATGGAGTGATCTGGCCTCCGAAGCCCATAGCCGCTGCTCCCGTCGCCGACGCGACGGAAGAAGGGAAGGCGGCTCGGACCACCTCGGCGCTTGTTGGCACCGAGGAAGACGAACTGCCCTTCTAGCTCGGTTTCACAACAAGAAAGGGCGAGCACCTGGTGCTCGCCCTTTCTTGTTGGCCGCTAGGTAATCCTGGTAATTACGCGCGGAATTCGGGTCGATTCGGTCTTCGGAATGAGCAAGCGGGCAGCCAGCGGGTCGACCGAAACGGAGATCGGCGTTCCCGGAAGGAGCTCTCCGTCAGCCTGGGCCGGCATCTCCGGTGTCGTTTCGATCCGGAACTCGCGCCCGGATCTGTAAAAGAGGCACGGATCGGGGCTAAAATCCTTTCTCACCATCCTCAACAGGATCCGGGCGGCGTCCCAAAGATTGTGGGGCGAGAAGACGCAGGCGTTGAGCAGGCCGTCGTCGTGCACGATGCCGTCGCCGAACGCGACGAGATTGTTGAGCACCGCCCCGAAGTTGGCGACGAATATCGCCGAAGCGGTGCGCTCGAAGACCACTCCATCCACAGTGAGGCGCAGCTTGAACTTCTGGTTCCGCAGCACGGCCTTGTACCCGCCGATCACGTACGCCATGAAGCCGAAACGCTGTTTGAGACGCGCGGGAGCTTCCGACATCATTGTCGCATCGAGGCCGACCCCAACGCCGATCGCGAACCGCCGCCCGTCGCCCAGCCGGCCGAGATCCATCGTCGCTTCGTCGCCGTTGAGGAGCAAGGGCACCGCCCGCGCCGGATTCAGCGGGATGCGCAGCGTTCTCGCGACGACGTTCGCAGTGCCTCCGCCGAGCACTCCCAGCGGGGGTCCCTGATGCGCGAGGGCGCTCAGAACTTCCATTACCGTTCCATCGCCGCCGAGCGTGAACACTGCGTGGTACTTGTGCGCGTGGGTCTTTGCGAGGACTGCCGCGTGGCCAGGCGCCTGGGTCGGCATCATGTCACAGGAAACCCCCGCGTCAGCAAACGCCTTCAACGCCTGCGCCCGGATTCGCGCGCCGCGACGTGACGCGGGGTTCACGATCAGCAGCACACGCTCGATCCGGCGCGGCGCGAACTTCATCGCCGTCGCCGCACTCATACTGCCGCGTCCCCAACTTTGCGAACCTGAATCGCCAGATTCTCGGCCGTGAACGGCTCCCGCCCGATCATCGCGGGCATCGCGATGTCCGTGAGCACCAGATCGATGTCTCCGTTCGTGGCTCGGGTCGCAGCGCGAGGCTCAGTGGATGCTCGGGGCGGGGATCGAACCCGCATGGGATCTTATCCCAAGGGATTTTAAGTCCCTCGCGTCTACCGGTTTCGCCACCCGAGCGAAGAAGGACGAACCAGTGCCGGTGCGCGACACCGATTCCGAGGAGAAAATGAAGCGGGAAACGGGACTCGAACCCGCGACCCCAACCTTGGCAAGGTTGTGCTCTACCAACTGAGCTATTCCCGCGATCCCCGACAAAGCTACCGGTACAAAACGACGCTAACAAGCACTGCTCGCCTTTATGGATGCAACTCCCAATTTCAAGTTGACAAAACCTCAAACGCAATGATAACGTCTCCCCGCTGGCGGACGTCCTCAATCGAGACGAACGCCTCTCGTGCCCCTTAACATCGTGCGGAGAATCTATGCGCCGTCGTCTGGTCAGCATTTCCAGTGTAGCACTGGCTTTCATCGGGATTTTCGCCCCACCCGCGAGCGGCCAGCGCGTGCTGGGTGTCGGTGACGACGCCCTGACGCTGCCGCGGGGGGTGTTCCGGCTTCGGACCATTGGGCAGTGGACGGCGTTCAACGAGCGCTACGGCTTCGACACGCCCGGGCGCCCCGCCGGCGCGCTGGAGCCGCTTGGCATCGACTTCACGCTCGACACGATCGGGGTGAAGCAGTTCCCCAATCTCGCGAGCCTCCAGACGGGCCTTCAATCGCTGACCGGCAACCCGAACTGGTATGCGACACTGGGGAATACCCAGGTGACGCTGCGCGACCACATCGCGGCTTTCCCGTTCGTTTTCGAAGCGGGACTCTCGAATCGCTTCTCGCTTGCTATCAACGTTCCGTACGTGCAGACGCACACATCGACGTTCTTCAACGTCAACAGCAGCGGAATTCAGGGGAATCTCGGATTCAATCCGGCTTTGGTGAATACGACCGCGGCCGGACAGAACACCACGATGTTTACACAGTTCACCACCGCGGCCAATACCCTTGAGGGTTCGCTCGCCGCCTGCCAGGCGGATCCCACCGTGTCTCCGTCCTGCCCTGCGCTCAACGCGAATCGCGCGAGCGCGCAGTCCCTGATCAACAACTCGAGAGCGTTCGCCGGCGGCGTCAATCAGATCTACACCACCTCGCCCTTCGTTCCCATCGTTGGGACCGATGCGCAGCTGGCGATCGAGGCGCGCGTCGCCGCGTTCAGATCGCTGTATCAGCAGTTCGGCGTGACAAGCATTGCCGCGGCTACGACGGGTCCCTTCCCCTCCCAGAACCGCCTGACTGTTCGCGACGCTCAGCGCATTCTCTCCGATTCCGCGTTCGGGATCATCGCAAATCCACTGACGTCGACAGGGCACTCGCACCTTGGCGACATCGACATCGCTGGAAAGTTCTCGGTGTATGATTCGTTCGGCGGCAGCGCTGAAGCCAGAACGTCACCGAAGGGATTGAACTTCCGTACCTCAGTCTTAGGCCTCCTTCGCCTTCCCACTGGCCAGGTCGAGTCGCCAAACAACTTCGTCGATCTCGGTACAGGCCGTGGCGCGAAAGCGCTGGAGGGCAGATGGTTCGGCGATATTCTTCTGGGCAGCCGCTTCTGGCAGTCGTTCGTCGTCCGCTTCAACAAGCCGTTCTCGGACAAGCAGGAGATGCGGATCATCGACCTGCCGAATCAGGAGCTGGCGCCTGTCTTTCGCCGCCAGACAGTGGACAGGCAGCTTGGCAGCGCGTTCGAGTTCGAGACCACGCCGCGCATCGTGCTTAACGATTTCTTTGCCATCTCCGGTCAGTACGTCTACCGGCACAAGAGCCAGGATCACTACAAGGGAACGTTCACGATCCCGGCGGCGGTGACACAATACGCCGACATCACGCTCGACGCTTCGACCCTCGACCTCGAGACCGAGACATGGGAGCACAGGCTCGGCGGCGGAATCTCCTTCTCCAACCTCTACTCCTTTGAGCAGGGCAAGGCGAAGCTCCCGTTCGACGTGACCTATTTGCACTGGCAAACCGTGAAGGGCTCGGGTGGAAATCAGCCGAAGTTCTTCACCGACCAGATCCAGTTGCGCCTCTACGCCAGAATCTTCGGCGGCAAGTAGCAACTCCGACAAATAAAAAAAGCCGGCCGCGAAGGCCGGCTTTTTTTGTTGTTCTTCCCGGAACACCGGGAATGAAACTGAGAACGGCTAGGCTGCCAGCTACCCCCTGCCAGCTGTCCGCTGCCGGCTAAGGACAGACTGACTTCACTACTGGAGTCCAGCCTGTCACTTTCGACTCAGGTAGTTGAGTTGAGGATGATGCTCCATGGCTTGTTAGAGCGCTTCGAGGGACCTACGGTGGAAACGAATTCGGCGAAACGAACGGTCTCGGCGTCGTAAGCCGGTAGCTGTTAGCTTTCAGCTGGTAGCGGGCGGCCTGGCAGTTCTCGGTTTTGCACGTAGATCAGAGTGATTCACGCCTGAGCCGTTGCACTCTCGAGCAGCTCCTTCGCGTGCGCGCGGCTCACTTTGCTTTCCGGGTCTCCACCCAGCATGCGGGCGATCTCGTTAACCCGGCTCGTGCCCTCGAGTACGGAAATGTCGGCCGTGGTTACGCCTCCTTTCGCGCCCTTGGCGACCACGATGTGATGGTGGGCGCGAGCGGCGATCTGAGGCAGGTGGGAGATCGCGAATACCTGGTGCTCTTTCGCGACCCTGCGCAGCGTATCGCCGACCTGGAGGCCCACTCTGCCGCCGATGCCCGCATCTACCTCGTCGAAGATCAGAGTCGGTACCTGATCCACACGCGCCAGAATTGTCTTCAGCGCGAGCATCACCCGAGAGAGCTCTCCCCCTGAAGCTACGCGTGCGAGGGGGCGATCCTCGTGTCCGACGTTGAGCGCCACACGGAACTCGACATCCTCGGCACCTTCAGCCGTCGCCTCGTCCCTTGAAATGAGAGCGACAGAGAACCTTCCATCCGGCATTCCGAGCTGCGGCAGCAGCGCATCGACAGCTTTGGCGAGCTTTGTTCCGGCCGACATGCGGAGGTCGGAAAGCTTCTCCGCTTCGGCGGAGAGCCGGCGCCGCGCTTCTCCTTCGTGGGCAGTAAGGTTGGCGAGATCGAACTGCGCGGTGTCAATGAGATCGAGCTCGGCGCGCGCGGATCGGCCCGTCTCCATCACGTTGTCGAGTGTCGGACCGTATTTCTTGAGGAGCCCGAACAGGCGATCGCGTCGCTGGCGCACCTCCTCGAGCCGTGAAGGATCCAGATCGACGGAGCCCGCATAGTCTTCGACACTTCGACCGAGCTCCTGGAGCGCGTAAAAGCCCGCATCGAACAGTTCCTGCATTCGCGCCGCCGACGGATCGATTCGCTCTATCGATGTCAGCGGGCGCTGCGCCGCGCCAAGCTGGGTCAACACACTGGATTCTTCACCGGACAAAAGTTCGTTGAGAGCCGTAGCGAGGGTGCGGAGCTCATCGGCGTTCTCCAGCACGCGCGCCTCATCCTCGAGCTTCGTGTCTTCGCCTGGCCCAAGACGCGCATCCTCGATTTCCTTCGCAACATGCTTCAGATAGTCGGCCCGCTTCTCCGCTTCGGCGCGGCGCGATGAGAGCGTCGTGATCTCGCGCCGCACGCTCGACAGCTCGGCATAGATTCGCCGCACGAGATCGGCCTGCGGGTCGGCGCCGCCGAACGCGTCGAGGATCCGGCGCTGCGATTCTCCATCGAGAAGCGTCTGAGCGTCGTGCTGCCCGTGAAGGTTCACCAGCCGCCGCCCGATCTCGGCCAGCACGGTGGCCGTCACGGGAGCGCCGTTGATCCATGCGCGTCCCCTGCCGCTCGCCGATATCTCACGCTTAAGGACCAGCGTGTCCTCTTCGACATCGATCCCGCGCTCGTCGGCGAGCTCGGTGATTCCGCGAACGTCCGCCACGTCGAACACGCCCTCGACCGTCGCCTTCTCCGCACCCGAGCGAATGAGATCGGCGCTTGCCCTCTCGCCGAGGAGAAAACCGAGCGCGCCAACGATGATGGATTTGCCGGCGCCCGTTTCGCCCGAGAGTACGTTGAAGCCCTCGCCCAACGGCAACGTCACCGATTCGATGATCGCGAAGTTCCTGATACGAAGCTCGGTCAGCATCAATGCGCGTCGTCCCTCTCGGGCAGGCCTCCCCATCCGAGCTTGACTCTCATGCGCTCGAAGAAGGTGGCGCCGGGAAAGCGAACTATGCGAACCGGATTGTCGGCCTTTCTCACTATCAGCTTCTCGCCCTTCACGAAGCCGGTTCCGACCTGTCCATCGACCGTCACGAGAAGCTCCGTCGGACTTTCAATTGCCTCGACGGTAACCTCGGCGTCGGCCGGAATGACGAGAGGCCGGATCGCCAGCGTATGCGGAGAGATCGGAGTGATGATGATTGATTCCAGCGTCGGCACTACTACAGGTCCCCCCGCGGAAAGACTGTAAGCGGTTGATCCAGTCGGAGTAGAAATCACAACGCCGTCAGCTGCATAGGTACCGATGCTTTCGCCGTCGACAAAGACGTTGAGCCTCACTACACGGGCGAAGCCACCCTTGTGGAGAACGAAATCATTGAGCGCCCGCCATTGCTTCCGCGTTTCGCCGCCCGCGTCGATCGCACGCGCACTGAGCGCCATGCGCGGCTGCGCGACGTAGTCTCCGCTAGCGAGATTCTTGAGCGCAGCCTCGAAATCCTCACTCTGACAGCTCGTCAGAAAACCGAGACGGCCGAGATTGACACCCAGGATCGGAATGTCCCGCCCGTCGAGGAAGCGTGCGCCGCGAAGGAGTGTTCCGTCGCCGCCTAGCGTGACCAGTGCATCCAACTGCGATGGATCCTCGAGCCGGGCGCCCTTCCCCGCTACTTCGTGAAGGCCCTGCTCGAGCATCGGATCGATGCCGAGCGAAGGCGCGACGCGAAAGAGCGTGCGGAGTATTTCCGGCAGCTCATCGTAACCCTGATGCCCGATGACACCAAGCCGCATCAGACTGCGCGAAGGTGGGTGCCCCGCGAGCTCTCCATTCCAAACGCATCGCTTGCGCGCTGCGCGATGCCGCGCGCGTCAAGACCGAGTCGCGCAAGCTGCTTCGCGCGCGGCGCCTGGTCCACGAAGTCATCCGGCACTCCTTGCGTGACGACCTTGACCGATGGATCCATCTCGCCGATCACGGCCGACATGTGCGCTCCAAAGCCGTTGACGGCCGTTCCTTCCTCGAGGACGAGAATGTTCCGGTGATCGCGGACGATCTCCCCCAACACGCGCTCGTCGTGCGGCTTGAGGTAGCGGCAGTTGACCACGGTGACGCTGGCGCGGCTCTCGTTGAGAATCTCCGCGGCCGCCAGCGATGGAAGTACCATCGTCCCCACGGCCAAGATGGCCACCGCTTGGTCCGCGTCGCGTCCCGCGGTGTTGGCACGGCGAAGGATTTCCCATGTCGCGTGCGGGACCGCCTCGATTTCGGATGCCGGAGGCACGACGTCTGGCGTGGCGTCGCGCGGATACCTGAGGCAGAACGGCCCGTCCGAATGTGCGAGGCCACTCCGGAGGAGCGCTATCATCTCCTTCCCGTTTTTCGGCGCGGTGACGACCATCCCCGGCACTGCGAGCATGTAGGCAATGTCGTACAGACCCATGTGCGTCGGACCATCTTCTCCCACCACGCCGGCGCGATCCATCGCGAAGATCACCGGCAGGTGCTGAATGGCGACGTCGTGAATGACGCTGTCGTACGCGCGCTGGAGGAATGTGGAGTAAATCGCGCAGACCGGCCGGATGCCTTCAGTGGCAAGACCAGCCGCGAAGGTGACCGCATGGCCCTCGGCAATTCCGACGTCGAAGAACCGCTCCGGGTAGGCCTTTGCAAACGCGCCCGTACCCGTTCCACTCGGCATTGCTCCGGTAATGGCGACGATTTTTTGATTCTCGCTTGCGAGCTCTACCAGCCCCTGCCCGAACGCTGCCGTGTAGGCGGCATTCGCGGACGAGACCTTGCGCTGCTTTCCGGTAGCGGGGTCGTGCCCGGGCGGAAGCGCGTGCCATTTCTCGATATGCTCGCCGGCTGGGAAACCCTTACCCTTCTGGGTGATGCAGTGAATGAGACGGGGACCATTCATGTCCCTGACCGCCGCGAAGGTATCCATCAGCATGTCGATGTCGTGGCCGTCGATCGGACCGAAGTAACGGAAGCCCAGCTCCTCGAAGAGGATTCCGGGCGTGAGGAAAGCCTTCACGCTCTCCTCCCACTTTCTCACCAGCGTTCCGACTCCGGCCAGGGGACCCGGGGCGGCATCCATCACGGACCCGATCGCGGAGCGGACCCGATTGTACAGAGGATTCCGCTGAATCGATGTCAGGTATTTGGACATCGCGCCGACGTTGGGAGCGATCGACATCTCGTTGTCGTTGAGAATGACGATGAAGTCGCGCTCCGACGCGCCGGCGTTGTTGAGGCCCTCATACGCGAGGCCGCAGGTGAGCGCGCCATCACCGAGGATCGAGACGACCTTGAATTGGTCCCCGTTCAGGTCGCGCGCGACCGCCATGCCATAGCCGGCCGAGATCGCCGTGCCGGCGTGACCTGCTCCGAAAGTGTCGTACTCGCTCTCGGTGCGCTTGAGAAAGCCCGACAGCCCATGCTCCTGGCGCAATGTCTCCAACCGCTCGGCACGTCCAGTAAGAAGCTTGTGCGGATAGCCCTGGTGGCCCACGTCCCACACGATTTTGTCGTGCGGAGTATCGAAGACAGCGTGGAGGGCGACCGTGAGCTCGACGACTCCGAGCCCCGCTCCGATGTGGCCGCCGGTGCGTGAGCAGACTTCGATGAGGCGCACGCGCAGCTCCTGGGAGACAGCGCGCAGCTCATCGCGCGTCATCGGCTTGAGATCCGCGGGCGAGTGAATACGGTCGAGAATGGACATTTCGAAGGCGTTTTTCAGGACGTGCGTGTTAGCATGAAATTAGCGACTTGGGAAAGCTCCTGCGTCAGCAGCCTATGCTCGGCCAGGCTTTGGAGACCATCTTCGATGAGCGTCTCCGCCCTCCTCCGCGCCCCATCCACCCCGAGCAGCGCCGGGTAGGTGCTCTTGCCCAGGACTGCGTCCCTTCCGGTCGTCTTCCCCATCGCCGTCGTCGTCGATGTCACATCGAGCACGTCGTCCATGATCTGGAACGCCAACCCGACCGAGCGGCCGTAGCGCTCCAGCGCTGCCAACTCGGTCGCGGCAGACCCTGCCGCCAGCGCTCCCATCTGCACGGACGCCACAATGAGCGCTCCGGTTTTTGCCGAGTGTATACCCTCCCGCTCGTCGAGCGATAGCGAAAGCCCTTCGCCGGCGAGATCGCGAAGCTGCCCTCCGATCATTCTCGACGCGCCGCCCGCTTCGAGCAGCGTGTCGAGAACATTCTTCGTCGCTTGGTCAGGCAACCGCATTGCGCGGGCCGAGTCACGCACAATCCTAGCGGCGAGAGGAATCATCGCGACTCCGGCCAGAATCGCCGTCCGTGACCCGTAAACCTTGTGCACGGTCGGACGGCCGCGGCGCATGTCGTCGTCGTCCATGCACGGCAGATCGTCGTGCACGAGCGAATAGGCGTGAATCACTTCCGGGGTGCACGCAAGCATGGCCGCGTCCTGGATTCCACCGGCAGCACGATAGGCGAAAAGAAGAAGCAACGGTCGCAATCTCTTGCCCGGACTCTTCAACCCGTACTCAATGGCACCCGCGATCGGAGCCGGCAGGCCCGGTAGATACGTCGAGCAGATGTCATCGAGCCGGCACTCGATCTTCCCGCGCTCTGTCTCGAAATCTGCGGCCACGCCTCTAGAGATCCATCTCCCGCAGCTCGAAGCGGCCGTTGGACTTCTCGATAAGCATCTGCACCTTCGTCTCGGCGCTTCCGAGCTCGGCGGATGCTGAGCGGAGCAGCTCGATGCCTTCCTCGAACAACTTGAGCGACTCATCGAGACCGACCTGCGGTTTCTCGAGTGCGGCCATGATCTCGTCGAGGCGGCGAAGACTTTTTTCGAATGTCATGGACGAGACGAGTGATTGGACGCTTTCATTCTCATCTGAACAATATCACCGTGCGCTTCGCGGGAGGGCAAACGCGATGATCTCGTCACTCCAACCCCACGCTTTTCCGTCTCCGCCAGCCGCGATGACTACGTACTGTCTCCCGTCCGCGCCAGTGTAAGTCATTGGAGTTGCCTTGCCGCCTGCTGGCAGAGCGAACTTCCACAGCTCCCTGCCGTTCGTGATGTCAACGGCGCGAAAGTACCGATCCATGGTGGCGCCTATGAACACGAGACCGGTCGCTGTGGTGATGGCGCCCCCAAGGTTGATCGCGCCGGGAATGTCGGGCGGCACATGCAGGCCGATGCGGTCGAGCCCTTCCGATGTTCCGATCGGGACGCTCCACAGAATCTGGCGGGTGCGCAGACTGAGCGCCGCCAACGTGCCAAACGGTGGGGGCGTACAAGGCGCGCCAGAGGAGCCGAGGAAAAGCTCGCGCTTCAGCACGAAGGGCGTGCCGCGCATCATCGCGTATTCTGTCCCGATGCGCTCGCCAACCGTCTCTCTTCCCTGTCGTGCTTCGTACGTCGCGCGCGGAATCAGGGTGATGACGGCCGCGATTCTATTAGTCGGAACGATTACCACGTCAGTCGCAGGATCAAACGCGAGTCCACCCCAGTGTGCGCCGCC
>JALYKM010000025.1 GCA_030774785.1 Gemmatimonadota bacterium
TATCTATTGTAGAGAGTTCCACCCGCTCGAAGCGGTAACCCGTCTGCATATCGAGGAAGTGGTAAAAGAATCCCTTGTACCCTGTGACGTTCGTTGGCTGTGATCCCTGCGGCGCGTTGTACATGAACCGGAGAGTGTTGAGCGTCCGATTCGCCGCCGCGCTGCGCGTCACGTAGCCGCGTTCGACTCCCACAGGATATGCCGTGAGCGCGAAGGCAACCGCGGCTATGCTCGAGAAACTGTTCGTCGGCCAACGGTCGGGAGTGAGTCCGCTGTTGGGATCGCTGCGATCCCAGAACCAGTCGAAGGTGCGGCGCTCGAGCGTGTCGAGGAATGCGGTCTGCCGGACGCTGAGCGCTGACGGTGGAATCGGTCCGCTGATTCCGGTGATCGACGTGGCAGTAGTGCACGCCGATGCTATGACAAGAAGTGCAAGACAGGATCGACGCAGCATCACACGTATATCAGGCATGGCCCTAATCCTTTGCGGTGAAATGAAGCGCTGATTGCGATTCGACCAATGCAGACCGAGGTTGGATGTGCGCGCATTACTCTGCAACCCCGGTTCCACACTTTCCCGGAGAAAAACAAATTGGCGCTGGCCGCGGTCCTCCGCAGCCAGCGCCAATCTTCTTCCTACGTCCAAAAGCCTGTCGCGAGGCACTCGAATGGGTGCCTCACGGCGAAAGAGTTAGAAGTTGAGCTCGGCGCCGACCTGAAATCTGCGCGCATCGGTCGCAACGCCCGTTGGCTTACCGAAGTTGGGGTCGGTCCGGACGATATCGGTTCTGTAGTTCGACCCGAAGTTGTTGTGATTGAATGTATTGAAGACGTCGAGAGTGAGTCCGACGGCGGTCGCGCTTCTTCCGAAGCGGGGGAAGTCCTTACGCAGCCGCATGTCCACGTTCCGGTACGGGAAGGTGCCAGGCACGGTAAACCCAGCGGGAACAAACAGGTTCGCAGAAGCAGAGCCGCAGTTCCTGCATCCCACGTCGATCCTGTACTTCCCCCCAAGGGTTGCCAGACCAGACCACTGTATCCCAAAGAGATACGGAAGATCCGTAATCCAGTTCGCAACTATGCGCGTCTTCTCATCGTTCGACGCGTGCTTGGGAATTGCGGCAGTAAACGGGTAGGCAAACGTGTCTCCCTGGTTATCGATCCCCTTAAGCCAACGGGTGGCGTATGTGAACGCGAGCCCCCCGCCCCAGCCAAACGCGTCGAGCGACGGACGGCTGTACGGCCGATCCAACTGCACGTTAAGGGCGTTGTACCATGTCTCAGCATCATTGGAAGAATAAATGATGTTGCTGTATCCGTGAGCCGACCAATCGAAAGGCGCAAAGCAGCTGCAGCTCCCGTCCGGTTGTCTCTTTTGACTGGCTAGACCAAGCGTGAACAGGTCCACCGCGTGTTGGTTGGCATAGCTAACCGACGCGGAATAGCCGCTGAACAGCTGCCGGATTCCGACGCTCCACTGTGTGGAATGGGGCAGCTTGAACTGGTTGTCGATCAACCAGAGCTCGGGCTTTCCTGACGCGAGAGAGATGGCATCCAAAGTCGCCTTGCTGGCGGTGAGATACGAATCCTGCCACGCCACCTCAGTCCCGAGCGGGGTCGTGCCCCTCGGAGCGAACAGCGTGAAATAGGTCGGGTGCGAGATCTTGAGCTTTTCGTCGATCGCTACGTCGAACGGTATCCGATCGTAGTACAAACCCCAGCCGCCGAAGATCGTGGTTCTGGCTGCCTGGTCGACCGAATAAGAGAAGCCCACCCGCGGCTGAAACGCGCCCTTGAACGGCTTACGATTGTTGCCGGTGGCGATGTAGCGATTGAGATCGAGCGGATGGACCAGGTTTGAAGCGTAGAGCCTCAGCGTGTCCGCCGCCTTAGGCGGAGTTACGTAATTCGTGTTGAGCATGTTGGTCTCATAATCCCAGCGAACGCCAAGATTGAGGGTCAACTGCTTCATCGGGCTCCAGTCATCCTGGATGTAGGTGCCTATTTCCTTGTTGCTCGCCCTGGCTCTCGGATCCCCGGTGCCGTACCGCAATTGAAACGGGTTCTGGTAATTGTAGACTTGATTGCCGTAGCCGACATTCCGGATATCCTGATACTCGAATGCGGGCGTCCCATCGTTGTTCTTGTTGACGTCGTACGTCGGAAAGTCGAGACTCAGCCCGCCCTTGATGACGTGCTCTCCGCCAAGCTGAAATCCACTGTAAGTGAGATCGTCGCGGAATCCCGGACCTTTTTGGATGTATTCCTGCGTCGATTTGGCGCTGCCGATCTCGTAACAGCAGCCGGCCGGGTAGATATAGAGCCGGTGCGCGGTGCCCGGCGTGTTGGGACTGAAGCCGCGGTGAAACTTTACGTAACTCAGCAACGCTTCGTTGAGCCACGGACCGGTGAAGTAATTGTGCTTGAGCTGCACAGCCGTGTTGTAGTTGTGATAATTGTTCGCAAGTAGGAACGCGCCGTTCCCCCCAAAGTCGCGGATATCCGTCTCGTGGCGGTTGCTGATGCTCAACTCGGCCGATGACCTGTCGTTGATCTCGTCGCTCAGCTTCCCGAACAGGAGCGTTTCGCGGAAGGGCGAGCCGAAATAGCCGTTGTACTGTGTCAGATTCACCGTGTCGAGCGCCGGGTATCCCGTTGGCGGGGCCGGAATGTTCACCCTATTGGCCCGGTTCTGAACGTTCCCCTCGTACGACCCGAAGAAGTGGATCTTGTCCTTTACGATCGGGCCACCAAAACTCAAAGCAGAAAGCGTACGGTTGTAGTCTGGTTTCTTGAACGTCGCCGGATTTGCTTTTTTGTCGGCGCGCTGAAACGTATCGAGTTGCACCATCGAGGCGTTCTGATAGCCGACGAGCGCGTTTCCGCTCCAGACGTTGCCGCCTGACTTCGTTGTCGCGGTAATCACCGCGCTCGATGCCTTCTGGTATTCGGCCTTGAAGTTCTGTGCGATGACCCGGTATTCCTGAACTGCATTCCGCGGGAATGGATTGCCGCGACTTGCGTCCTGTCCCGCGATACCGCCCTGCGTCATGTCATTCTTTAGGCTGGTCCCGTCGATGAAGAGGTTCACCGAGCTTGGGGCCTGACCCCCGGCTTGAACGGTTCTGAAGTTCCCGTTGACGCGGTCTTCGGTGACGGAAACGCCCGGCGCTAGCTGCGCCAAGTCGAGGAAGTTGCGACTCGGCGTCGGGAGCTTTGCTATCTGCGCCTGCGTTACATTCGTCGCGGTTTCAGACGTGCGCGTTTCGATTCCAGTGGCAGCCGTGATGACCTGCGTCTGGAGCTGCGTAGCCTCTTCTGCGAGCGCGAAATCCTGCACTTGCGTCGCACCGATCTGAACGACGACCCGCCTCGATTGCGGCGCGCTGCCAATCCGGCGAATCGTGACGTCGTAGGTTCCCGGAACCACTCCGGCGAGAACGTAGAACCCGTCGTCGCGACTCAGGGTGCCCCGCTGAACGCCGCTTTCAGTATTCCTCGCCTGGATCTGTGCATTGCCGATGGGCGCGCCGCCGGTACCGCTGACGGTACCGCGAATGGTGCCGGTCGCATTTTGCGCGAAGAGGTTGCCGCTCGCCATGCAGACGAGTGCCAACGCAGTTGCCACCCTCCGACAGAATCCGTGAAGATTGATCTCGCTTCTAATCATTTACATCTCCTGTTGTTGTTGTCCTGCTGAATTCGTTTCAGACTTGCCTTTCTCAGACTGAAGCCATCTCTCTGTTGAGGGTTTTTGGTGGCGGCCGCTCCGCCGGCTGGCTGCCGGTCGAGCGGCGGATGACTAGCTCCGTCGACACACGCTCGCGCCGCCGTGCGTGTCCGTTCTTGTGGGCGACGCCTTCGAGCAAGAGTTCCACCGCTCTGGCGCCGAGCGCGCAAATAGGGACGTGGACGGAGGACAACTGGGGATCCATGAAGCGGGCGAGGGGGATGTCGTCGAATCCGGCGACCGCCATCTCCTCCGGCACTTCGACTCCCGATTCGCGCAGCGCGCTCAGCGCGCCGATCGCCATCGAGTCGTTGGCGGCAAAGATCGCGGTGGGCCTAACACTCATCGCCAGGAGCTTCATCGTCGCCGTATATCCGCCCGCTTCGGTGAAGTTGCCAACAAGCTCGAGCGAGGCGTCGGGAGAGATTCCCGCTTCACGCAGCGCAATCCGATATCCGCGAAGTCTTTCCGCCGCGTCATAGTTGCGCGGCGAGCCCTTGATGATCGCGATACGTCTGTGCCCGAGCGAAGTGAGATGCGTGACCATCTCTCTCGCTCCGCGACAGTTGTGGATCGTGAGCGAGTCGATCTCGTTCCCTCTCGACACGGAGCACAGCAACACCACCGGAATCGTGCTCGGCAGATTGAGCAGCGATTCAGCGTCGAGATCGGGAGACATCACGACCACCCCGTCTACGCGTCCGCGCATCGCGCGCATGGCAGTCTCGATCCCGTGCTTGTCGGCGTAAGATCTCGAGATCAGAAGATGAAATCCGTGTCGCTGCGCAGTGTCATCCATGCCGCGGATGACTTCGGAGAAGAACTCGCCGTAGAGATCGGGAAGAAGGACGCCTAGAGTCTGGGTCTTGCTCGTGATGAGGCTGCGCGCCCCGTTGTGCGGGAAGTAGCGCATTCTGCCGGCGACTTCACGAATGAGACGCCGAGTCTGCTCGCTGACCGGTCCGCTGCCGTTCAAAACCCTGGAGACGGTGGCGACGGACACCTTTGCTTCACGGGCGACATCCTTGATCGTGACCATGCTCCTCGCGACTGGTGTGAGTCCGGGCTCGGGGCCACGAACGCGGCGGCCGAGGGCGGGCGCGGAAGACTTGCTGGACTATCTGGCCGATCTGCGTCGAACGTCCCTAATATGTAATCGTTTACACACGGGGCGCCAGATGCCTTCTTCCAGGGACCCTTCCGAGGCCCTCCGCCTTCCCTCACCCCCTCCAGCCGCCGAACTTTCGCGGGTGAAAAACCAGAACTCCTCCGTGGTGGTGAATTGTCGTTCCGTCCGACCCACGCTGCTCCTTCGATACGTTGGCGCGGCCGCTCTTTTCTTGGGCTTGACCGCCTGCCGCCAAGTCGCCCCCGCATTCGGCCCGAACATCCCGCTCGCCCGGCAGAATGCCGACGAGTTCTTCTACTCTGTCGGGTCTCGCTTCACCAACATTCAGCGCCCCCCGAAGATCATCCATGCGCGCGCGCAATTCGGCCACTACGCGCTGACGCCGTCTGGCGTCTACAACGACACCAGCATCTGGCTCGCAGTCGGCCCCGACAGCGCGCGGCTCTTCGGCGACGACGGCCATTTCTCATACGACCGCTACATCGTGACCGCCAAGTTGTCGGCCAATCCACCCGATGCGCTCACCGAATCGCGCGAGATCGTCCGGCTGAGAAGGCTCACCAGCAGCGAGTACGAGTGGTTCACCAACGTCGATGTCGCGCTCGGGAGAATCGGCGCCAAGAATATCGCCGACGTGCTGGCGGCGGGACTCGAAGCCGGTGAGGGGCGACCTCCCGCCGCGATCCGCGCCGACCACACCACAAATTTCCCGCGCACCACCGCGGCGCTCGGCAGGCTCTTCACGATCGACACGCTGCGCGCAACACAGGACGGCGAGGGCGCGACGACGTACGAGCTGGCGATCAGACTCACGCCGGACATCCTCAAGGCGACGATGCCGCACTACGCCGCGTACATCGACAAGTATATCAGCAAGGGCAGGTATCGCATAACGCTCACCGACAAAACCGGCGCGCGGTGGTTCGACGCCTGGGCGGCGAACTACTACATGCACTTCAAGGTGCGAAGCAAAGGCGGACACTTCGCGCCGCTGGAAGGAGCTGTGCGACAGATGCCGGAGGCGTTGACGATCCACCTCGACATGTCGATGAAGATTCTGCTCTTCACCGTTGGGTGGACGGACATGGTGGGCGAGTTCAATGTGATCAACACTCCGCACGAGCGCGGCTGGGCGATGCGCTTCACCAGGGAGCCCAAGTGGCGCCTGCCACCGACGGTGGGATATCTGCTCAAGTCGCCGTTGCGCCGGCCGTTCCAGGATCAGGGGATCCCGGTGCGCATCTCGATCACGGACAATCCTGGCTCGCAGACTCTGCTCAACCGACGCGGGACGCTCGTGGTTCAGGAGAGCGG
>JALYKM010000026.1 GCA_030774785.1 Gemmatimonadota bacterium
TTTTCGCATGCCTCCGGCGGCATCGTCTGCCCTGTCTGCAGCAGACTCGCACCGGGAGGGCGCAGACTCCCCGCGAGCGCTCGGACTGCAATTCGGAAGTGGCTGGAGGTCGATGAGTCGGTCCACCTCAGTGACGCTGAAGCCAGGTCGCATCAGCGGCTGCTCCGCGAATTTCTCGGCGCCCACCTGACGGATGACCGTCCGCTCCGCGCATTTGCAGTGTGGGAGCATGAACGATGGAGTGCCGCGTGATCATTGGCACGGCTGGCCACATCGATCACGGAAAGACCGCGCTCGTCAAAGCGCTGACCGGCGTCGACGCCGACCGCCTGCCTGAGGAAAAACGGCGCGGTATCACGATAGATCTCGGCTTCGCGCCCCTTCAGCTGGGCGAGATCGGCACCGTCGGCATGATCGATGTCCCCGGCCACGAGGATTTCGTGCGCAGCATGCTCGTGGGTGCGAGCGGTATCGATGTCGGACTTCTGGTGGTTGCAGCGGATGAAGGCGTGATGCCGCAGACCCGGGAGCATCTACTCATCCTGGCGCTGCTGGGGATTCCGAGGGTGGTGGTGGCACTCACGAAATCTGATCTGGTCAACACCGAATGGATCGCCCTCGTGCGAAGCGACGTGTTGGCTTTGTTCGAACACGCGGGCGCTGAGACGCCGATAATCGTTGCCTGTTCCAGCAGAACGGGCGACGGCTTGCCAGAGCTCCGCGCCGTGTTGACAGACGTGCTGGCGACCGCGAAGCCCCGTGCTAGCGACGATATCTTTCGTCTGCCGGTCGATCGCGCGTTCACGGTGAAGGGAACCGGCACGGTAGTAACGGGCACTGTATGGAGTGGAAGGCTGCTCGCTGATGAGAGTGTGCGCGTTCTTCCTGCCGGCCGGACCGCGAGAGCGCGAAGAATCGAGCAACACGGTAAATCATCCGACCGCGCCCTGGCTGGTGGTCGGGCCGCCATCGCTCTTGCGGGAATCGATGTCGCCGAAGTTTCCCGAGGCTCTGTGGTGGTCACCGACGAATCATGGAGAGCCACGACTATGTTCGAGGCAGCGGTGCGTCTGGAGTCCAAGATCGCGATCAGAATGACTGCTCGCACCAGGCTCAGACTGCACGCCGGCGCTTCCGAGGTGGGTGCGCGTCTCGCGAGCGTGAGTGGCCGAGTCGATTCTCGAGAAATTGTGCTCGCGCGCGTCATCACGGATTCCCCTGTCACGCTTCGTGGCGGCGACCGCTTCGTGCTGAGGCTTCCAGCGCCGCTCCGCACAATCGGCGGAGGAGTAGTTGTCGACCCCTACGCTCGCCGGCGTGCTTTGCCTCACGATGAACCCGAACAAGTCGTCGCGCTTGCTGCCAGCTGCGCCGCGCGATTCTCACTCGTCCTGGGCGCCGAGGGGTCGCGAGGCGTCGTTACGAAAGAGCTTCCCGTGCGGATTGGGTGCACCCCGTCCGAGCTGCGCAACCTCATCGATCAGAGTGGCGCATACGTCGGAGCGCACAACCTTTTTGCACCGTCGGCTGTCCAACAAGTAATGGCAAGCGTGCGGCGTATCATCGCGGAATACGAGATCAAGGCCCCTCTGGCTCGGGGCGTTCCTGCGCGGACGCTCAGGGAAGGACTGCGAGCCAACGATGAACTGGTCGATATTGCCATCCAGGAAATGGAGCAAGCGGGCGAGATTGAAACCATGGGGCCGCTCGTACGTAGACCAGGATGGGAGCCCTCGCCCAGCGACGGGGATGTGGAAATGAGCAATCACCTGGCGCATGATATTTGCGCAGGTGATCAGCAGCCTCCGAGCGTGGGCGAGCTTGTCTCATGCTACGGTAGCTCGGTCCCGGCTCTCCTTCGTTTTCTGGAGCAGCAGGGGCGAATCGTCCAGGTGGAGACGGATCGCTACTACGACCGGAGTGCGCTCGACGCGATGATCGCCCGACTCAAGGGGGCGCTGGTCCCGGGAAAGGTTTATGTGCCGGCCCAGCTTAAAGATGTCCTCGGATTCTCGAGAAAATATCTCATCCCGTTTCTTGAGTTTTGCGATCGAAACGGGATTACGGAAAGACGGGCTGACGGCAGGACTTTACGGGAAACACCTGGAGTTTTGCTTGACACTTCCCGCGTTCACTCCTAAGTTCGCGCCAAGAGAACACATATCCACCCTCGTAGGAGCAAGAGTCTAGAGACCCTCTTTCGTCAGTATTTGGAGACAACATGAAGCACCTGTGGCGGGCGCTGTTGGCAGTGCTCGTGCTCGGCGCGTTCATGCCAAGTCGTTCGGCGGCCCAGGGAAGTTTCACCCCAACCGGCGGAGGACAAGGCGCCGGGTTGCAACTGGGGCAGAACTATCCCAACCCGGTCAATCAGGACACACGGATTCCGTTCGTTGTTGGTGACGCGCAGGGATGCACGGATTCCGGACGTCAACATCGCGTGAGTCTGCGGATTTACAATCTGCTGGCCCAGCTCGTAGCTGTGCCGGTTCTGCAGGGCGGTGCTGGGAACGCTGCTGGTGGCGAGTCGCTGGAAAACCTGCTGTTGACGTGCAACCAGTACGTGGCTTACTGGGATGGAAAGTATTCGCAGACAGGAGAAGACGTGGCATCGGGCATCTACCTCTTTCGACTAGAGGTGGACGGCAAAGTCCTCGTCAAGAAAATGATCGTCAGAAAGTAGGCGTCTGACTTTTTGGAGACGCGTCCTGGCAGCGCTGGGACGTGTCTCTTTTTTTGTGGGTTTTTCACGGATTTCCGTGAAACAGAGAGGAGCAAGGCTGCCTGCTACCGGCTAGTGGCTGCCCGCTGCCGGCTCACTACACGGCGACTTCACTACCGCGAGCTGTGGAAGTGCCCATGCTTGTCACGGCCCTCTCGACGTTGCTCGACGAATCGGTGGAGCGAACGGTCTCGGCGTCGTAGGCCCGAAGCTGGAAG
>JALYKM010000027.1 GCA_030774785.1 Gemmatimonadota bacterium
TCAGTGCGGTACGAGGCCGAAGTGTTTTTGCGGAGCGCTTACTATTGTCACTGCAAGGATTGCCAGAAAAGTAGCGGGCAGCCGGCGGAGATAACGGTCCCCGTCAAGGCGGGCTCGCTCCGATTTACCAATCAAGAGCCGAAATATTACCTTTCGTCGGAGTGGGGCCAGCGTGGATTCTGTCCCCATTGCGGTCGCCGTTACACCGGATGGGAAACCACGCCTAGAGCTATCACTGAATCTTGGTGACGGAAGGGGTCAGGCGGCAGCGGCTTGAGCTTTCGGTTTGACGACCTCAATTCCGTCGGTGAACCTTACACCGAGAATTATTTTCGACAAATGGTTGTGGCCATCGAGGCGACGCCAGTTTTTCTCGGCGGCCTCGGCTAGCTTGAAGATCATGGCGAGCGCTGTCTTGTTCGAGAGACATCCTTTTGAGCGCACTGTTCGATGGCGGACCGTCGCGAATGAGCTTTCGATGGGGTTGGTCGTTCGCAGATGCTTCCAGTGCTCAGCCGGAAAGTCGTAGAAGGCAAGCAACGCGTCGCGATCCTTGATCAGGCACTCGACAGCCTTGTCGTATTTGACGCCCCAGGTTTCGATGAAGGCGTCGAACGCGGCGAGTGCATCCTTCTTGGTCTCGGCCATCCAGATCTCCTGGAGCGCACGCTTGGCCTTCGATTGCTGGCTCTTGGGCAGCTTGTTCAAGACATTGGCGGTCTTGTGCACCCAACAGCGCTGGCCGCGTGTCCTCGGCCACACCTCCTCGATCGCCTGCCAGAAGCCGAGGGCGCCGTCGGCGACCGCGAGCTCGGGTCCCATCGCAAGCCCCCGCCGTTTGAGGTCGAGGAGGAGCTCTTTCCACGATTGCGCGCTCTCGCGCACGCCGTCGATGAGCCCGACAAGTTCCTTTTTGCCTTCGGGCGTGGCGCCGATGATCACCAGCAGGCACTGCGCGGCCTCCTCGAGCCGGGCTTGCACATGGATGCCGTCGACCCAGAAGTAAACGTAGCGTTTGGCCGAGAGATCACGCTTGCTCCAACGCGTATGCTCGTCCGACCAGGCCTCCTTGAGCCGCCCGATGGTCGAGGCAGAGAGCCCGCCGGCATCCTTGCCGAGCAGTGCGATCAGCGCCTCCTCGAAATCACCGGTGGAGATGCCCTTCAGGTAGAGAATCGGGATCAGCACCTCTAGGCTCTTCGATCGGCGCGCATAGGGAGGCAAAATCGTCGACGAAAATCGGATGTGCTCTCCGCCTTTGCCGACGCGGTCACGCACGCGCGGGCACCGTACCGCGACTGCACCGATGCCGGTCACGATCTCGCGCTCGGGCAGATGCCCGTGGCGCACCAGTCGCTGGCGGCCATCATCGGTCAACTTGTCGGTATGGGTGCTGAGCCAAGCCGCAACCTCGGCTTCGACGGCCTGCCCCAATAGCGTTCTCGCGCCATTGCGTAAAACCTCGGTCAGCGGATCGGAAAATGTTCCTGGCTGGGTTAGTTCGAAAACGTTAGTCTCGGTCACGGCGTATCACTCCTTCGGTGGAGAAGTGGAGGCGTTGAACACCCCCACGATACGCCGCCTTACCCTTTCATGCCGTCACAAACTTTCGGCCTTAGCTCGCATGGCTCGGCCACGCAACGGTATTGATCAATTTTTTCGGGATAAAGATTCTCACTGATCCAGTTCTTTTTCCCCGGATCGGAATCCGGTTGCCCGGTCTTACACTCGGGCCTAAACGCCTGACCGCGTCCGCGCTGACCATTCGTGACCTCCCCAAGATCGACATCGTGCTTCTTTCCCACGCGCACTTCGATCATTTCGACATGCGCACGCTCCATCGATTTGATCGTTCGACCACGGTGATCACGGCCAGGCGGACCAGTGATCTGCTCGGTTGGAAGGGGTTCCGCGACGTGAGCGAACTGCGTTGGAAAGAAAGAAAGTCTGTAACAACTTCCGCCGGAAAGATCGACATCGCCGCGTTCCGCATAAAACATTGGGGCGCGCGGTTGCGGCGCGACAGCTATCGCGGTTACAACGGCTACAT
>JALYKM010000028.1 GCA_030774785.1 Gemmatimonadota bacterium
GACTCGGAAGAGATCATCAGGCTGTATGTGAATTCATGGAATTCTGGCGCTATCTAGCGTCGGCTCCAGATATGGATCGGCTGGCGGTAGGCTCATGGCTCGACGGCAGAAGGTGGATGCAAGACGCTCGAATATAGCACTCGTCCCGTGACGCCCGCAGCGCGCGCGAACGACTCTTGCAAGTCGAGGGTCAGCGTGGGGTTTCCTCCTTATGCCAAAGCGGTTACTTGATGTCCGCACATCAATGGAAATGAGAACCCGAGTCATCCCGCTGCTTACGGCTCTGCTCGTGGTGTCTGTCTCGTCGCACCGAGCCTCGGCACAGGGCGTAGCGACTTCCGCACCACTCACGGATATCAGCTACGAAGTGACGTTCACTCGCGCGAACGCCGCGCGGCGGCTGGTTTCGTCCGCGATGACGTTTACCGTTGGAGGAAATGCGCCGGTCATCCTGTCACTGCCTGCGTGGACGCCCGGCGCATACGAGATCTCCAACTTCGCTCGCAACGTCTCCAACTTCTCGGCGGAGGAAGCGGGCAACTCGCTCAGCTGGGACAAGCTCGATCCGGACACCTGGCGGGTTCGTCCGCGAGGCGCGGGCGAGATCACAGTGCGGTTCGATTATCAGGCCGACAGCCTGGACAATGCGAACACGTGGTCGCGTCCCGATTTTGTCCTCTTCAACGGGACGAACCTTTTCCTTTATCCGGAAGGAAGGGGATTCGATTTTCCAGCGGTTGTGAGCGTGAATACGGAAACCGGCTGGAAGATCGCGACCGGCATGACTTCGACTGGAGCGCGCAGGTTCGCTGCACCGAACTATCACGACCTGGTCGACATGCCGTTTTTCGTCGGACAGTTCGATCTGGACAGCGCGCAGATATCAGGAAGCTGGGTCCGGTTCGCTACGTATCCATCGGGAAGCGTGGCCGCCGGGCCGCGCGTCGCCGTCTGGGAAGCGCTCAAGCGCGTTATACCGGCGGAGGTGAAGGTGTTTGGCGAGGTGCCGTGGAAGACCTACACCGTGCTCCAGATCGCCGATCCTTCTTATGGGGGCGCCTCCGGCCTCGAACACCAGAATTCCCATGTCGACGTGGTCGGTCCGGGAGTGCTCGGCACTCCGTTCCTCCCGTCGCTGTACGCGCACGAGATTTTTCACGCCTGGAACGTGAAGCGGCTGCGGCCGAGCGATCTCTGGCCATACAGGTATGATCAGGAGCAGCCGACTCCGCTGTTGTGGATCAGCGAAGGGATCACGGACTACTACGCCGATCTCGCCGAGGTGCGGGGCGGAGTGATCGATGCGGCGGGCTTTAATTCCGCAACGGGCGACAAGATCTCCCAGGTCGCCGCGCTTCCTCCAACCGCGCTGGAGGACGCATCGCTATCGACGTGGATACATCCGCGCGACGGAACGGAATACATCTATTATCCCAAGGGATCGCTCGCTGGATTCCTCCTCGACATCATCATTCGCGACGCCTCGGACAACCGCCGCTCGCTCGACGACGTTATGCGCGAACTGTACAACAGTGACTACAAGAACAATCGCGGGTTTACGTCCGATGAATGGTGGAGCACCGTGACCCGCGCCGCGAACGGAAAATCGTTCACCGACTTCTACGCGCGCTACGTCCATGGGCGTGAGCCGTATCCGTGGGATGCCATGCTGCCGTTGGCCGGAATGCGTCTCCTGCGTGACACGCTCAACGAGCCGCGGGTTGGAATCGGAACGGTGCAGGATAGTAGTGGCGTCCATGTGACGGAGGTCGGGCCCGGCAGTGCGGCCGAGGTGGCTGGAGTGCAGACCGGCGATCTCTTGTTGGCGGTGGGCGGTATCAGCGCCGATGATCCGACCTGGTCAGCGAAGTTTCGCGCAAAGTACGCACGATCGCCGGACGGATCGCCACTGCCGATTCTGGTGCGCAGAAATGGTCGCGAGCAAACGCTCGAGGCGGGGCTTCACTTCGTGTCACGGGTTGAATCACGGCTGACTGAAAATCCGCGGGCTTCCGCCAAGGCGCGGAGAGTAAGGGAAGGAATTCTCCGGGGGACGACCCGACCCTAGCTACTTCAGTATCGCCTTGGCGATGGTCTGGAGCTGCATGTTCGAGGTGCCTTCGTAGATAGTTCCGATCTTGGCATCGCGATAGTACTTCTCGACGGGATAGTCCGTCGTGTAGCCGTACCCGCCGAACAGCTCGACGCAGAGCGATGTCACGCGCTCGCAGACCTGTGAGGAGAAGAGCTTGGCCATCGCTCCTTCGCGGGCGATATCCTTCCCCGCGTCCTTGAGACGCGCGGCATTGTACACCATGAGCCGTGCGGCCTCGAGATCTGTCGCTGCCTGCGCGACCTGAAACTGGATCGCCTGGAAGTCGGCGAGCGGCTTTCCGAATTGCTTGCGCTCGTTGAGGTATTTGATGGCGGCGTTGAGCGCGCCCTGCGCCACGCCGATCATCTGGGCCCCGATGCCGACTCGTCCTCCGTTCAAGGTGTTGATCGCGATCTTGTAGCCCTGCCCAACGGGGCCGAGCACGTTTTCTTCCGGGACTTCGCAATCGTCGAGCAGGAGCTCGGTGGTGCTCGATGCGCGAATGCCGAGCTTGTCCTCCTTCTTGCCGACGGAGAATCCCTTGAAATCGCGGTCGATAATGAAGGCAGTGATGCCGCGATATCCGGCGGACGGATCGGCGTTCGCGAACACCACGAAGACGCCCGCCTCGGCGCCGTTAGTGATCCAGAGCTTCTGACCCCTCAGGGTCCAGCGATCACCACGCTTTTCCGCTTTCGTCGCCAGGCCGAAGGCGTCGGAGCCCGAGCCCGACTCCGAGAGTGCGTACGCGCCGACTACCTCCGACGTAAGCATCGGCAGGTACTTCGACTTCTGTGCCTCCGTTCCGTATCTGGTGATCGGGTAGTTGACGAGTGTGTTCTGGACATCGCAGACGATCGCCGCGGCCGCATCGATCTTGCTGATCTCTTCGACGGCGAGCGTCACCATGAACAG
>JALYKM010000029.1 GCA_030774785.1 Gemmatimonadota bacterium
CGGCGCACCTGGCTTGCATTCAGGAAGTCGATCACCAGCGTGCCGCCCGGTCTCATCGCCGTCCGGACACACGTGAGGACACGCGCATGCTCACGGTCGTCCTCGAAGTATCCGAAGCTGGTAAAGAGATTGACGACTAGATCAAAGCTTTCCGCCGAGAACGGGAGCTCACGCATGTCCGCCCTCACGTAGGGCGCGTCGGGCGTATCACGCCTCGCGACTCGAAGGAGTGCGGCCGAGAGATCGAGCCCGACCGTCCACCACCGCTCACACAGAGCTTTCGAGTGGCGCCCGGCACCACAAGCGAGGTCGAGCACCGCTTGGATTTCGCCGCCGGGTAAGTGCGCCGCGATGAGGTCGATTGCCCGCTCCGCTTCCGATTCGTCACGGTGCTGGTAAATGCGGAGGTAGTCTTCTCCGAACCACTCCTCGAACCAATCCGCTTCCTGCGACTTGAGGCTTTGCGTCACGGCGGGCTCAGCATCCAGGGTGATCACTTGTGATACGGTTCGCCGCGCACGATCGTCCCGGCACGGTAGATCTGTTCAACCAGGACTAGGCGCGCGATCTCGTGAGGGAGGGTCCACGGGGCGAGCGCCAGCTTTACCGACGACCGCGCGGTCAAATCAGCCGGGAGACCATATGCACCACCGATCAGAAACGCGAGATCCCGATCCTGCTCTCGCGCTCTCTGAAGGAATTCGGCGAATTGTGCCGAATCGAGTGATCGCCCCTCGATATCACACGCGACGGTTTGCGCCCGCTCGGGAACCTTGTCCGCGAGCCGCTGTCCTTCTCGCTCTCTCACCTTGTCGACCGATATCCCGGTTGCCCGCTCCTCGCGCACTTCACGTACGTCGAGCGGCCAGTACCGCGCCGCTCGTTTCTCGTAGTCCCGGATCGCCTCGCCCAGCGCGGCATTGCGCGCCTTGCCCACCACCGCGACGACCAGCCGCATCTACGCGTAGATGCCGCGAAGTCTGTGAACGCTGGCGACTCTGCTTATCGAGAGCATGTAGGCGGCAGTGCGCATGTTCACGCGGCGCTGGCGCGAGAGATCGAGCACATCGTGGAAGCTTCGCTTCATGATGGTCTCGAGGCGTTCGTTGACGAGATCCTCCGTCCAGAAATATCCGCCGCGGTCCTGCACCCATTCGAAATAGGAGACGGTCACACCGCCGGCGTTGGCGAGAATGTCGGGGATCACGAAGATCCCGTTCTCATCGAGAATTGAATCGGCCGCGGCAGTGGTCGGGCCGTTGGCGCCCTCGCAGATTATTCGTGCCTTGATGTCGGCGGCGTTTCGCGTCGTAATGACGTTCTCCAGAGCCGCCGGTAGGAACACGTCGACGTCGAGCGTCAACAGCTCGGCACCCGATATCAGATCGCCCTTGTTGTAGCCCTCGAGATTCCGATGCTTCTTGACGTGCGCGATCGCATCGTCAATGTCGATTCCGTTGGGGTTGTAGAGTGACAACGACCGGTCGCCGATCGCCACGATCTTGCACCCTTCGCGGGTGAGCAGCTGCGCCGCGACCGAGCCGACGTTGCCGAATCCCTGAATGGAGACGGTGGTTCCCTTCACCGGCATGCCGAGATGCTGAAGCGCTTCCTTCGTAACGATCATGCAGCCACGGCCGGTTGCTTCACGCCTGCCCAGCGAGCCGCCCAGTTCCACCGGCTTGCCGGTGACGACGGAGGTCGTGGTGTGACCGACGTGCATGGAGTAGGTGTCCATGACCCACGCCATGACCCGCTCGTTGGTGTTGACGTCCGGCGCGGGGACATCCGTGTCCGGTCCCAGCATGTTGATGATTCCGGAGGTATAACGGCGCGTGAGCTTCTCGAGCTCCGGCGCGCTCATCGCGAGAGGATCACACCGGACGCCCCCCTTCGCTCCGCCGAACGGAATGTTGACCACTGCGCATTTCCACGTCATCCACGCGGCGAGGGCCTTCACCTCTTCGAGCGTCACGTTCATGTCAAACCTGATGCCGCCTTTCGCCGGCCCGCGAGACGTGTTGTACTGAACCCGATAGCCCTCGAAGACATCTACCTCACCGTTGTCCCTCATCACGGGGATCGACACGATGACCTGCTTTTCTGCCTGGCGAAGAACCTTGTACAACCCTGGCTCAAGATCGAGGAGCTCGGCGGCCTTGTCGAACCGCGACATCATCGCCTCGAATGGGTTTTCCTCGTCGAGAAAACGGTCCTTGTCCGGGCGAACCAGCTTATGGGCAGGAATTCGATAGTCGGTGGCCATGAGTTCGGGTAATCAGTCTTGTGTCAGTGGGTCGTGGGTCGGGGCGCCCGCGATACCAGATCGTCCAGCAATCGCTCGATGTGCTCCTGTCCATCCTCGATTCGCAAGCGCTGTGAAACATACCATAATGACCCCACTTCGGCAGGCCATAAGGACTCAAGTTTCACGGCGTCCTTGAGAGTGCAAACGACGAAATCCGAGCGGCCCGCGCGCGCTGCCAGATCGCGCGCTTCCTGACGCGTGAATGCATGATGGTCGGGAAAGCTGTGCGGACGCACGACTGCGCCAAGCTCGGTGAGCTGCCTGAAAAATGAATCGGGATGAGCGACCGCCGCGATCGCGGTGAGATCCGCGCCCCGCACCACGTGCAATGGCAGCGTCTGACCGGTAGCTGTGCTCCTGAGATCACCCGGCGCGAGATACGCTGTCGCGACCGGCACGCGCGGGGCCGCATTGGCCAGTGCCCGCCTCACATCCTCTACCGTCGATTTGTCTGCTGTCTTCCGGGTAACGATCACAAGATTGGCGCGCCGCGCTGATCGAAGCGGCTCACGCCATGGGCCCGCTGGAAGAAGTCTCGGCGATCCTGACCACGCGTCGGCGTTAACCAGGACCACGTCGGCATTTCGCGCAGCCCTGCGATGCTGAAACGCGTCATCGAGAACGACCGCATCGACTCCCTCCGCGATCGCTTCGCGAATTCCCCGAACGCGGTCAGCCGCGGCTATGACCGGAACACCTTCGTTCAATCGCTGGTGCACAACGGTTTCGTCGCCGCCGTAACCCCTGAGAACTATTCCAGGCTTCAGGCCTTTCTCGAAGAGTCTTCGCGCAAACCACGCAGCAACCGGGGTCTTGCCCGTGCCTCCAACCGAGAGATTCCCAATGCTCAGGACGGGTATGGAGAAATCTTCGGCTCGAAACACTCCCCAGTCGTACAACATCCCCCTCGTTGTCACCACGGCGCGGTACACGACTTCCGCCGGCGCGAGCAGCGCACGCGCGGCCCGCGCGCGCCTGCCGCGTCCCGTCCACACCCTCTCGAGAAATCTGCGTCGGTCAGCCACGAGCCATCTCAACTGCTTCGCTCAGGAGTCGCTCGAAGCGCGGACCCTCTTCCGCCGCGACGCGCGAAGTGGTGGCTAGAACTTTCGTTGGAGCTCCGTAGGCGACTGTGATGCGCGCGAACGGCTTCGGGATGATGAAGCGGTCCCAGCTTCGGAGTCTCCAGGCGCGATCAGCCGATGCCGCAACCGGCAGGATGAAGGAGTCGGATCTCTGCGCCGCGACTAGCGCCCCGGGCGCGAACGTCCCCGCTGGACCGCGCGGACCATCAGGCGTTATCGCCACCTCGTGCCCGGCCTGCAGCTCCCGCACGAGCGAGATGAGCGCGCGATCCGCTCCGCGCGTGGACGAGCCACGAATGAGACCATACCCGAGCGATTCCGCGGCGCGTGCTACGAGCTCTCCGTCGCGATGCTCGCTGATCAGGACCATCACCCCCTCTTCTCGATGATGCCAGAGCAGCGGGAGCAATTGTCCGTGCCAGAGAGCGAAGATGAAAGCGCGCTTGCCGCGACGCAGATCGCGCACGTAATCGCCATTCACTACGCGAATCCGCCACGTTCGGCCAAGCATCTGAAGGAAGCCTCTTCCCAGGAGAAGCACAGCCCTCGAGCGCCAGGATAGAGACGCCCCTTCTTCGCTCATCCTCGCGCGCCCACGAGATCGCTCGCCATTCGCGCCACCCGCTCGGCGGCTCCGGGCGAACCAAGCTTTGCGCGCACTTCCGCGAGACCGCTCAGAGCTTCCTGTCGTCGCGGAGTCTCTTTCCCCAGAAGCTCGGCGAGCGCATCCGCCATTTTCTCCGGAACGACAGCATCCTGGATGAATTCACGCGCGACTTCGCGGCCCGCCACAACATTGACGAGACCGATGTGCGGTACCTTGACGAGCCGCTTGGCCAGGGCGAACGAGATGCGCCCGGTCCGATACGCCACGACGAGCGGACAGTCCGAGATCGCGGCTTCGAGCGTGGTCGTGCCGCTTTTGCAGAGCGCGGCGTCGGCCGCCCGCAGGACGCTAAGCGAGGCCGAGTGCACGAGCCGGAAAGGACACCGCTCTGAGTCGAGCGCGACCGTCGGGGCTACACTCACAATGACTTGCAGTCCGGCTACGCGGCGCAGCAGTTCACGGCCGGTGGCGACGAAGTCATCGATGTGGCGATCGATCTCCTGCTGCCGGCTCCCCGGGAAAAGGGCGAGAACGGGGGTATTCTGGGCCAGGGCGAGCGCTTCGCGCGCTTCCAATTTGGTCGGCATGTTCACGGTGCGATCCAGCAGCGGATGGCCCACGAACGTCGCGTCGACGCCGTACCCGCGCAGCAGCGGCTCTTCGAACGGAAGGATCACGGCCGCTTTCGCCACGAATTCGGCCAGCTTCGGAATCCGACCCGCACCCCACGCCCACACCTGTGGCGTCACGTAATAGAGCACAGGCACCCCCGCTCGTTTCGCCGCGCTGGCGAGCTTCATGTTGAAGCCGGGATAGTCTATCAGAACCAGGAGCGCGACGTCGCCGTGCTCCAGCATCTTTTTGATCTTGTGCAGGAGCACGAAATGCCGGGGAACGTGCTTCAGCACCTCCAGAAATCCCATCACGCCGAGCTCACTGTCCCGATGAATCAGCTCGACACCCTGCTCCGCCAATCGTGGACCTCCGACGGCCGCAAGACTGAGCTCGGGTCGCAGGCGTCGGAGCGCCGCTGCCACGCCAGCTGCGTGCAAGTCGCCAGAAGCCTCTCCAGCGACGAAGAGCACTCTACGCATTGTGGTGGGCGAGTCCGACCAGCGAAGGAAGGGTCAGCTCGATCTCCTTTACGATCTGTAGCGCAACACCCAGCGCCATTCTGCCCTCGTCTCCAGTGACGACGACCGAGCCCTCGCCCTTGAGCGCGGAAACGAAGCTCTCCAGCTCCAGCTTCAGCGGCTCGCCTTCGGGCGCCTCGAGCGTGATGCGGTCCACGAAGGCGGTGATGTCCGCGGGCGCCGAGCGCACTGCGAGGGGGTCGATATCGGACCTGAGCCTGAAGAATTCACCGGTGCCCGCGGCGAGGTCGAGCGAAAGATACCCGCTCTGCTGAAAGATCCGGATCTTCCGTTTTCTCTCACGCGAGATCCGGCTCGAGGTGATGTTGGCGACTGCGCCGGAGGTGAACGTCACTCGGGCGTTCGCGATGTCGAGCATCGGGGTGAGGACCGGAACTCCAACCGCCGAGATTTCTCTCGCGCCCGAGCCGACCAGGGTGAGCAGAAGATCGATGTCGTGGATCATGAGATCGAGGACGACCGCCACGTCCGAGCCTCTCGGGCTGAAAGGCGCGAGTCGCTCACTGTCTATGAACCTGGGCTTGTTCACGTACGGCAGCGCTGCACGAACGGCTCGGTTGAACCGCTCGATATGCCCGATCTGGACGATCACTCCCTTTTCTCGCGCCAGACCCAGAAGCGCATCCGCTTCTTCGAGCGTCGTCGTTATCGGCTTCTCGATGAAGACATGCTTGCCCCGCTCGATCGCCGCGCCGGCGACGGAAAAGTGCGCTGAAGTTGGTACCACGATTATCACTGCGTCGGAGAGCGAGAGCAGATCGTCGAGGGACTCGTGCGCCTTCACACCCAGCTCTCTTGCGACATCCGTAGCGCGCTCGCGTCGGGTTTCCACGAATCCACTGAACCGGACTCCGGGAAGATCACGCAGAATTCTTATGTGGTGAAACCCGAGGCTGCCCGCGCCAACGACACCGACGCGTGGGATGTTCGTCAAATCACTACTCCGCGCTCGCTCGCCTCGACGAATCTGATCAGCTCCTTCACCTCTGGGAGCGGCTCGATCTCGGTGTGGGCGCGCTCGAGGGCCTGAGTGACGTTGAGATCGGATCGGAAGAGCAGCCGGTAAGCGCGCTTCAGCTCGCGAATCGTTTCTTCATCCATTCCGCTCCGCTGCAAACCGATGGTGTTCAGTCCGTACAGTTTCACCGGGTTTCCAACGGCCTTGAGAAAGGGCGGGATGTCCTTCGACACCCGGGACATGCCTCCGATGAAGCTGTGACGGCCTATCCGCGCAAACTGGTGGACCGCCGAGACTCCCGACACGATCGCCTTGTCCTCGATCGTGACGTGGCCCGCGAGCTGTACCAGGTTCGACAGAATGACGCTGTTCCCGATCCGGCAATCATGCCCGATATGGACGTACGACATGAGCAGGCAGTTCTCACCTACCGTCGTCTTGAACGAATGGGAGGTGCCCCGATTGACGGTCACGTACTCGCGAATGACGGTGCCGTCGCCGATCTCGACCGTCGTCTCCTCGCCCGCGTACTTGAGATCCTGCGGAGCACCGCCGAGGATGGTGCCAATCCCCACTTTTACGGAGCTGCCGACCGTGACGTTGCGCTCGAGGGTCGCGCGAGGCGCTATCACGCTGCCGGCGCCAATGGTGCACCCCTCGCCTACGATCGCGAACGCACCGATCTCGCCATCAGCGGCGATCTCGGCGTCGGGCGAAATGATCGCGGTCGGGTGGATCCGCGAGGCGCTCATCGATCGCGCACCATTGCGGCCATGTCAGCTTCAGCGACCACCTCGCCCTCGACCTTGCCAACCCCACGCATCTTGCACACTGCTCCGCGCAGCTGAACGATCTCCAGCTCGAACCGGATCTGGTCTCCCGGCTTCACCGGTCGCCTGAACTTCACGTTGTCCAGCGACATGAAATAGACGACTTTGCTCTCGGGATCCTCGATTGATCCCATCAGAAGCATCCCTCCTACCTGTGCCATCGCCTCGATGATCAGCACCCCGGGCATGATCGGATGTCCGGGGAAATGTCCCTGAAAAAAAGGCTCGTTGATCGTGACGTTCTTGAGGCCCACGATCCGCTTCTTCTCTTCTATCTCGAGAATCCGGTCCACCAGCAGGAACGGGTAGCGGTGGGGCAGGACCTTCATGATGTCTTCTATGGTATACATCGCCTTCTCCTTTCGTCCGGCTTTTACCATCTCACGCACCAGCGTCACCGTCCCACGATGGCTCGGCTTCACGGCCACGATGCGGGCCCGCACACGTGCCCCCGCCAGCGCGAGGTCTCCGATGCAGTCCATCGCCTTGTGCCGCACGAACTCGTCGCTCCAGCGCAGGTCCCCGCTCAGAATGTCGCTATCATCGAGGACGACCGCGTTGTCCAGCGATGCTCCCTTTATCAGGCCCTTCGCACGAAGGGCGTCGACCTCGTGGACGAAACCGAAAGTTCTGGCTCTCGACAGCTCGCTCGCAAACGACTCCTGAGTGATAGTGAAGCGACGCGACTGTTTGCCGATCAGCGGATGCGGAAACTCGATCGTTACGTCTAGCTCGAGTCCGTCGTGTGGATACGCCTCGTAGACGGAAGCACCATCGATTATCCTGACCGGCTCGGTGAGATGCAAAAACTCCGGCTCGCCATCCACCGACGCAAGCCCCGCTTCCGATAGAGCGGTCAGGAACGGTGCGGCACTGCCGTCGAGTATTGGCGGCTCCGGACCATTCATGTCGATCGTGATGTCGTCGATGCCCATCCCGCTGACGGCGGCGAGAACGTGCTCCACCGTGTGCACCGCATGATTACCCTTCCCGAGCTGCGTGCGCCGCTCGCTGCTGCTCACCTCGCTCACGTGAGCGCGAATCCGCGGGAGCCCGGGACAATCGGTGCGCCGGAACACTATTCCCTGCCTGGACCGGGCGGGTTGAAAGGTGAGCTTGCAGGCAACGCCAAGGTGCAGGCCGATGCCCTCCAGCGTCGCTGGACGGGCCAGCGTCTTTCGACTCACCTGGATTCAGGCGCTTCGAGCAATTTCTCCAGCCGTCGCATCATCCCGGCCAATTTAAACAATGCGGCGGATGCGCGGAGAGATTCCCTGTGCGGGCGCGCCGGATAGCCGGACCACGTTTCACCGGCTGGAACGTCTCCGAACACACCCGCCTGGCCGGCGACGCGCGCGCCTGCCCCGATCGAGACATGCCCGCCGATTCCTGCCTGCCCCGCCAGAATGGCGCCGTCGCCGATCGTCACGGAGCCGGCGACACCGACCTGCGCCATCAACAGGCACTTCTCGCCTATGCGCACGTTGTGGGCGATGTGCACCAGGTTGTCGATTTTGGTGCCATTACCAACCACGGTGTCGTCGATGCTGCCGCGATCTATGGTAGTGTTCGCCCCTATTTCCACATCGTCACCGATGATGCAGCGGCCGACGTGCGGAATCTTGTTGTGGGCTCCATCACGAAAGACATAACCAAAGCCGTCGCATCCGATGCGGGCGCCCGAGTGCACGATCGTCCGTGCCCCGACCATCGCACCTGGGTAAATCGTCACGCCGGGCGATAGCCGGGCATGGTCGCCGATCGAAACATCTTCTCCGATGACGCAGTGCGCTCCGATGCTGACGCGGTTACCCAGCCTTGCCCCAGCTCCAATGACCGCATACTCGCCGATGGAGACCTGCGCGCCGAGCACTGCTCCTTTTCCTATGCGCGCTGTGGCGGCGACTCCAGGAACGGCAGATTTCTCGGGGTAAAGTCTCGGCAGCAGCGAGAGAAGCTTCTCGAGCGGCTGCTTCACTATGATGCGCGCCCGAGGCTGGCCGGCGGCGTCGCGGAATTCGGGGTCGACAAGAACGACTCCCGCCCTCGTAGTCGCCAGCATCGGCGCGTACTTGGCGCTCGAAAGAATGCTCATCTCGCTGTCCTGCGCACGATCCAGCGGAGCGACTCCGCTGACCGCTGCCTTGCCGTCGCCTATGAGTTCGCCGGAAACCAGTGCCGCAATAGCCTCAGCGGTGATGGTGGTAACACCATCACCGCTGATTGAATTTCCCGATTCCGTGGTCCGGCTCACTTCTTGGGCCGAGTCACTCCCGCGGGCTGTGGAACGGCTCCACTGGCTGGAGCAGCGGACGGGATTCCCTGCGACTTGAGACGCGCCAGCACCCGGTCCGTTAGATCGAGCTTCTTGTCAGCGGCGACGACTACGCTGGCCTGGGCGCCGACATCGAAGATCATTGCGTAGCCATCCTCGGTCCGAATCGATTCGATCACGCTCTGCACGCGCTCCATGATCGGCTTGACCAGCTGGGCCTGCCGCGCCTGCATGGTCGAGTCGAGGCCGCGCGCGCGCGTCTGATACTCTGATTCGCGCCTCCCGATCGACGTCCGGCGCGCTTCGCGAGCAACGCTGTCCATCTTCGGCGCCTCGCGATCGAACGAGGCGACGAGCGTCCTGAGGGAGTCGTCCATCCGCTGGATCTGCTGGCGGTATACTCCCACTTCGCGCTCGAACTGTGCCTCCGCCTCGGCGCGGCCCGGGGCCTGCTGCAGCAGAAGAGCGGAATTGATGTAGGCAATTTTGGCCGGTGGCACTGCTCCCTGCGGAGCCTGCGCTGTGGCCGTCCCGGCAACGATCAGCGATGTGACAAGTGCGATGGCGCCCGCACGAAGAAGCACTCGCATTATTACTCCAGTGTTAGAAGAACTGTCCGAGCTTGAAGTGGAGCTTCCAGCCAGGTGCTGGCCGCCCCGTAGCGTCAACTTTGTCGAACCCATACCCGATGTCCACGCCCAAAGGTCCGAGCGGGCTCAAAGTCGCGACTCCGAAGCCCGCGCTCCTGAACAGCCGCGTTGGGTCGAACTCGCGCGGCTTGTTCCAAACGTTGCCGCCTTCGAAGAAAGTGTTCAAGTAGAGGGACTGATTGATTCTGAGACCGAGCTCTCCCGTGCCTACAAAGAACGCGTTACCGAACGATGCACGGCTCGCCCTGGCCTGATCGCCGGCCGGGTCGAACCCGTTCGGAGTAATCGAAAACTCATCATATCCACGCAACTGTTCGCCGTACTGAGTTCCGCCGAGAGCGAAGGCCTGGGTAGAGAAAAACGGGCCGGGATTTCCGAATACCGCGCCGGCTCGCGCAGACAAGCCCACGACGAACATCATCGGCTCGCTGCCCAGCAAGCTGCCCCCAATGCGTCCGATCGGCGCGAATGAGCGCAGTTCCGTCGTATACCGTTGGAAGTTCGCCGTTCCGCCAAGCGGACCGCCATTGAACTGCGCGTTGAACGACTGGAGGCCGCCGTCAGCCGGAAAAGGGAGCCCTGTCCGCGTATCGTGCTGCGCCGTGAACCCGAGCGTCGAGCGGAAGCAGTTCTTGCACGCCTGTGCCACCGTGCTCAGGAAACCATCGCTTGTGTAGTTGACTTTTTCCCCGCCATAGGAAACGAAGAGTCTCGTGTACAGCGATTGCGGAACGGGGAAGCCGAGCTGGAATTGGCCGCCAGTCCTGATGATGCCGCCAAGGTCGGCGATATTGTACCGCGAGCGGCTGTGATACGCCGTGACGCTTCCCGAAATTCGCGACTGACGGATGTTCGGATCACTGTAAGTCAGGTTGAAATCGTTGATGTAACGTCCGAAACTCCATTGTACCTGTGCGCGTTTGCAGCGGCCAAGGAGATTCGGCTGATCCAGTGCGACGAACCCGCCGAGACCAGTCCCCTGTCCCATCGAAGCGCCAAAGCTGACGTTACCCGTCCGCTTCTCCTTCACGTTGAACACGATGTCGACATCGCCCTGATCGCCGCTTGGGCGGGTCTCGGGTGCCGTCATCGGGGTCTCGAAGAAATTGAGATTGCCAATGTTCTGGTAGCTGCGGATCAGGTAATTGCGGTTGAATAGCTGTCCGGGCGCGAGAACGATCTGCTCCCGGATGCAGGACTCGTGGGTGTAGTCGTTGCCGACGATCTCGATGCGGTTCACTATCGCCGGAGATCTCTCGTCGATCTCCCACCGAAGGTTTACCTTTCGGACCGAATCGGTGCTTGGCACTCGCTCCGTAACGGGGCGAACCTGAGCGTAGATGTAGCCTTCGTCGTTGTACGCTTCCATCAGCTTCTGCTGTGCCTCGTCCCACTTTGCCGCATCGAACGTGTTGCGAGGATTGACGTAGCTGCGCCGGATCAGGCCGGTCGCTTTCTGGGTGATCGTCGCCTGCTGGTTCTTGCCGAACGGATAAAACGCGCCGATCTGATCGGTCGAGAAACGCCGGTTGCCGATCACTTCGAAGTTGCCGACGGTGTAGCGAGGACCCTCGCTCACGGTGATGTCAATGAGGCCCTTGCCCTTCGCCCGATCGACAATGAGCGTATCCTTGAGAATTCTGAAGTCGATGAATCCGCGGCTGGCGTAGAGCTGTGGAATGTGCTCGCTCAGATCCTGTGCGTACTTGGCGTCGTCGAGCTCACCGTTACGCGTCCACAGGAAGCCCTCCGGCTTCGTGTCCATGGCACCCACGATCTCTTCGTCCGAGACCTTGGAGTTGCCGTTGATCCGAATGCCCGAAATCGCCAGGCGGTTGCCTTCGTCCACGTTGAAGGTGATCGATAGTTTGCCCTCGACGACGGTCGATTCCGGCTTGACGCGGGCGAGATAGTAGCCCTTGCTCTCGTATAGCGAGTCCGTGCTGGCAATGGCCTTCGCGATCTTGCCCGGGTCAACGGGGCTGCCGGTTGGAAAGGCGAGCTTTTCCCTTACGTCCTTTGGAGACACACGGTCGGCGCCAATGACCTTGTAGTCGGTCAGAATTGGCCGCTCACGAACCTGAATGACCAGCGTGGCCTTGCTGCCGGTGTCCGGAGCCACGCGACAGATGACCTGAAGGTCGTCAAACTGTCCCGTTGCGTAGAGCGCCTTGATTGCGTTTTGGATGTCGTGGACGTTGAGCTGCGAGCCTGTAGACAGGCCGCCGGTGGACCGAATGGCGGCGCTGTCCACTCGCGAATTGCCGGTGACGATTATGGATTCAGGCGTCGAGCAGGCTCCTGGCGCGGCCTCCTGCGCATGTAGCGCAGCCGCGCTGGCAGCGACGAGCGCCAGCGTATATGAAGCAATTTTCCGCATCACACAAATATACACTAGTCGGTTTGGTGGAGGTCCTCGCTCGAGGGCGAGTCTCCCTATTAGACAAAAGGGCCGCTGGAGAGTTGCTATCTCCGGCGGCCCCCGCGTGCGGAAGGGTGTAACCTACGCCTTCGCGGTCCCGCTCAAAACCCGGAACTCGAGCTTTTGCTTATCGGCTGCGAGGTCTACTTCGATCTCATCGCCCTTTGCGAATTCGGCAAGCAGGATCTTCTCCGAGAGAGGATCCTCGATGTATTTCTGGATCGCGCGCTTCAGCGGCCGCGCTCCGAATTTTTCGTCATACCCCTGCTCGACGAGGAACGAAGAGGCTGCCTCCGTCAGCTTCAGCGTGAGCTCTTCGTCGCCGAGCCGCTTCTGAACATCCTTGAGGAGGATCGTCACGATCTCCGCAATGTTCTCCCGCGAGAGCGGGTGGAAGACGATCACGTCGTCGAGCCGGTTCAGGAACTCAGGATTGAAGGTGTGCTGCATCTCTTCCTTCACCTTTTCCGCGATTCGGTCGAAGTTCGACTTCATGTCCGGCGCGTGGAAGCCGAGACCGCGACCCTTGGTGATGTCGCGCGCGCCCACGTTCGACGTCATGATGACGACCGTGTTCTTGAAGTCGATGACGCGTCCGTAGTTGTCGGTGAGGTGCCCCTCATCCAGGACCTGCAACAGGATGTTGAAGACATCCGGGTGCGCCTTCTCGATCTCGTCGAGGAGAACCACGCTGTACGGCTTGCGGCGTACGGCCTTGGTGAGCGTGCCGGAATCCTCGTAGCCGACGTAGCCCGGAGGCGCGCCGATCAGGCGTGACACCGAGAACTTCTCCATGTACTCGCTCATGTCTACGCGAATGAGCGCCGAAGGATCGGCGAACAGGAACTTGGCCAGCGCACGAGCGACTTCGGTCTTCCCGACACCGGTCGGACCAGAGAATATGAACGAGCCGATAGGGCGGTTTGGATCCTTGAGTCCGGCGCGGCTGCGGCGAATCGAGCGCGACAGCGCCTTGATCGCCTCATCCTGCGCCACCACGGAGGCGTGGAGCTCCTCCTCCATGCGCAGCAGTCTCGCCGTCTCTGCTTCCTGGAGCCTCATTACGGGAATGCCCGTCCACCGGCTTACGATGAACGATACTTCCTCTTCGCCGAGTACCGGACGGTGCGACTGGCGATGCTTCTCCCATTCGTCCTGCTTGCGGCGAATCTCGCCCTGCAGCTCGCGCTCACGGTCGCGCAGCGACGCGGCGCGCTCGAAGTTCTGATCGCGTACAGCTGATTCCTTGTCCACGTTCACGACATCGAGCTGTCCTTTGAGCTCGGCCACGGCCGGCGGAGGTGATTGCGTTGCGAGACGCGCGCGCGCCCCCGCCTCGTCGATCACATCGATTGCCTTGTCGGGAAGGAACCTGTCGGTGATGTAGCGCTCCGACAACTTCGCCGCGGACTCCAGCGTCGTGTCGGGAATCGTCACCTTGTGGTGCTCTTCGTACTTCTTGCGAAGTCCCTTGAGGATCTCCACCGTCTCGTCCACCGAAGGCGGCTCGACGATGACGGTCTGGAACCGGCGCTCGAGGGCTCCGTCCTTCTCGATGTACTTGCGATACTCGTTCAAGGTGGATGCGCCAACACACTGCAGCTCGCCACGCGCGAGCGCGGGCTTCAGCATGTTGCTGGCGTCAATTGCGCCTTCGGCTGCGCCCGCGCCAACGAGCGTGTGAAGCTCGTCGATGAACAGGATGATGTTCTTGTTCTGAGCGATCTCGTTCATGACCGCCTTGAGGCGCTCCTCGAACTGGCCGCGATACTTGGTGCCCGCGATGACGGCTGCCATATCGAGCGACAGCACGCGGTTCTCACGCAGAGAATCCGGGCACTCACTATTCGCGATGAGCTGCGCGAGCCCTTCGACAATCGCGGTCTTGCCGACACCAGGCTCGCCAATGAGCACCGGATTGTTCTTCTTGCGGCGCGTAAGGATCTCCATTACGCGCTCGATCTCCTTGGCCCGCCCGATCGTTGGATCGAGCTGGTTGTCGGCGGCAAGCTGCGTGAGGTCCCTGCAAAAATGGTCGAGCGCGGGAGTCTTGGACTTCTTCTCTCCCTTGCCGGTCTGCGTCTGGGTGGTTCCGGGAGTGCCCGGCGCGGCGGCCGTGCTTCCGCCCTGCGGCATCTCGGTGCCGAGAAGCCGAAGCGTCTCCGCTTTGGCCGCATCGAGGTTGACTCCAGCGTCGGTCAAAACCTGAGCGGCTATTCCCTTCTCTTCACGCAGCAGTCCGAGCAGCAGGTGCTCGGTGCCGACGTAACCATGACTCAGGTCACGGGCTTCGCCCATGGCGAGCTCGAGAACCTTTTTGGCGCGCGAAGTATACGGGAGATCGGGCCCGGTCGCGGCTGCGGCCTTACCCTTCTTCACAGTCTCCTCGATCTTCTGCTGAATCTCGTCGAGGTCTACGCTGAGGTTTTGGAGGACGGCGGCAGCGACTCCCTCACCTTCACGGATGA